>NZ_JQMO01000002.1:614053-921079 GCF_000744785.1 Kitasatospora azatica KCTC 9699 | reverse complement strand
TGGACCGTCGTCCAGGCGGGCAGCACCCTGCACGTGCTCGGCAAGTGCCTGGACATCAACGGCGGCGGCACCGCGAACGGCACCACCGTCGACCTCTACACCTGCAACAACACCGGTGCCCAGGTCTGGATCCCGCGGTCCAACGGCTCGCTCTACAACCCGCAGTCCAACAAGTGCCTCGACGACACCGGCTGGTCCACCACCCCCGGCACCCAGGCCGAGATCTGGGACTGCACCGGGTCGGCCAACCAGCAGTGGCGGCTGCCTTCCTGACGAACAATCAGTCATTGCCCACCCTGGACCGACCGGCACTTGGACGCCCCCCAAGTGCCGGTCGGCCTCAGTCGCACCACAGGAGAACCGGGGTGCAGGTGGGCTTGGGCTTCTCGGTCGGGCTGGGCTGGGAGGAACTCGGCTGCGGCGCCGGCGGCGAGGAGGGCGCGGGTGCCGGCGTGCTGGGGCGCGCGGTGGGGGCGCTGCTCGCCGGGGCGGTGGCCGAGGGCTGGCCGGACGGCTTGGCGGGGTCGGAGGCGCCGGGCGAGCCGGTGGGGCTGGACGTGGCGCTGGTGGTGGCGGACGGGGAGGAGCTCAGGCGGGCGGTGCCGCTCTGTTGCGGCCCCGCCGTCCCCTGGCCGCCCGGCCGGGTCGTCGAGGCCCCCGGGGCACCTGAGGAACTGTTGACGCCGGACCCCGGCTTCTCCGTGTCCGAGGAGGAGGCCGTCGGAGTCGTCGCACTCTCCGAATGCCCGCTGGCGAGCACCATCGCGCCCAGACCCCCGACCACCAGCCCGATCGCCGTCAGGGCGAGCGGGGCCCGCCGGCGCTTCGGCCGCCGTCTGGCGCGGCGCTGCACCGGGGCTCTGTCGGGGGGCGTGACGGCGGCTCTGTCCAGCGGCGTGACAGGGGCTCTGTCCACGGGCGTGCTGCTGGGCGCGGGCGAGTAGTCCACCGGGCTCGGCTGATGGTGCCCAGCGCCGTGCGGCTCAGCCGGCTCGGCGGGAGCCGGTGCCGCCGGCGCACCGCAGCCCGGGCAGGAGAGGGCGCCATTGAGGTGACGCCGGCAGGACGCGCAGTAACCCATGTGATCTTTCCGTACGTTCCGCGCACTACCGGAACCGATCCGGCAGCACCGTGCGGGTGCACACGCCAACGTGCGCGAGCGGAGCGTAAGCAGGAGAGGGGTCTCAGCAACAGACGTTCCTTGTGAGACTTGTGGGGAGATCGAACGACCGTACGTGGGGGCGGCGGGACCGTGACGGAGGGTCGGCTACGCCCCCAGCGAGGTCAACGTCCATGTGCGTACGGTCCGGGGATCTCCCCCGAGCCACGGGTGATCAGCTCGGTGGGCATCACGATGGTGCGGGGCGGAGAGCTGTCGCCGTGGAGCCGGGCGAACAGCAGGTGCGCGGCGGTCGTCCCGATGGCGACGGGGTCCTGGGCGATGACGGTGACCGCCGGGGTCAGCCGCTCGGCGAGGGTGAAGTCGTCGAAGCTGACGAACGCGATGTGGGCGGGCAGCACGGCCAGGACCCCGATGGCGACGATGTCGTTGCTGGCGAACATCGCGGTGGGGGGTTCGGGAGCGGAGAGAATCCCGGTGACGGCCGCGGCGGCGTCCGGCCCGGACCTCAGTCCGTGCCGCACGATGGCCGGATCGGCGTCGATGCCGGCCTCCGCCAGCGCTGCCAGGTAGGCCCGGTAGCGCTCGTCGACGGACCGGATCTCCTGCTTGTCCCCGAGGTAGCCGATGCGCCGGTGGCCGTGGGCGACCAGGTGCCGCACCGCGTTGTGCACGGCGTCGAAGTTGTCCACCACCACCGTGTCCACGTCCAGGCCGGGCGCGGCCCGGTCCACGCACACGAGTTTGGTGCCCTGGGCCAGCACCGGCCGCAGGAAACGGTGACTGCCGGCGACCGGGGCGAGGATCAGCCCGTCGACCCGGCGAGCGGTGAAGGCCGCGACGACTTCGCGCTCCCGCCGCAGGTCGTCCCGAGTGGATCCGATCAGCACCACGCTTCCGTGCTGGCGGGCGACGTCCTCGGCCGCCGAGGCGATGGCCGCCATGAAAGGGTCGCTGACATGATCGACCATCAGCCCGATGGTCTGGCTCAGCTGATCGGCGCGGCGCAGCTGACGGGCCACGTCGTCGCGCTGGTAGCCCAGTTTCCGGATCGCGATTTCCACCCGTGCCGCGGTACCCGGCGCGACGCCCGGGTCACCGTTGACGACCCGGGACACCGTCATCACGCCGACGCCGGCCTCCGCGGCGACGTCCTTCATGGTTGGCCGCGTAGCCACGTCTCCAACCTCTTCCCTGCTTTCGATTCGATCTCGGCTCGGTAACGTTACCACGGCGCTTTTGCCGGTAACGTTACCGGTTTCACTGCGGAGTGTTGCCGCTGCGGAGGGTAGCGCAGGCCGGACTCGGCGTCGATGGCCGCATTACGCGTACCTGCCGCCAAATAGGGTGCGAGATCGTGTGTTTAACCGTTTCCACGGTGTTTCGGGAAAGCTGCGAACCAGCCGGTTCTTTCCCTTGACAGCCCCTCAGGGCGAACTCACAATCAAGCCCGCTGATAACGTTCCCAAACCGGGAGGGCGTGACATGGCCTCTGCGAGGGAGCCGCTGCTGGCGGCGTACGGCGTGCTGAAACGCTTCGGCCACGTGCAGGCGCTCCAGGGCGCCGACTTCACCGCCCACGCCGGTGAGGTGGTCGCTCTGATCGGCGACAACGGCGCCGGCAAGTCCACGCTGGTCAACGTCCTGTCGGGGGTGATCGCCCCGGACGGCGGCGAGGTCCGCCTCGACGGAGTGCCGGTACGGTTCGCCGGACCGCAGGACGCGCAGCGCCGGGGCGTGGAGACGGTCTATCAGGACCTGTCGATGGCACCGGATCTGGACGCGCCGAGCAATCTGTACCTGGGCCGGGAGCTCCTGCGCGGCGGCCTGCTCGGGCGCCTGGGCGTCCTCGACCGGCCCGCGATGCGGCGCGAGGCGGTCAAGGCCTTTGCCGAACTGGGCATCACACTGAAGGACTTGACGGCACCCGTGGCGACACTGTCGGGCGGGCAGCGCCAGTCCGTGGCGGTGGCGAGGGCGGTCGCCTTCGCCAACCGGGTCATCTTCATGGACGAGCCGACCGCCGCCCTGGGCGTGGTGCAGCGCGCCCGCGTCCTGGAGACGGTCCGCCGGGTCGCGGACCGGGGGATCTGCGTGGTGCTGATCAGTCACAACATGCCCGAGGTGCTGTCGGTGGCCGACCGGGTGGAGGTGCTGCGGCTGGGCAAGCGGGTCGCCCACTTCGACGCGGCCGACACGACCATCGAGGAACTGGTCGGCGCCATGACCGGCTCGCTCGACCATCTCGCCCAGCAGGACGCAGGCCCGGACTCCACCGCGGAACGGCCTTCGGAGGAGGAACGATGACCGCCACGACCCGGGACAGCCGGCAGACGCCCGAAGCGGGGGACTCCGTCCGCTCCGGCGGTGTGCCGCAGGCGCTGAGCCGCATCGCGGGCATCAGCGAACTGTGGACCTTCGTGATCCTCGCGGCGCTGGTCGCCTTCTTCACCATCGCCGCACCCGGCAAGTTCTTCACCGCCTACGACCTCACCCAGATCGCCGTCAACGCCGCCATCTACCTGGTGCTCGGCGTCGGAATGACCTACGTGATCATCACCGCGGGCATCGACCTGTCGATCGGCTCGGTCGTCGTCCTGGCCGCCGTCGCTGCCGGCGAGTACAACATCCACCACGGCGGGCCCGACGCGGGCTGGACGACCGTGGCGATCTGCGTGCTGATCGCCCTCGCTCTCGGCGCGGCGTGGGGCGCGCTGCAGGGCGCGCTGGTCGCGACCGGAAAAGTACCCCCGTTGATCGTGACGCTCGGCGGGCTGGGCACGGCCCTCGGTCTGGCCGAACTCGCCACCGGCGGGCAGGATCCGGCCGGTGCCGCCGCCGCCAACCTGCAGAACACCCTGGGCTACGGGAAGTTGCTGGGCGTCCCGTGGCTGGTGGTCCTCGCCGCCGTGGTGACCGTCGTGTTCGGCCTGGTGCTGGGCGGCACGCGGTTCGGCAACTACACCCTGGCGATCGGCTCCAACCAGGCCGCCGCCCAGCGCGCGGGCATCAACGTCGGCCGGCACCTGGTGAAGGTGTACGGGCTGATGGGGCTGCTGGCCGGGCTGGGCGCGGTGATGTGGCTCGCCTCGTACGGCACCACCTCGATCGCCGGCCACTCCACCGACAACCTCAAGGTGATCACCGCCGTGGTGCTGGGCGGCACCAGCCTGTTCGGCGGCCGCGGCTCGGTGCTCGGCACCGTGATCGGCGTGTTCATCCCCGCGGTTCTGACGACCGGTCTGATCGTCATCGGAGTCCAGCAGTACTGGCAGGACGTGGCCGTCGGCGTGGTGCTGGTCGCCGCCGTCTACATCGACCAGGTGCGGCGCAAGACCCGCGAGCGGGCCTGAGCGCCGGCCGCCGGCCGGCAGCTCTCTAGGACAACTCGCCAGCTCTGCGGACCAACTCACCGGTTCCCCGGGCCAACTCACCGGTTTCCCGGACCGACTCGCAGGCTCTGCAGACCAACTCACCGGCTCTCCGGGCCAACTCACCGATTCCCCGGACCGACTCACCGGCTCTTCGGACCAACTCGCCAACCCCCTGGTGAGACCGCTCCCGCAGTCAGGGCGGGAGGACCACACGGCGCCACGCGGCGCACGACGAAGGAGGACACCGTCATGTCGAGTCTCCGTAGAAAGCGCGCGCTGCTCGTGGCCGCCGGCGCCGCCCTGGCCCTGGCCACCACCGCCGCCTGCAGCTCGTCCGGCTCCGGTGGCACATCCGGCACCGCCGGCGGCGCCCACAAGAAGGTCACGCTGATCACCGGCGTGAAGAGCGACCCCTTCTACATCACCATGACCTGCGCCGCGCAGGCCGAGGCCAAGGCCAAGGGGCTGGACTTCACCGCCGACGGCTCCGCGCAGTGGGACGTGTCGGTCCAGCGCCCGCTGATCGACTCCGTCGCCGCGGCCAGGCCCGACGGCCTGATGGTCTCCCCGGTCGACACCAGCGCACTCACCCCCTCCCTCAAGCAGATCCAGTCCTCCGGCACCAAGGTCGCCCTCGTCGACACCTCGGTCACCGACACCTCGATCGGCATCACCCGGATCTCCTCCGACAACGAGGAGGGCGGCAAGGTCGCGGCCAAGGCGCTCGCCCAGCAGATGGGCGAGAAGGGCTCGGCCATCGTGATCAGCGTCAAGCCCGGCGTCTCGACCACCGACGCCCGGATCAAGGGCTTCACCGCGGAGATGGCCAACCACCCCGGCATCACCGTCCTGCCGACCCTCTACGACAACGACCTGCCCGCCACCGCCGCCTCACAGATCCAGTCCACCCTGGCCGCCCACCCCGACCTCGGCGGCGTCTTCGCCGGCAACACCAACACCGGCCAGGGCATCGCCACCGGCCTCCAGCAGGCCGGCAAGCAGGGCGCGGTCAAGGTCGCCGCCTTCGACGCCGAACCCGACGAGATCACCGCCCTCAAGGCCGGCACCGTGCAGGTACTGGTCGCCCAGGACCCCGGCGCCATCGGCACCCAAGCCGTCGACCAACTCGCCGCCGCCTTCGACGGCAAGCCCGCCGAAAAGCAGATCGGCACCACCATGGTTGCCATCACCAAGGACAACATGGACGACCCCCAAGTCAGCAAGTACTTCTACAAGTCCGGCTGCTGACCGACCCACACCCTCCGGGTGGACCCGATCCTCGCCACCCCTCGGGACGAGTCCACCCGGCCCCGCCGCTCCGGGAACCGGTCAGGAATGTGGAGCGCCTGAACCCTGGCACCCAGCTCCGGTCCGCTGTGGCGAGGGCGGATGCGTCAAGCTTGGGCCCTCGCCGCCGCCCTCGCGGTCTGCGGTCACTCGTGACGACGCCGGGCCAGATTCGACCGGCGGCCCGGACTGTGGCCGAAGCGTGGCCGATGAAAGATGTTGTCCCCGCCGGTGGTGATCGCTAAGGTCGGTCGGGTGACTGCCGGGTCGGCCATGGGCCACGCACGAGTGAGGTTCCCGGCCTCGGCGTGAGCCCGAGGCGGGCAAGAGGCCCGCCCCCTTCTTCGAGTCTTAGCTCCCGGCGCCCGCATCCGGCGCCTCGTTCCAGCGGATCCCAAGACCGGAGATACACCACTGATGTCCAATGACCAGCAGTACCCGCATGAAGCCGAGCCGCGAACGGCCGTCGTCCAGCTCAACCACACGGCTGTCTACGCAAGCGACCGGCACCTGTCTGCCGAGTTCCTAGCAGTAGTCCTGGGCTTGAAGGTCGGCACTCCGTTCGGGCCGTTCCTGCCTGTCGACCTCGGCAACGGCGTGACGCTCGACTACTACGAGAAGAGGAACGAGCCAATCCAGTCACAGCACCACGCCTTCCTCATCCCTGACGAGCAGTTCGGAAGCGGGCGCCTGTGCGGGGGCTGGTGGTGAGGGTGAGGGAGCCGTTGTGGGCGTGGGCGACCCAGGCGGCGATGGAGAGGCCGAGGCCGGTGGAGCCTGCGCCGCTGCGGAAGCGTTCGAAGAGTGACTTGGCCTGCTCGGGTGGTACGCCGGGGCCGGCGTCGTCGATGGTGACCGTGCCGTCGGCGGTCACGGTGATCTCGACCTCGGCGGGTTGGCCCGGGTGGTGGCCGTGGGTGAGCGCGTTGTGCAGGAGGTTGGCGACGGCCCGGCGCAGTAGTTCGGGGTCGACGACGACGACCGCCGGCTCGGTCCGCAGGCTCACCCGGTGCTGGTCGGCAGAGGTGTCGCCGACCACGGCCTCGACGAGAGTTGGTCGAGCCGCAGCGGTTCGAGGGCGAGCGGGACCGCTCCGGCCATCAGTCGCGCGCGGGTGAGCAGGCCGTCGACCAGTTCTCCCATCCGGGTGGCCAGGCGCAGGGTGCGTTGCAGGACCTCGGTGGTGCCGGCCTCGCCACGCAGGCCGGTTTCGGCGAGCAGTTGGAGCGAGGCGGCCGGTGTGCGCAGGTCGTGGGCACCACCGGCGACGCGGCGACCCCGTACCAGGACGCGCAGAGCCTCGTCGCCCAGCTGCCCGGCGGCATGCTGCTCACCTACAACGACCTCGGCCACACCGCCTACGGGCGCAGCAACAGCTGCGTCACCGACGCGGTCGACGGCTACCTGGTCGCGCTCAAGCCGGTCCGGCCGGGCGCGAGTTGCTGATCCGAAGGTGCACCAGGAGCGGTCAGCTACCGCTGCGGTAGTAGTCCATCGAGACCTTCACCGGGCCGTTGTCGGTCACGCCGATCACCCGCACGATCGCGAGGTCCTGGGTGCTTCGTGAGCGCACGCAGAACGCTCCGCCGGCGGGCAGATCGGCGAAGTCGACTGCCGTCGCCGCGTGTTGGTCGACGGCCGTCGAGCACTCGGCCGGGGTCGGCCGACCGTTGGGGGCGAGGGCGGCGTTGCTTCCGAATGGGATCAGGAACTCGGTGCTGTTGTGCCCGATGGACCACGGGGTGGACTCCGCGGCGACCACTCGGCCGGTCTTGATGTCGAAGTCGTACGAGTCGTCAGGGGCGGTCAGGACCGCGTCGGTGTACGCCGCGGTGTAGGCGGGCGGGGCGTCCGGGCCCGCCGAGTCGGCCGGCGTCCGGGCGTCGGTCGGTGACGCCGTCGCGTCCGGGGCGGTGTCACTGGGCGTCGGGTTGCCGCCGGCCGGTTCGGTGGCCGCGAGGATCTGGTCGAGCTTGTCGACCAGCAGGAGGCCGCCGACCGTGCCGCCGACGGTCAGCACCAGCGCCGCCAGCAGCACCGGCTTCCAGGACGCCCCATTGCGCTGCGACTTGACCTCCGCCGGGACTGCCGGAGCAGCCACTGCCGGAGCGGGGACCGCCGGAGCAGCGGCTGCCGGAGGGGCGACCACCGGAGCGGCGAGCGTGGGCGACGGGGCCGGCAGCAGAGCAGTCGGCGCCTCGGTCAGCAGGATCGCGGTGGGCGAGGGCTGCGGCAGGTCGGAGCAGCGGGTGAGGTCGGCGGAGACCCGGGTGGGCAGCCAGTCGTCCGCGAAGCGCAGTTGGCCGTTCACCGCCGGGTGGTTGCGGGTGGCCTCGATGATCTCGGCGGGGGTCGGACGGTCCTCGGGCCGCCTGGCCAGGCAGCGCAGCAGCAGCGCGTGCAGCTCGCTCGGGACCCGGCCGAGATCCGGCTGCTCGTTCACCACCCGGTAGAGCACCGCGGCCTCCGGGCCGACGCCGAACGGCGGTGCGCCGCCCGCCGCGTAGGCTGCCAGCGCACCCAGCGCGAAGACGTCGGCCGCAGCTGTGGCCGGGCGGCCGAGCGCCTGCTCGGGCGCCATGAACGCGGGGGAGCCGATCCGGATTCCGGTGCTGGTCACCGCGATGGCGTCGGCCGCGCGGGCGATGCCGAAGTCGATCACGCGCGGGCCGTCGGCCGCGACCAGCACGTTGGCGGGCTTGAGATCCCGGTGCACCACCCCGGCGCCGTGGATCGACTGCAGGGCCTCCGCGATCCCGCCCGTCAGCAGCAGTGTGCTGCGCACCGGCAGGACGCCGTGCTCGCGCACCACCTGCCGCAGCGAGGGGCCGGGAATGTACGCGGTGACCAGCCAGGGCACCTCGGCGTCCACGCCGGCGTCGATCACCTGGGCGGTGTACAGGCCGTGGACCAGGCGGGCGTTGGCGACCTCCTGGGCGAAGCGCCAGCGGAACTCCGGGTCCTGGGCGAACTCCGGCCGCAGCGTCTTGAGCGCCACCGGCCGGCCGCCGGGCGTGTACGACAGGTAGACCCGCCCCATGCCGCCCGATCCCAACCGGGCGTGCAGCCGGTATCCGCCGACCTCGCGCGGCTCGTCCGGCAGGAGCGGTTGGAAGGCCGGCGGCGGGACCACGGGGTCCGGGGACACGTCGACGGGCATGCGGAAGGCCTCCAGTGGTGCGGCTGCGGGGGTGCGGGCGGTGCGGGTGGCACTGTCCAGGTCTCGCCCGCTTCGCTCCCGCCACGACCTCCGTGCATGATTCCCGACCGAAGCTGAGGATTTGATGAGGGCACACCCGGGCCGCACCCAGGCCGCACCCGGGCCGCGCCGGGGGTCCGCCTCGTGAGCCGCGCCGGGAGTCCGTTTCGATGCGATCTTCTGCAAGCAACTGCGCGTTCCTGTTGACTCCGGCGCACTATTGCGCAGATTATGTCATCCACTCGCCAGGTCTCAGCTGTCCATGACAGGACTGTTCGGCAACCCCACGTGCCGATGGCCCGGGCGAGCCTGCCCGACCGCGGCCCGGCAGTGCCGCTCGGCAACCACCCTCACCCAAGGAGCCAACCCCCGTGGCAATCCGAACGCTCCGCAGGCCGCTGCTCGCCGCCCTGACGGTGGCACTGATCCCGGCCGGCTGCCTGCTCGGCACCGGCACCGCGACCGCCAACGACGGCGTCAGCCAGTCGGCGGCGAACTTCTCCTCCGCCGCGACGCCGGGTTCCCCGGTCGCGCCGGTCCCGCCGATGGGCTTCAACAACTGGTCGCGCGCCACCTGCACGCCGCAGGCGCCGCTGGACGGCTCCAACCGGCTCAACTACTCGTTCCAGCAGTACATGGAGGACAACGCCAAGGGCCTGGCGGACTCCGGTCTGATCAACGCCGGCTACAAGAGCATCACGGTCGACGACTGCTGGATGTACCGCAACAGCTCCGGCTACCTGCACGGTGGGCTCAACTGGGGCGGCGCCACCGACGTCCGCGACGCCACCAGGCAGCCCGGCTTCGACTACGAGTTGACCGCCTACGGCGACTACCTGCACAGCCTGGGCGCCAAGTTCGGCATCTACGAGACCTCTGGCACGCACACCTGCAGCACCGACGCGCCGACCGCGCCCAACCTGCCCAACGGCAGCGAGCACTACGAGCAGAACGACGCCAACTCCTTCGTCTACTGGGGCGTCGACGAGCTCAAGTACGACAACTGCGGGCAGCAGGAGCCGATGCAGACGCTGGACGCGCGGATGTCGGGCGACCTGAACACGGCGGTCAGCAACGCCAACAACGCGGGCACGCCGACGCCGAACGTGATGTTCAACATCTCCGCGCCAGCCGCCTACGGGAACGGCTCGACCAAGTTCGCCGCGATGAACTGGGTCCGTTCGCTCGGCCAGCTGTGGCGGGTGGGTCCGGACATCTGGAACTACGGTGACGGCAAGGACCCGTGGAACCAGCCGCTGCCCAGCGGCGGCTACAACTTCGGTGCCTACCAGAGCTTCGACAACTCCCTCGAGCTCAGCCGCTACCAGGGTCCCGGCAACTGGAACGACGCCGACATGCTGCTGATCGGCGACAACGGCATGACCACCGCCGAGGAGCGCAGCCAGCTGGCGCTCTTCTCCTCGCTGGCCGCGCCGCTGGTGATCTCCACCGACGCCCGCAAGTTCGAGCCCTCCTACATCGCCGCGCACCCGAGCGAGGCCGCGCACCTGAACGCCTCGGTGGCGATCCTCGGCAACTCCGAGGTCATCGCGGTCGACCAGGACCCGCTGGGCGCCGGCGGCTACCGGCTGACCGGCGGCGGTGCCAACAGCGACGGCACGCCGGCCGCGAGCAGCGGCATCGACGTGGTGGTCAAGCCGCTGGCCGACGGCAGCCGATCCGTCGTCGTGCTCAACAAGGGCGCCTCCAGTGCCAGTTACACGCTCTCGCTGTCGGCCCTCGGCTTCAGCACCGGCGGCTGCGGCTATGACGTGCGCGACCTGTGGGCGCACAGCACCAGCAGCTCCACCGGCTCGGTGCCGCTGGCCATCGGCTCGCACGACAACGCGATGCTGAAGATCACCCCGCAGAACGGCTGCGGCACCGTCACCCCGCGCGGCCAGATCACCGCCTCCCGCGACGGCTGGGGCAAGGCCTCGCTCTGCCTGGACAACTACCGTTCCGGCACCGGCACCAACAACCCGGTCGACGTCTACACCTGCACCGGCAACTCGAACCAGCAGTGGCAGCGCAACGCCGACGGCTCCGTCCAGCTCCTCCAGAACGGCACCTCGAACCTCTGCCTGACCGCGCAGAGCGGCACCAGCACCGGAGCGGTCAACGGCCAGTCCGGCCAGTGGGTCGGCGTCGCAGCCTGCGGCTCCGCGCCCGGCCGGCAGACCTGGACCTACACCCGGGACGGCAACCTGAAGCTGGCCGGCACCAGCCAGTGCCTGGACGTCTACAGCGGCACCACCACCGCACCAGGAACTCCGGTCGGCCTCTACAGCTGCGGCGCCGCGCCGAACGCCGTCCAGACCAACCAGACCTGGGCCGCGCCCTTCAGCACCCCGCCCACGTCCTGACCCGACGAAGTTCCGACACTCCGGGTGGGGTCGGCGGCAGCGCCTGGCGCCACCGCCCCCGCCCGGCTCACCCGCAGGGCCGAAGCGGACCGCAACCGGTGCTGCGCCGACCTGGAGCCACTCTCCCGCCATGCTCAAAGCTGATCGAACCGCACGCATCCTTGACTACGTCGTCAGGGAGGGCAGCGCGGACGTGCACGCCCTCGCCGAGCTGCTCGACGTGTCCGGGGCGACCGTCCGTCGCGATCTGCAGAGCTTGCACGAGCAGGGGCTGTTGCACCGCACCCGAGGTGGCGCGATGACCGGCGCGGTCAACCTGGAGCTGCCGCTGCGTCACCGGGCCGGTCGGCAGCAGGAGGAGAAGCGGCGGATCGCCGTCGCCGCGGCCGCGCTGGTCCCGGACGGGGCCGTGGTCGGCATGACGGGCGGCACCACCGTCACCGAGATCGCGCACGCGCTGGCCGAGCGCAGCGGGATCACGATCGTCACCAACGCGGTCAACATCGCAGCCGACCTGATCGTCCGGCCCGAGATCCGGCTGGTGGTCGTCGGCGGAAACGCCCGCACGGCCAGCTACGAACTGGTCGGACCGGCGGCGGAGCGGATGCTGGCCCAGTACCACCTGGACATCGCCTTCATCGGGGTGGACGGCCTGACCGCGAGCGAGGGCTGCACCACGCACGACGAGATGGAGGCCCACACGGACCGGGCCTTCCTGCGCAGCAGCGCCCGCTCCGTGGTCGTCGCGGACAACACCAAGATCGGCCGGGTGACCTTCGCCGAGATCTGTCCGCTCGCCACGATCGACGACCTGGTCACCGACGACATCCTCGACGAGGAGCAGGAGAAGGCCATCACCGCCCGTGGCGTGCGGGTGCTGCGCGCCTGATCCGCCGGGAGCAGGACGACGGCCGGTCCGCGATGTCCGCGCACGTAGCGAAGACCATTCCCCCCCACAGCCTTCAGATGGAGGTCGGTCAGATGACCGAGTCGCGCTCCCCGTTCACCCGTCGCAGCTTCCTCGGCGGCGCCGCCGCGGCCGGGGCCCTGTCCATGCTGCCGCCCGGCATGGTGGAGGCACTGGCCGCCCCGGCGACGTCCGGATCCTTGGCCGACGTCAAGCACGTCGTGGTGCTGATGCAGGAGAACCGCTCGTTCGACCACTATTACGGCACGATGAGCGGTGTGCGGGGCTTCGGCGACCGTACCGCGGTCACCATGCCGGGCGGCCTGAACGTGTTCCACCAGCCCTCCCCGGCACGGCCCGACGGCCACCTGCTCCCGTTCAGGATCAACACCACGCAGGTCGACGGCCAGGACGACGACTACCTGCCGCACGCCTGGGGCGACCAGCACCAGGCCATCGACGCCGGCCGGTGCGACCAGTGGATCGCCGCCAAGGGCGAGATGACGATGGGCTACTTCACCGAGCAGGACATCCCGTTCCACCGCGCGCTGGCCGACGCGTTCACCATCTGCGACCACTACCACTGCTCGGTGCAGGGCCCCACCACCCCCAACCGGGTCTACATGTTCTCCGGCAGCATCGACGCGGCCGGCCAGTACGGTGGCCCGGGGCAGAACAACCCCGCGGACTACCAGCCCGTCTACTCCTGGCCGACCTATCCCGAGTTCCTGGAGCAGCACGGGGTCAGCTGGCGGGTCTACGCGAACAACGAGGTCGGCGACGACAGCAAGCACCCCTGGGTCGGCGACTACGGGGACAACCCGCTCTGGCTGTTCAAGGCCTTCCACGACCCGGCCAACACCTCCCTGGCCCAGAAGGCCGGCATCGCCCCGTGGCAGCCGGACTCCGGCCTCGGCAAGGACCCGGCCCATGTGCTCGCGGGCTTTCGCGCCGACTGCGCGGCCGGCGCCCTCCCCGAGGTCTCCTGGATCGTCGCCCCCTACGGATACTGCGAGCACCCCGCCGGGCGTCCGCTCAACGGGGCGGTCTACATCCAGGAGGTGCTGAAGGCCCTGTGGGCCGACCAGGAGCTGTGGGCCTCCACCGTGCTGCTGATCAACTACGACGAGAACGACGGCATGTTCGACCACGTGCCGCCGCCGATGCCGCCGGCCGGCGCCACCGACGAGTTCATCGGCGGCCTGCCGATCGGGCTCGGCGCCAGGGTCCCGATGACGGTCATCTCCCCCTGGAGCAAGGGCGGTTGGGTCAACTCCCAGGTGTTCGACCACACTTCGGTGATCCGCTTCATCGAGACCTGGAAGCACCCCGACAACCCGTTCCCCAACATCTCGCCCTGGCGGCGCTCGATCTGCGGTGACCTGACCAGTTGCTTCGACTTCACCGCCGCCGACCCGGGGATCCCCACCACGCTGCCCGCGATGCCCAGCCACGCCGTCGCGCCCGGTGACCCCGACGACCCCGAGAAGGGCCTGCCCGCCGCCACCCCGCTGACCACCGGCCCGACCGCCGTGCCGACGCAGACCCCCGGGACCCGGCCGGCCCGGCCGCTGCCCTACCAGCCGCTGGCCGCCACCTCGCTCAGCGCCGACCGGCAGATCCTCACCACCACCTTCCGCAACCAGGGAACCGCCGCCGTGCAGTTGGCGGCCTACCGCGCCGACGGGCAGACCGACGGGCCCTGGTTCTACGACGTGGCAGCCGGCGCGACGGTCAGCGACAGCTGGCACATCCAGACCTACGGCGGCGGGAGGTACGACATCGCCGTCCACGGCCCGAACCGGTTCCGCTGGCAGTTCGCCGGCGACGCCAACAGCGCCGGCGCGGGAGTTGAGGTCACCGCCTCCTACACCGCCACCCCCCGACTGCAGTTGGTGATGACCAACTCCTCGGCCGGGCCGGTCACCGTGACCGTGGCCGCCAACCACTACCGGGGCGACGGGCCTTGGACCTACCCGATCCCCGCCGGCGGCTCGATCACCGACAGCTGGAACCTGCTCTCGTTCAGCGGCTGGTACGACCTGTCGGCGACCGTTGACACCGACCCGACCTTCCTGCGGCGCTTCACCGGACACGCGGAGAACGGGCTGCCGAGCCGAACCGGCTGACCGCACACCCGCCGGGCGGGGGCGGCGGACCAGCGCGTCGAACCGGGTTGCTGCGGGGACGTCACCTGAGTGTTGCGCCGGATTGCGTTTCCGGTACGGCACTTGAGCACGGCTGACCGGTGTGTGAGGGTGAGCCGGACGTCCGGTGACCGGAATCCGGGTGGTGAAAGTCGAACCGCGCCGCTCGATGCCGAGCCGGTCGCGGAGGACGGAGGAAGCGGTGCCGTCGCCCTCGCAGCCCCTTCGGAAGCTGGGGTCCCTGACCATCGGGCTGTTCGACCCGGCCGACCCCGCCAAGGGACACGAGTCGACGCTGCGACTCATCGAACTCGGCGAGCAATTGGGGTTCGACAGCGCCTGGGTGCGCCAACGGCACCTGCAGTACGGGATATCCTCGCCGGTCGCCGTGCTGGCGGCGGCCTCGCAGCGCACTGACCGCATCCAACTGGGCACCGCGGTCATTCCGCTGGGCTGGGAGAACCCGCTGCGGCTGGCCGAGGACCTGGCGACCACCGATCTGCTGTCCGGTGGCAGGCTCAACCCCGGCATCAGCGTCGGACGACCCGGTCACTACGACCGGGTCGCCGCCGCGCTCCACCCCGACTCCGCCGAGGCCGAGGAGTTCGGCTACGAGCGGGTTCGGCGGCTGCTGGCCTTCGTCCGCGGCGAGCCGGCCACCGACTTCAGCGGGGTCGAGGGCATCGAGGTGTACTCCGACCGGGTCCAGCCCGTCGCGCCCGGCCTGGCAAGTCGGATGTGGTATGGCGGCGCGAGCCTGCGCTCGGCCCGGTGGGCGGGCGAGCAGGGACTGAGCCTGCTGACCAGCAACGTGGTGCGGGCGGAGGAGTCGGAGGACTTCGCCGAGATCCAGCGCTCGCAGATCCTCGCCTTCCGCGCCCACCACCCCGAGGGCGCGCGTGCCCGGGTCTCCCAGGGGCTGGTCGTCATCCCGACCGACAGCGCCTCGGCGCAGCAGCGCGCGAAGTACCGGGAGTACGTGCGGAGCCGGACCCCGCGAACCGCCGCCCCGCAGGGACCGGCGCGGACCATGTTCGCGCCGGACCTGGTCGGGACGTCCGCCGAGATCGCCGAACGGCTGTACGCCCAGGCCGCGTTCCGGGAGGTCGAGGAGGTCGCCTTCGCGCTGCCGTTCACCTTCGACCACGAGGACTACGTGCAGATCCTCACCGACATCGCCACCGGACTGGCCCCCGCACTCGGCTGGCAGCCGGCGGTCTGAGCCGCAGCCGCCCAACGGTCAGGAGCCCCGCCGGTGTCCGGCGGGGCTCCTGACGTGTCGTCGGATCCCTGACCTGCGGCCGCGCGGCTGCATGAACCTGTCGCCCCGGCGGTGAGTAGCTGCACCTGGCACAGCGGGCTGCGCCGCATCCTGCGGCCGCGTGCAGCTTCCGGAGCGAAACGGCTGCCCCCGCTGCCCGGCCTCCTGGATTCGGTCCCGCAAGCCGGTCCGCACACCAGTACCGATCACACAGGATCGGTCGGCCCGGACCGATAGGGTGGCGGCCGTGCTGGATGCCGATGATGTCCGTCGTATCGCGCTGTCCTTCCCCGAGACCACGGAGAAGGAGGCGTGGAGCATGCCCACGTTCCGGGTGGCCGGCAAGATGTTCGTCACGGTCCCCGATGATCAGACGTCGTTCGCCGTGCGCTGCCCCAAACACGATCGGGTGGAGTTGATCGCGTCGGAGCCGGAGAAGTTCTGGGTGCCGCCGCACGAGGCGAGTTCGCACTGGGTGCGCGTGCGGCTCGGCGCTCTGGAGGACAAGGCCGAGCTGTACGACATCCTGCTGGACTCCTGGAAGCAGGCCGCACCCGAGCGGCTCGTCGAGGCATTCACCGCTCCGGGACCTGGTGGAGGGCCCGAGGCCTGACCGGCCCGGTCGGCGGTCCGTCCTGACCTGCCGGCATGCACGGAACGGCGCAACCCGTTGACCGTGATCAGCGAGTGGGTCGGCTGCGCCCCCGAGCGGGCATACACTTACGCAGCGTCGGGCATGTCCCTGCTCAGCCCGGCCACCTGTCACCGACTCCTTGCGGCCTGGCCACTGTCCTGGCGCACCGACGGGTAGCAAGTTCCCGGCCGACCCGGTCCGAGGTTCGTAGCAGACACCGCCCGATCACAGGGCGCACTCCTCTCCTTCAGCACGCCGCCGCCCCGATCCTCGCGCCGCACCGCCGCGCCGGACGGGAGCCCGGCCAACCGCACGATGCCCGACGGTCCGGCGCCCGGCATTCCAGGCGGCGGGCGGTCGGGTTCTGGTCACCATCGCGGCTCCTGCGCTGCGGCCGGCCCCGCCGAGAGGCCGTGTCGAGCGCGCTGCGCCGGGACTGCCTCTGAGGGGATAGTCGTGGAACTCAGCAAGCTGCTCGACGGGTACGACCACCAGGTTCTCCAAGGCGACCCGGGGACGCAGATCAGCGGAGGAATGAGCTTCGACGCTCACCGGATGGCACCCGGCTCGCTGTATCTGGCGGTGCCCGGTCACCGAGAAGGCGGACCCGAGGCCATCGGGCGGGCGCTGGAACGCGGCGCGGTGGCCGTCCTGGTCGAAGGTGGCGTGCCCGCAGGCGTCACCGTCCCCGACGACGTGTGCGTGGTGAGCGTCCCGGACTCCCGCCGGGCGTCGGCCGTCGCCGCCTCCCGCTACCACGGCGAACCGGGCCGGGAGATGGACATGGTGGCGATCACCGGCACGAACGGGAAGACCTCGGTCTCGTACATGATCGAGTCGGTCCTGCGGGCTGCCACCGGTGCCAGGGTCGGGGTCATCGGGACCTCCGGCAGCCGGGTCGGTGACGAGCCGATCCCGATGCCGAGGACGGTGCTGACCACCCCGGAGTCGCCGGACCTCCAGTACCTGCTGGGTTACATGAGGGACCGGCGAACCAGCAGCGTGGTGCTGGAGGCGACCTCGATGGCGCTGCTGACGCACCGGGTGGATCGGGCGTTCATCGACATCGGGGTGTTCACCAACCTGACGCAGGACCACCTGGACGACCACGGCACCATGGAGAGTTACAAGAACGCCAAGCTCATGCTCTTCCAGGGGCTCTGCCGACGTGCGGTGGTCAACGCCGACGACCCGGTCGTCGCCCAGATCCAGGCGCTGATGCCGGACGCGACGACCACCTACGCCGTGGAGGCCGAGGCCGACTACCGGGCGACCGACCTGGTCGTCGATGGCGCGGGCAGCCGCTTCACACTGCACCACGACGGCAGGAAGTATCCGGCGGCGATCCCGGTCCCGGGCCGGTTCTCGGTGTCGAACGCGCTGGCCACGCTGGCGGCCTGCCACCTGCTGGGGCACGACCTGGCGGCGCTGGTCGGGGCGCTCGACCGGATGCCACCGATCCCGGGACGGTTCGAACGCTTCGTCACCCCGCTGGGCACGTCGGTGATCGTGGACTACGCGCATTCGCCGGATTCACTGGAGCAGGTCCTGTCCACCGTCCGGGGCTTCGCTGCGGCCCGGGTCATCACGGTCTTCGGCTGCGGCGGTGACCGTGACGCCACCAAGCGCGCTGCCATGGGTCGGATCGCCGGCGTGCTCTCCGACCTCTGCGTGCTGACCTCGGACAATCCGCGCACCGAGGACCCCGAGCAGATCCTGGACCAGATCGCCTCCGGGCTCAGCGGCACCGGCACTGTGTTCGAGCGGATCGCCGACCGCCGGCAGGCGATCCGGTTCGCGCTGGCGGCTGCCGGGCCGCAGGACATCATCCTGGTGGCCGGCAAGGGCAGCGAGCCGCACCAGATCGTCGGAGAGGAACTGATCCCCTTCAGCGACATGGACGTCGTCCGCGACCTGGCCAGGACGTAGTCCGCGCGTGCCCGGCTGGGATTCCCGGGGCGGGATTCCCGGGCGGGGTTCCCGGCCCGGGCCCCGCTGCCGCTGCCGCTGTGAGGGGGGCCAGGGGAGCCCGACCCAGGGCTACGTCCCGAAGCCGTTGGCAAGGCTGGTCAGGATGGAGCCGGACCAGCGGCTCTCCCCGAACACGCCGGCCGGCAGGGCGAGCAGGCCGTACTCGCGCTGGAGCGTCGGCGCCGGGATGTCGACCGGGAAGAAGTAGGTGCCGGGAGAAGTCCGGCTCGCCGTGGGAATCGCCCCGAGCACCTCGTCCGGCAGCCGTTCGAACAACCGCTCGGCCCGGGCCGCCAGTTCGTCGCCGACCTGCCGGGGCAGGTCACTGTGCTCGGTCAGCAGACGGTCGGCGAGCCCCAGCTGAGCCGGCGTCGGCGGATCCGCCCGGAACGCTTCGGCCAAGTCCGCCAGTTCGGTTTGCGCCGGGCCCAGCAGGACCACGCCGAACGTGCGGGGCCACAGCCATCCCTTGGTGACCGAGTGCAGCAGGACCGCACGACCGGTGTCCAGCAGTCGCCGGGTGCCGACGGCGAACGGGGTTCCCAGGTCGTAGACGCTGTCGATCAGCAGGTGGCGGTGCGGTGATTCCCGCAGCCACGAGATCACCGCGTCGCACTCGGCCTCGGACAGGTACCGGCCGAGCGGCTTGCTGGGGTTGGCGAGCAGCAGGTACTCGGGCCGGTCGTCCGCCGGCGAACCCGGCAGGAGCGGCGCCGGCAGGAGCGGCGCCGGCAGTGTCGGGTAGGACGCGGGCGCCAGTCCCGCAGCGCGGGCCAGTTCGAAGTAGACCGGGTACACGTCGCTGGGCAACCACAACCGCGCCTGCACGGCGCGCAGCCAGGGGAACAGCACACCGAGCCCGTGCCGGACCCCTCGACAGACCATGGCGCGGCGCGACCACTCCTCCGGCAGCTCGAACCGCCGCAGCCAGGCTCGGGCGAGATCGCACCGGTGCACCGTGCTCAGGTCGGCCGGCGGTGCCGGCCGCAGCGGGGCGAGTGCCCGGTACACATTGGTCTCGGCGGCGTCCAGCAGCAACGGGGCAGCACTGAGTTGCCGCTGCCGGAATTCCTGGAACTCCTCGAACCTCATGCCGCCGCACCTTCCGGCACGATCTCGCTGGCCCGGTCCTCCAGGGAGGCGTAACAGCGTCCGTCGGCCAGGACGTTCCAACTGCGGGCGATCCCGCTGGTGCGTTCCCAGAGCAGGCTGGGCTCGGTGTAAGCGGCGATCCGCATCGGCCGGCCGCCCCAACTGCCCTGGTAGACCGGCGCACCCCAGGGCAGCCGGCTCGCTAGTGCCGCGTCAGGCAACCTTCGCCCCGTCGCGACGCCCGGCACGCACTCTCGCCGCACCGGCCGAAAGCCCAAGTACGTCCAGTACGAGGACTTCCGGCCGGCACGCCGAGAGCACGCACCGGACGCCGCTCCTTGACGGGCAAAGGTTGCCTGACGCGGCACTAGGTCGAAGCCGTGCTGCTCGGCGAACCGGGTGACGACGGAGAGCGAGACCTGGTGCTCCCGGCTCCAGGTGTTGGCGGCGCGGTCGAAGTAGAGCGACTCGGTGCTGGTGGAGACGTAGAGCTCCTTGAAGCAGACTTCCTCGACACCGAGCGCCGCAGCCCACGAGAGGTAGTCGGCGACGCCGGCCGCGTCGGCCACGCCGCCGTGCTGGAGCACGCAGATCAGCCTCATCCGCAGCCCCGGCCAGCGGTCGCGTTCCACCCGCCAGGTGTCGACCACGGAGCTCACCGGTGTGCGCAACATCATCAGCCGCTCGCTGACGGCATCGTCCTGATGGTGCCGGGAGACCGCCAGCACGCTCAGGCCCGCAGCGCTCAGGGCCGCCAGCCGGCCCGCCCGGTCAGCGTGCTGACCCTTCGCCAGGGTGTGCGCGTTGGTGATCAGGACGACTTTCGGGAAGGCGGCCGAGCAGGCGGACACCAGCCGTAGCTGCTGTTCGAACGGTATGAGCGTGGGCTCCCCGCCGCCGGTGATCACTGCCCGCTCGGCGCCCGCCGCACGGGCGCGCTCCAGCCAGACGCCGACCACGTCCCACGGGACCCGGGCCAGCGCCTGGTCGCTGGAGATCGAGGCCGCGGAGAAGCAGAACGAGCACCGGGCCTGGCAGGCCGAGGCGACCGGCAGGATCGAAACCGAGCGCGGTCGGATGTCGGCGTAGCGACGCTGCGCCGATCCGTGCAGGTGCAGGGAGTCCGCCATCGCGTCCTCGACGGTGGTCGGGCAACGGGTCAGCAGGTGAGGGTCTGGCTCTGCACGTCGCCGTACTCTGGTGCAGCCGCATGTGGACCCGGACATCGGTGTGGTACGAGGCACCGTCGGGGCGGCGCTAAGGGCGAGTGAAGGTCAGATGGGTGATGCCGCTGGGTGTCGTCACCGACTCGACCTGAAACCGCTGCTCCAGCCCTTCCAGCCCGTCCCACAGCCGCTCACCGCGGCCCAGGACGATCGGGACGAGGGCGACGTGGAGGTGGTCGACCAGGTCCTCCGCGAGGAACTGCCTGACCGTGGTTGGGCCCCCGCCGATCCGCACATCGAGGCCGCCCGCGGCCTCGCGGGCCTGCTGGAGAGCCTCCTGTGGCGAGGCGTCGATGAAGTGGAAGACCGTGCCGCCCTCCATCTCCAGGGAGGGGCGCGGGTGGTGCGTCAGTACGAACACCGGGGTGTGGAACGGGGGGTTGTCTCCCCACCAGCCCTTCCACTCCTCGTCGGTCCACGGGCCGCGCTGCGGCCCGAACTTGTTGCGGCCCATGATCTCCGCCCCGATCCCGGGCCCCCAGGCCCAGGCGAGGGCGTCGTCGACACCGCTGCCGCCGCGGGTCTGGCCGTGCATCTCGTTGAAGGCGCGGGTCTGAAAGAACCACTCGACCAGCCGAGTTCCGGCATGCCCGAACGGGGCCTCCAGCCCCTGTCCCTCCCCGGCAGCGAACCCGTCCAGCGACACGCTGAGGTTGTGCACTCGAACACGCGACATGACACTCACGTCCCTCACTCGGACTCCATGGTCAAAGCGAGCCTAAACGCGCCCACCGACGTTAGGCCCCGCGCCACAGCGCGGCGCCCGCCCAGACCAGATCCGGGCGGGCGGTGGCGTTCCATCCACGATCCACGACCGGTCCAGGCCCTCGGCCGGCCGCGGTGCCCGGCTGCAGGGCCAGGAGCGGGCCGAGCTTCTGCAACACCCCTTCAGCCGTTAGATCAGCGCAGAACGACGGTGACGCCGAGCTGTTCGAGGAACCGCACAGTGCTCTCGAAGTAGGTGAGCTCTCCGGCCGCATCCACGCTGACCGAGGCCAGGGCCTGCCTGGCTACCTCCGCGTCGTGCCAGATGAGGGTGAACGGTTCCGGGATGGCGTTGCCGCCGCAGGGGCAGCCCTTGAGAACGCCCCAGCACTGGCCGAAGTGGTTGCCGGGACCGGCGACCGCCTCGCCCAGGGCGCACTTGAGGCCGGCGACGTCGGTGACGAAGCTGCCGTCCAGATGGCAGGTGCCGTCTGCGGGCACCTCACCGAGGCTGGCGTTGGTGAACCGCAGCCACTCCTCCCTGCCGCCGGGCGAGAAGCGAGCCCACTCGTTGCGTTCGCTCGGAGCGCCCTCGTACCACGCCTTCCAGACCGGTCGGGCAGCCAGTTGCGGCGGATACTCAACCCCTTCGCGCAGGGAGATGTCGATGAGGGCACTCCCCAGCACGGACGGACGGGACTCGGTGATGTGCAGCGTCAGGCGTTCCTCGGTGCGGATCACCTTGCCCGTGCTGTCCACAGCCCAGAGCTTCACCGGGTCGCCGGTGGTCCTCCGGCGGACGAGCCGCGAGAGCATTTGCTCGGTGGGTTCGCAGCCGATGAGCCGCATCGGCGCGGCCGTCGGGGTCGGCCGGTCGACGTACAGGCCCGCGATCCGACGGCACTGGCCGATCCCGCTGCCCGTCCCGTTGTTGATGTAGGCCTCCGAGACCTTGGGCTCGCTGATGCGGCCAGGTCGGTAGGAGGGCTGGGTCGGTCCGGTCACCTCGGCCTCGACGACCACGTCGACCAGCAGCGGATCGGTCTCGGAAGGCCGGCTGGCGACCACGACGACGTCGTCCAGATTCCAGTAGTGCACCCAGTACCCGCTCCACGAATCCTCATGGTCGTCCGGGAACTCGACCGTGACAAACAAGTGGCCGAGACTGACCGGCTCATGGGCGGACTGATCGATGGCTTTCAGTAGCCGGCCGGTCGGTGCGCACGCGACGAGAGTCAGCGCCTCCCGCCTGGGTATCGGATCCACGAACAGCCCGTCGGCATCGGCACATCGTGCCCATAGCGTCTGCTCGCGGTCCCACTCCTCACTGACCAGCAGATACCTGAGCGGGAGGTCCCGGCCCCAGGCCCAGTTGGCGTCTTCGAACCGCACATCGTCCCTTCGCGAAGCTCCAGCCTGGCTCGACGATACATGCACGGCCTGACCTGTCCGGCGGTTCCCACACTGGGCCGACGGGAAGGGCCGCACCCGGGAAGGGCCGCACCCTCCCCGGGTGCGGCCCTCCTCCCCTGAAACCCGGCGGGATCAGTCCAGTTGAGTCGACGTCAGGCCTTCAGCGCAGCCTCGATCGTGTCGGCGAGCGGAGTGGTCGGGCGGCCGATGAGGCGGGACAGGTCGCCGCTGCCGCCCTCCAGCAGGCCGGGCCTGATGCCGGCGACATCGACGTCGACGAGGATGTCGGCGAACGCTCCCGGCAAGCCCGCGCCGACCAGCACCTCCTTGAGGGCCTCCGGGGGGACGTCGGTGTAGGCGACCGTCGACGCCGACTGCCTGGACAGCTCGGCTGCGTACTCGCCCAGGGTCCAGGCCTGATCGCCGCTCAGCTCGTAGGTCGCGTTCTGGTGACCCTCGCCGGTCAGGACAGCGGCCGCGGCGGCGGCGAAGTCCTGCCGGGTCGCGGAACCGATCCTGCCTTCGCCCGCGCTGCCGACAACGCCGTACTGAAGCTGGACCTGGATCTGGGCGGTGTAGTTCTCGGTGTACCAGCCGTTGCGCAGGAAGGTGTACGTCAAGCCGGAGTCGAGGATTGCCGTCTCCGTAGCCTTGTGGTCGTCCGCGAGCACGAAGTCGGCTGCCGGGCCGCCCAGAACACTGGTGTACGCGATCCGGGCCACACCTGCGTCCTTGGCGGCGCTGACGACGGCGGTGTGCTGGGCGACGCGTTGCCCGACCTCGTTGCCGGAGATCAGCAGCACGACGTCGCCGGCCTGGAATGCGCCGGCCAGAGTCTCCGGCTCGTTGTAGTCCGCGAGGCGGAGTTCGACACCACGATCGGCGATGTCGGAGGCCTTCGCCTTGTCACGTACGACGGCGACGACCTGCTCGGCGGGGACCGTAGCCAGCAGTTCGTCGATGACGAGACGGCCGAGCGCTCCGGTCGCTCCGGTGACCACGATGCTCATGCGATGGGTTCTCCTGTCAACAATTGTGCGGATGCAGGACTAACCCTAGAGCTGGTACTAACTTCTAGATAGTACCCACTTTGAGGTAAGGTACTGGTATGGGAGTAAGCAACGAGTCGAAGGTGCCGCCGATGGCCGCACCCGACGTGAACGTGGCGAGCTGTCCCTCGCGGCTGATCCTGGAGCACGTCACCAGCCGGTGGGGCGTCCTGGTGCTGGCGGCGCTGACCGACGGCACCCGTCGCTTCAGCGAGCTACGCCGCACCGTAGGCGGGGTCAGCGAGAAGATGCTCGCCCAGACCCTGCAGACCCTGGAGCGGGACGGCTTCGTGCACCGCCAGGCGCACCCCGTCATCCCGCCGCACGTCGACTACTCGCTCACGCCGATCGGCGAGGAGGCCGCCCGCCAGGTGTGGTCACTGGCCCGGTGGGTGGAAAGCCGGGTCCCGGACGTCATGGCCGCCCGGGACTCGTACGAGAAGGCCAAACAGGGCCGCTAGGTGTACTCGCCGGGTGCTGCACCGTGCTCGGTGACCTGACCGACCACCTGCCACGGGGTCCGTGTCCGGGCTCGGTTGACGACGTGCGAGCCTTCACGCGGAGCGGGCGGTCAATGGACGGGCCGAGGCCGGCACGTCGATCGGGGAATGGGGGTCAGATGACCGGTGAGAGCGTGATCGAAGCCGCGGTGGCGCGGTTGCGGGCGGCGGGATGCGACGGAGACGCCGAACCTCATCCGCGAGCCGGTGAGCTCGTCCTCCCGGACGGGCAGCCGGCGCCCGACTGCATCCGGCTCTGGGCGGCCTTCGACAACTACTACCCGCTGAACGGCCGCCGCAGCACCATGCCCATCGCCGACCGCGAAGGCGTCCTCGTGGTGGAACCGATGAACAGCGTCCTGCGCCGTCGGGAAACGGCAGCGGGTCGCCCAGGTCCGCGCGGTGCAGAACGGCGTCCGGCCCGAGCCTCTTGCGGGCCAGTTCCAGCATTCCAGCGCTGGAGTCGAAGCCGGTCACGATCGCGCCCCGGTCGCGCAGGGACGCGAACAGGGGGCCGGATCCGCAGCCGACGTCGAGGACCCGCCGCCCGGCCACGTCCCCGGCCAGATCCAGGATCGCGGGCCGGGCGTAGTAGCCGTTGATGAGGTTCGCTTCGGTGCCGGTGTCATACGCCTGGGCGAAGCTGTCGTAGTCGTTGGCCACGGCCTGGCTTGCCGGTCCGGCAGGACTCTCAGAAATGGAAGGCATGCGGATCACCCTGGCAGGACCTGGCCCCGGCGTCCTGGGTTTGGGATGGAGCTGTGACAAGCGGGCTGGACTTGGGACGGAACCGTGACACGGAACTGTGACAGGGAAGCCACGCTCCGGACGACGGCGGCCACCTCTTCGGGCCCCCTACGCCGACCGCGTCGCCACGGGCATGCGTCCTTGGCGTCCAATCCGGCAGCATGACCGGTGAGACCCCGGAAAGTCGGGCCGGTGTCGACGCCACGTGTCAGTGCCTCTTGCCAGGATGCGCGGATGACCTCAACCGGCCACCCGCTCACCACCCCTGACGATCAGCCCCGGGCCCACCTCCATGAGGTGGTCGGCGCCATCGAACCGTGGGACGACCTGGAGCGCGCCCATCTGAAGACCGCTACGGACTGGATCGCCAGCGGAGCCCCGCTCCACCGGGTGCGCAAGCCGGATGTTCCGGCGATGCACCTGGTGAGCTACTTCGCCGTCCTCGACGACACGCGCGGGCTGCTGCTTGTCGCGCACCGCAAGGCGGGCCTGTGGCTGCCGGCCGGAGGACATGTCGAGCCGGGCGAGGACCCGTGGGCCGCGGTGGTCCGCGAATGCCGTGAGGAACTGGGCATCGAGGCCGTGGCATCGCCGATCACCGGCGAGCATCCCCTCTTCCTCACCGTCACCCGGACCCGGGGACAGGGCACACACGCCGATGTCTCGCTCTGGTACCTCCTCCACGCCGACGCCGGCACCGTCATCTCCTACGACCAAGGCGAGTTCGGCGCCATCCGATGGCTGACCGACGGGCAGGTACTCGAGGAGCCGGCCGAACTGCTCGATCCCCACATGCACCGCTTCACCCGCAAACTGCAGCACGCCCGGACCGAGGGGCATCGCGGGTAGCTTCCGGTGGCGGGCTCCTGAATGGAGGGTTGGGGGTGCGGACAGGCTCAGGCCGGGCGCGGCTTGGCGCTGGGTGGGCAAGGTCGGGGTGGGTTAGGCCGGGGATGTGGTGGTGCTGCGCCAGTGCAGGGTGACGATGGTGGTGGCGAGGGCTGTGGAGACGGGCAGGTCGATGCGCAGGCGCTCCAGCCACGGGGCGGCGGGGATCGAGGTGTGGGCGGGTAGCCATTGGGCGGCGAACCACCCCAGCAGGGCCGCCATGCCGGTGGCGGCGATGACGAGTGCGGCAGTCAGCACGGCGCGCGGCGTGGCGGTGGTCCAGCGTCGGGGCTGCCCGCCGTGCCGCAGCCAGGTGCCGACCAGGAGCGCCACCACGGCGGAGGTGCCGGCGATGGAGGTGCAGGCGGCCACGACCAGGTCCTGCTGCCTGGTGACCAATCCGGCGGCGCCCGCCATCAGCGCGGGGGCGACGTAGGCGGTCAGGACCTCGCGCCACAGGGTGAACGGCCGGGACGGCCGGGAGACTGCCCGGGTTCGGCTGGTTCTGTTCTTCGTTGCGGGCATGCTGGCCTCTTTCTCGTTCGTGTGAGGGAGGTGGAGGGCTGTGGCTGGGCTGCGGCGGGGGCGGGCCTACTCGGGCAATATAATTAGGTGGCTAACTATTGCCTCGTAAAAAGGGCCCTGCCGGGAAGGCAGGGCCATAACGGCTGTGAGTCGGGTCAGTCGGCAGCCAGGGCCGCACTGCCGCGCACGACACGGGCTAGCAGCTCCAGGAACACGGCACGCTCGTCGGCGGACAGCCCACCCACCATCGCCTCAAGCCGCCCGAAATGCTCGGACGCCATCTCGCGCAGGCGCTGCGCGCCGCGCGCGGTCAGGATGGCCACCGTGCCCCGGCCGTCCTCCGTGGACGGGCGGCGGGCGATCAGGCCATCGCGCTCAAGGCCGTCCAGCAGGCCGGTGACCGTGGCTCTGGAGACATCGAGGTCGACCGCGAGCTGCGAGGGGGACTTCTCCCCGCCGTGGTCTTCGAGGTCGGTGAGCAGGCGGTAACGCCCCGTCGACAGGCCGAACCTGGCAAAGTGCGCCTCGGCCGCCCGGCCGACCCGCGCGCCCGCCGAGATCAGCCGCACCGCGACCAGCACCGCCTGCGGATCGACCACCAGACCGTAGCGCTCGACCTGCCGCCTGGCCTGGTCCAGCGTGGGCGCCTCGCCATCGATGCCGTCCCTCGTCATGCAGATAATATGGCGGCTAACCACTTTGCCTGTCAAGGACCACAGACTCTCCGGCCATGGCTCTGGTGGGCTCGCGAACGCGTTGCGCCCCCGGACTCAGGCGCAGAGCACCGGCTCCCGGACGGCGCGTTCCGGGATCGTCTCCGTAGCCGCTTCTGCCGCTACCTCCGCCACCGCTGCCGCCTCCGCCGCAGCCTCCCGCCCGCCGGTGCGGGTGGCGCCGGCGCCCGCGATCACCACGAAGACGACGCCGGCGGCCGGCCCCGGGCCGGGGATCTGACCGAGCACCAGGATGCCCATCATCAGTGCGATCGCCGGTTCCAGGCTCATCAGCGTGCCGAACGCGCCCGCGGTGAGGCGGCGCAGCGCGAGGAATTCGAGACTGAACGGCAGCACGGTGCTCAGGGCGGCAAGCCCGAGCATGATGAGGACCAGCGGCCAGGTCGCGTGGCCGAGTTCGGAGGGCGCGGCGACCAGGGTGGCGAGCACGCCGGCCACCGGGAGCGAGACCGCCAGTCCCTTCAGCCCGGTGACCCGGTCGCCGACGCGCTGGGTCAGCAGGATGTACCCGGCCCAGCAGGCCGCCGCGCCGAGCGCGAAGCCGAGGCCGGCCGGGTCGATCCCGCCGTGCCAGGGCTCGGTCAGCAGGACGACGCCGAGAGCGGCCGACGCCGCCCAGACCTTGCGCCCGCCGCCCGGGCGGAAGAGGGAGACCGCGAGCGGGCCGAGGAACTCCAGCGCACTCGCGGTGCCCAGCGGGATGCGCGCGGCGGACAGCATGAAGAGCAGCACCATGCCCGCGGTCACCACGCCCAGCACCGCGCACGCCGCCAGGTCCCGGCCGGCGAAGTCGCGCGGGCGGGGGCGTATCAGCACCAGGACCAGCAGGCCGGCCCAGGCCAGTCGCAGCCCGGCCGTGCCCACGGCGCCGAGCTGGGCGAAGAGCGGTACCGACAGGGCCAGCCCGAGCTGGACGGAGGACATCGCGCCCATGGCCATCAGTGCTCCGCCCTGGGCGGAGCGCAGCTTCGGACGGGTGGCGAGGGGGCGGGCGACGGCTTCCAGCGGGCTCATGGGCATCAGTAGATGACGTGCGCACCGTTTCCGTCCACGTGCCGATCATGGACAATCCGTTCGGGAAAGCTGAACAATGGCCGCATGGACACACGGCGGCTGCAGATCCTCGCGGAACTGTCCCGGCTGGGCTCGATGCGCGCGGTCGCGGATGTGCTCGGCATCACCACCTCGACGGTCTCGCAGCAGATCGCCGCGCTCGCCCGCGAGATGGACACCGCGCTGATCGAGCCCGCCGGGCGGCTGGTCCGGCTGACGCCGGCCGGTCGGCGGCTCGCCGAGCACGCGGTGACGATCCTCGCCGCCGTCGAGACGGCGCACCGTGACCTCGGTCCGGGGGCCGAGCCCAACGGCACCCTGAGGGTGGCCGGCTTCGCCACCGCCATCCGCGGATACCTGCTGCCCGTCGTGGTCGACCTTGCGATGACCAGCCCGCAGGTCCACGTCCTCATCCGTGAACACGAGCCGGCCGAGTCGCTGGAGCTCCTGGCCGCCGATGAGGTGGACCTCGCGCTCACCTACGACTACAACCTGGCTCCGGGCGCCGACGATCCCACGGTCAGCGTGACCCCGCTGTGGACCGCCAGGTGGGGGCTCGGCGTGCCGGCCGAGGCCGAGCCCGGCGAAGGGACGACGCTGGACGTCTTCGCCCGTTTCCGGACGCACGACTGGATCGTCAACTCCCGCAACACGGCCGACGAGGAGGTCATCCGCACGCTCGCCTCGATGGCGGGGTTCCGTCCCCGCGTCACCCACCAGGCCGACAGCCTCGACCTGGTGCAGGAGATGATCGCGGCGGGCCTGGGAGTGGCGCTGCTCCCGATCGGCTTCCCGACCCTGCCCGAGGTGCGGCTCGTCCCACTGGCTTCCCCCGACGTCGAGCTGCGCGCCTACGCGGTGGCCCGACACGGCCGCCTCGACTGGCCGCCGCTCGCCCTGATGACCGACCTGCTCAACGCCGCCGCGAGCCGATGACCCTCGACGGCGGGTACGTGGGGTCTGTCGCGGGCGGGTACGTGGGGTCTGTCGCGGGGCCGTCGGGTGATTGTCCGTCAATCTCCGTTGTCAGAGCCTCCCCATAGTGTGAGGACATCACGCGGGGAGCCTCGGAGAAGGAGCAGGAATATGTCCGCAAACAAGATCCAGCACAAGGTGAATCACGTCGCGCTGGTAGTGGACTGTTCGGGTTCAATGCATCAGCACCAGAGCCAACTCATTCGCGTCGTGGACGAGTTCGTGGCGGGATTGAAGGCCGAGTCGGACAGTCTCGGTCATGAGACCCGGATCAGCCTCTACTCCTTCGACCACAGGGTGGAGAACCTGGTCTGGGACATGGACGTGAAGCACCTGCCGTCCATGCGTGGTCTGTACAAGGTCAACAATGGCGCTACGGCCCTCGTCGAGGCCTCGCTGAAGTCGCTGGACGACCTGGGCCACATCTGGGAGGAGTACGGCGAGCACAGTTTCCTCCAGATCGTGGTGACGGACGGCGAGGAGAACGCCTCCGGAGGTGACAAGCGGCACGACGGCGACATGGCCATTCTCGGCCCCTGGCTCGACCGGATCGCGGCCAAGATGGGTGCGCTTCCGGGACATTGGACTTCCGCGATCCTCGTTCCGAACTCGCTGGCGAAGCGAACCGCCCAGAACTACGGCTTCCCCGCCGGAAACATCGCCATCTGGGACGCGGATTCCCAGGAGGGCGTGGAGGAGGCGATCGGTACCGTCCGCGCTGCCGCCACCAGTTTCCTGCGCGGCCGCGAGAAAGGCGTGCGCGGCACGAAGAACCTGTTCGCGGTCGGCCAGGACCTCTCGGTCGACGAGGTGCGGGCGAATCTCGAACCGATCCCGGCCGACAAGTACCGGCTCCTGAAGGTCGACACGGAGATCGAGATTCGATCCTTCGTCGATTCGCATCCCGGCGTGACGTACGAGCGCGGGTCGTGTTACTACCAGTTGGGCACCCGGGTTCAGGTTCAGCCCGACAAGGAAGTCATCGTGGTCGAGAAGGACACCGACCGCGCTTACACGGGCGACGCGGCACGCAGCCTCCTGTTCGGCACGGGTATCCAGGGGACCGTCTCCGTCAAGGCGGGGCGCAATCCCAGTTTGGAGGTGTACGTGCAGAGCCGTTCGGTGAACAGGAAGCTCAAGCCGAAGACGCGGCTGCTCATCATGTTCTGAAGCGGGGCAACATGTTCTGAAGCGGGACGGCGCCGGCGTGGGTCATTCGATCCCGAGGGGACCGCTGCCCAGGTCCTCACGCATGAGGTCGCGCATCCGGCCCATGGCCGTGCGACGCTGTGCGATCAGGGGCGCAGCCTCGGCGGAGTCGACAACCACGCCCTGGGCATAGGCATCGCGTATCCGGCGCAGGCTGCGAAACGCCTCGTTCCCGGCCGCCACAACCTGCGTCGGGCCCACGAGCCAGAGGCGTTCGCTCGCCGTGTAGAGGCCGGTGCGGCGGAAGGCTTCCCGCACTGCCGCGTCGCGCGCCGACTCGGACATGTGATCGCCCAATGCGACCGCCCGCATCTCCTCGCCCGCTGCCTTGAGCGCGGAGACGAACTCCGTGTACGCCTCGCGCCGCACGTCCAGCGCGCGCCGGCCCTCCTCGCGCCGCCACCGATTGCGATCGGCGATCAGGGTGGCGGTGATGCCGATAGCGGCACCGGTCAGCGTGGAGAGCAGGGGCATCCAGTCCATGCGCCGCAGCTTCTCCGATTCAACGCGGCCGCACCAGTGGCTTTTCAGCTGCGGTTCGTTGTGGTGAGGCTGATCGAGCGGCTCGGACGGAAGCGTGAATCCCGAAGGCGGGCGCTCTGTGCCAGCAGGTGGTGGCGGCTGCCGGGCTGGACCTCGAGGACCAGTGGGGCGCTTCCGGTCCAGGCCCACCAGGAGAGCCGCACCTGGTGGGTCCCGGGGGCGACCGGGAATTCCACCGTGTTGCCGATGCGGATCCTGCCGGCGACCGCGCCGTCGATCAGCACCCGGTACGTGCCCATCGAGCCCTCCAGCTCCACCAAGCGGTGGAGGCTGATGATCCCGTACGCGGACACGGCCCGACTCCTCGCTGTGAACCTCTTCCCGGCGGACAACGCCGGGCATGACTCTACCGCCACCACCCCCGGCCTGATGGAGCTTCAATTCGCCCACGTGCGACGGCTTTTCGCCATCGGCTCTTTGTGGTACTGCTTTCTCCTGATCAGGCACACGACACATGGGGGAACGCGGCATGGTGACGATCGAGCTGTGGGTGTCGGATCCCACCGAACTGCGGGCCCTGCGCTCGCTGCTGGGCCGGATTCAGGGGCTGGAGGTGGTGCAGCGGGCGGGCAGGCCGGCTGAGGGTGAGTTGGGGGCCTGGGACGTCCTTCAGGTGGCTGCGGCCAGCGGGGGCCTGCTGGTGGCGGCCGTCGGCGCGATCCCCGAGTTCATCCGCTCGCGCCGCACGGAGGTGACGGTCACGATCAAGCGGGACGACCAGGAGATAGCCGTCACCGCCGCCAACGCGGAGGACGCGCTGCGGCTGGTGGACAAGGCGCTGAATGGCTGACGCGCTCGACGGCGGGTTCGGCAACTCCCGGGCCGTGCTGGTCGGCGCATGGGACTACGCCGACCTCCCGCAGGTGACGGCCGCCAAGCACAGCTTCGAGCGGTTCAGGAGGATGCTCGGCGGGCCGTTGTGCAACTGGCCCGAGGACCGGATCACGTCCTTCCCGAACCAGAAGTCCCTGGACGGTCTGCCGCACCGGCTGGTCAAGGAGTTCGACGGCGTCACCGACGTCGCCCTGTTCTACTTCGTCGGCCACGGCCAGTACGACTTCAACAACCAGCTCTGCCTGGCCCTGGGAGAATCCGCCACCGATGTCAAGTTCCGCAACGTCACCAGCCTGACCTTCGACCAGGTCCGCAACGCGTTCCAGACCAGCGACGCGAAGACCAAGATCGCCATCCTCGACTGCTGCTTCGCCGGTCTCGCCGTCGAGGAGGACGGCCGACTCTCGGCCGGCCCGAGACTGCCCGCCGCACGCGGCTTCTACCTGATCATGGCCAGTGGCCCGGATACCCAGGCCTGGCACCAGTTGGAGAGCGAGGCGGCCGAGCCGCAGACCTACCTGACCAAGTACCTGATCGACGCGGTCGAGCACGGGATCCCCGGCGAGGGCCAGGGGATTCGCCTGGGCCCGCTGTTCACCACCGTCGCCGACAGGTTGGTCCGGGACGGCAAACCCGAGCCGGGCTCCCATGCCGGCAACCAGGCCGGCGACTTCGTGATCGCCCGCAACCGGGCGGCCGGCCGGCGCGGCCGTGACCTCACCGCTGAAGCCACGATCTCCTTCCGGGAGTCCCTGAACGAGACTCCGGTACTGCTCAGCGTCCCGACCCGCTGCGGCACCTGCGAAGGCACCGGAGGGTTCGGCACCCGCCCGTGCGACAGCTGCCACGGCAGCGGCAACGGGCCGCAGCCCCGTCCGGTCGCTGCCGTTCTACCGCGCGGCGTCGCCGACGGTCAGCGCATCCGCCTGACCGAGCAGGGCTTCGCGGCACCCGGCAACGGTCCGGCCGGCGATCTGCTGGTGACGGTCCACGTCCTGCCCGACCCGGTCTTCGGCCGCGACGACACCCACCTCACGGTCGAGTTGCCGATCACCCACACCGAGCGGCTGCACGGCACCACCGTCTCGCTGCGGTCACCGACCGACGAGTGGGTGGCGGTCCCGGTCCCGCCCGACACCGCCTACGGCGCCACCATCCCCGTGCCGCACCACGGCGTCGACCAGCTGGACGGACGGGGCGATCTCCGCGTCACCGTCACCGAGGCGGCGCCGAGCGATGCGCAGGCCGACGCCGAGCTGCGGCCGCCCGGTGCCGCCGCGACGCGGCCACTGCCTCCCGCGCCCACCGGCGAGGTCACGGTCTTCCAACCGTCAGTGCGCCGACTCCTGATCACCTGGTGGCTGGTGCTCACCTGCGCCGGACTGGTCGTTCTGGTGCTCCTGCTCCCGGCAGTGCTCCCGCCACTGCCTGTCGGCCATTGGGGCAGCCTGCTGGGCCCCCTGTCCGGCACCCTGCTCTTCCCCCTCGTGCGCCGGACCTACCTCCGTCGCAAGCCGCCGCTGCGGATCACCGACGACGGCATCGAGTACGTCCGGTTCGGCTACCTCCCCTGGCCGGACATCGCGTGCGCGTGGCCCGCAGCGCCGGGGCACCCCTGGGTGACCGTCATGCTGCGCCGCAAGCAGCAGTTGTCGACCGGTCAGCCGAGCCCGCTGGTGGTACCGGTCATCATGCTCTCCGACCTGCGCCGCCGCCCCGAGTCGGTCACGGACGCGATGCGCCGACACTGCCCCAGTCTGGTCATCAACTCCCGCCAGTCCGGGCGGTGAGGGACCTGAGGGTGCGCCGACCGAAGTGACCAGGCGTCAGCTGCCTCAAAGGCCGTGAGTGCCCGCCGGGCCGGCGGTCGCGGCGACGATCCTCGGCCCGAGGTCCTCCAGCCGCAGCCGCCGGTCGAGGTACAGCAGCCCGCAGGTCAGCGGAGCCAGCGGTGCCCGGACCGCCATCAGCAGGGCGACAACCATGCAGACGGCGACGACCAGCAGCGTGACGCCGGCGGGGGAGGGCCAACTGGTGGGCTCGGCCTGCCCGCTGTCGAAGGCGTCGGAGGGCAGGAACCGGGACACCGCCATCCCCAGAACGGTCATGCCGGCCCGGACGACCACCTCACCGAGCAACCCGACCACCCAGGGGAATCCCAGACTGCGCCACCAGGCACCGCGGTTGAGCCGCCAAGCGCGCCGGAGCGCAGCCACCGGACGCTGCTCCTCGAAGACCAGCACCGGCACCACCAGGACCAGCCGCACCCCCAGGTAGACGGCGCCGACCAGGCCAGGGATCAGCAACAGCAGACCGTAGGCGGCTGCCGTGAGACCGGCGAGGAGGAAGAGCAGGACGCTGGGCAGGGCGGAGGCGACCAGGATCCCCAGCGATGCCGCAGTAACCAGGAGTTGGACGCCGAGCACGCGCCCGAGGTGCGCCCGGGATCGCGTCCACGCCTGACGGAACGTCAACTGGCGCCCCAACACCGCGTGGTACAGGACGACGGTGCTGACCGTCGTGGCGACGGCAGAGGCGACAGTGGCCAGGAGAAGCAGGAGCACCAGGAGCGCCACCGCGGCCAGCGTCAGGTGCGTGAGCTGCTGGTCGGGGATCCGCCCGGAGGTCGGCAGCGGACCGACCTCCGCGTAGGCCAGGCCGACGCAGCCGCCGAACACCCCGGCGCAGCCGAAGGCCACCAGCAGCAGCGGGTAGTAGAGGGAGCCCGGATAGCGGCGAATGGTGGCGAGGACCCCGGTGACGATGTCCCCCAGGTCGAGTGGGCGCAGCGGTACCGTCCCCGGCTTCGGCGCAGGTGGCGCGACCACCCAGCCGTTCGTGAGCCACGGCCCCAGCGGCCTGCCGCCGGCGCCAAACGCCTGTTGTCCCCCGGGTGTTGTCATGGTGATCCGACCCTCCCGCCGCGGCCGCGCGCCGCGCCCCGGTCGAGCCTAGGGCATGTCCACGACTCGGGACGAGACATGCGAGGGCGGCTGATCCAGGGTCCGTCCGGTCGATCTTGTCGGGCGGGGCCACCGCTCGCCGGGCCGGGGCGCTACAGTTCCTCGTCCCGCTCTGACACCTTCGTCACCACCCTCTCGCAAGAACCTCGGAGCCCGAGATGCACCCCTTCCTCGACCACCGAGGGCCGCTGGCCTTCGCCCACCGGGGAGGTGCGCTCGGCCACCCCGAGAACTCGCTCGCCGCGTTCTCGGCCGCCGTCGAGCTCGGCTACCGGTACCTGGAGACGGACGTGCACGTCACCGCCGACGGCGTGCTGGTGGCCTTCCACGACTCCCGCCTCGACCGGGTCACCGACCGGGCCGGGGCCGTCGCCGAACTGCCCTGGCGCACGGTCGGCGAGGCCCGGATCGGTGGTACCGAGCCCGTCCCGCTCCTGGAGGACCTGCTCGGCGAGTTCCCCCAGGCCCGTTTCAACATCGACGTCAAGGCGGCCGCGGCCGTGCGGCCGCTGGTCGAGGCGATCCGCCGCACCGACGCCTGGGACCGGGTCTGCGTCGGCGGATTCTCCGACAGCCGCCTCGCCGCCGTCCGCGAAGCCGCCGGCCCCCGGCTGGCCACCTCGCTCGGCCCGCGCGAGGTGGCACGGCTGCGGCTGCGCTCGCTGGCCGGGCCGCTGCTCCCGGGCCGAGGGGCGTCGTGGTCGGGGGTCTGCGCGCAGGTTCCGGAGCGGCACCGGGGCGTCCGGGTGGTCGACGGGGCCTTCGTCCGCACCGCCCACCGCCTCGGCCTGCAGGTTCACGTCTGGACTGTGGACGACCCCACACGGCTCAGGGCTCTCCTCGACCTGGGTGTGGATGGCATCATGGCCGATCGCATCGACGTCCTGCGGGACGTCCTCGAGGAGCGCGGCTGCTGGACCGACGGAAACACGGTGATAGGAACCTCATGAACACGGCGACCCACCTGCCCGACCACCCGGCGGCCGCCACCGACACCCGCGCCCTGCGCCGGATGCAGTTCGGCTGGTACATCAACGACTGGGCCAACGCCGCCTTCTCGGCCACGGTCCTGACGGTGTTCCTCGGGCCCTACCTCACCACCGTCGCCAAGAACGCCGCCGATGCGGGCGGCAACGTCCACCCGCTGGGCCTGACGGTGCGCGCCGGGTCGTTCTTCCCGTACACCGTCTCCCTCTCCGTGCTGGTCTCGGTCGCGGTGATGCTGCTGGCCGGCACGGTCGCCGACCGCACCGGGCGGCACAAGGAGTTGATGTGCGGCTTCGCGTACGTCGGCGCGGTCGCCACCATGGGGATGTTCTTCCTCAGCGGCAACCGCTACCTGCTCGGCGGCGCGCTGCTGGTGATCTCCAACATCGCTTACGCCGTGTCGGTCGCGCTCTCCTACGCCTACCTTCCGGGCCTGGCCGCCCCCGACGAGCGTGACGCGGTCTCCTCCAAGGGCTGGGCCTACGGCTACGCGGGCGGCGGACTGCTGCTGATCGCCAACCTGGCGCTGTTCGAGAAGGCCGACGCGCTCGGCCTGTCCTCCGGCACCGCGGTGCGGATCTGCCTGGCCTCGGCCGGTCTGTGGTGGGCGCTGTTCACCATCGTCCCGCTGCTGCGGCTGCCCTCCCGCGCCGGTGCGGCCCCCAGCACCGCCACCGCCACGCCCGACCGGCCCGCCGCCGGCAGTCTGCGCGAACTCGCCCGCACCCTGCGCGGCATGCGCCGCTACCCCCTCACCCTGCTCTTCCTGGGCGCCTTCCTCTGCTACAACGACGGCATCCAGACCGTGGTCTCCCAGGCCTCGCTCTACGGCAGCGAGGAACTCGGCATGGACCAGACCTCGCTGGTCGCCGCCATTCTGCTGGTCCAGATCGTGGCGATCGGCGGCGCGCTGCTCCTCGGCCGGATCGCCAGCCGGTACGGCGCCAAGCGGACCGTCCTCGGCTCCCTGGTCGGCTGGGTGATCACCCTCGCCCTGGGCTACCTGATGCCCGCCCACCAGCCCGCCTGGTTCTTCGCCCTGGCCGCCATGATCGGACTGGTGCTCGGTGGCAGCCAGGCCCTCTCCCGCTCGCTGTTCTCCCACCTCATCCCGGCCGGCCGGGAGGCCGAGTACTTCAGCGTGTACAAGGTCAGCGACCGCGGCACCAGCTGGATGGGACCGCTGGTCTTCGGCCTCGCGTACCAGATCACCGGCAGCTACCGCTCGGCGATCATCTCGCTGCTGGTGTTCTTCGTGATCGGCTTCGCCGTGCTGGCGAAGGTCCCCGTCCGCCGCGCCATCGAGGCCGTCGGCAACCCGGTGCCCGAGCGCCTCTGACGAACCCTGGAGCCGGCCCGCTCACTGACGGAGGGTCCGCCGATCGGCCCGCTGATACGGCACCGGAGCGTCACCCGTCCCAGGGCAGCACGGCTGCGCGGGTCGCCGACGACGCTCGTCGGGCGGTCGATCCGCCATTGCTCAGCCGGCCCTCCCGGGGAAGCAGAGGTCTGCTGGTGTGAGCGGGGCGCGGGCAGAGCCGTCGGGCCTGGGCAGCGCCGACGGCGGGTCGGCGCCGATGCGCTCGCAGGTCAGTGAGGAGACCAGGATCGCGTCGTCGGAGGCGCAGGCGAGCGTCGCAAGGGCTGCTCGCCGGAGCAGTTCGGGCGTGCGGAGGCCGCGGCGTACGAGGGCGTCGAGGAAGCCGGAGGTGAAGGCGTCTCCCGCGCCGACGGTGTCCACGACGGCGACCTTGCGTCCCGGGCGCGTGACGGGCTGCTCGCCCGGGCGGAACAGGTGGGCACCGTCGGGGCCGTCGGTGATGACGACGAGCAGCGCGCCCAGACCGAGCCAGCGTGCGGCGACCGCCTCCAGGGGCGTGTCCGGATAGAGCCACTCGACGTCCTCGCGGCTGGCCTTCACCAGGTGGCTGCGGGCCACGGACCGTTCCGCCAGCGGCCGGCCCTTGTCGGGACCGCCGAGAAGGAACGGGCGGATGTTGGGGTCGTAGCTGATCAGGACCTGGCCGCGGTCGTGCAGTCGGGAGGCGAGGGCGTGGATGTGTGCGTCGCCGGGCGCGGTCCAGGAGGCGAGGGACCCGTGGTGCAGGACGGCGGTGCCGGGCGGGAGGTCGGCGGTCTCGGCGGCGGACCACTGCCAGTCGGCGGTGCCGTCGAGGTAGAAGTCGTAGTGGGCTTGGGCGTGTTCGTTCAGCGAGACGATGGCAAGGCTGGCGGGCTCGGCGGCGCGCGGCGCATGGGTCAGATCGATGCCTTCGGCTTCGGCGTGAGCGCGCAGGATGCGGCCGAACGCGGTGTCTGCCAACCGGGCCATCAGCGAGGTGCGCAGGCCCAGCCGGGCCAGACCGACGGCGACGTTGAAGGGGCTGCCCCCGGGGAGCGCGCGGAAGTCGCCGGGCCGCTCGCCGGGGACCATGTCGATCAGCGCTTCGCCGATGACTGTCACCACCGGGGCCGGGGAAGCCGAGGTGCTCTCGCTCGTTTCAGCCACGGGTGCCTGCTCCTGTCGTCAACTCGCCCGAGCCGCGCTGGATCAGCTGGGTGGGCACGATGAGGGTCTCGGTCTGCGAGGTGTCGCCGTCGAGCCGGCGGAAGAGGGTCTTGGCGGCGAGCCTGCCCAGCGCGTCGGCGTCCTGGGCGATCACCGAGACCCCGGGTTCCAGCATGTCGGCGAGCGGGAAGTCGTCGAAGCCGACCATGGCCACCGCGCGGTGCTGCCTCAGCCGCCGCAGCGCCCGGCAGGTGGCGATGGTGACCAGGTTCTGGCTGGTGAACAGGGCGGTGGGCGGGTCGGGGAGGGCGAGCAGCTGCTCGACGGCCTCCTCTGCGGCCTCGGCGGTGCGCAGGCCGTGGCGGATGAGCGCCGGGTCGAGCGGAACGCGGGCGAGGTTCAGTGCGTGCTGGTAGCCGTCGAAGCGGAGGGCGGCGGTGGGGATGGAGATCTGGTCGCCGAGGTAGGCGATGCGCCGGTGCCCTGCGGCGAGGAGGTGCTCGACAGCGGTGATCGCGCCCTGCCGGTTGTCGGAGACGACGGCGTCGGCGCCCAGCAGACTCGGTTCGCGGTCGACGAAGACCAGTCGGGTGCCGGCCTGCTGCTCGGTGACCAGGTAACTGTGGTCGAGCCCGGCGGGGACCATCACCAGGCCGTCCACGCGCCGGTCCAGGAGTGCGCCGACCAGTTCCCGCTCGCGGGCGGGGTCCTCGTCCAGACTGCCGAACAGCACCAGCACGCCCCGGCTGCGGGCGACATCCTCGACCGCGCGCATCAGCGCCGCGGAGAACGGGTTCGCGGCGTCCTCGACCAGCATGCCGATGGTCGCGGTGCGCCCGTCCCGGCGGCGGAGGTTGCTCGCCGTCAGGTTGGGCCGGTAGCCGAGTTTTCGGGCGGCTTCGTTGACGCGGGCGGCCAGTTCGGGGTCCACGGTACTGACCCCGTTGACGACCCGGGAGACGGTCTTGATGGAGATCCCGGCCAGTGCTGCGACGTCCCGCATCGTGGGCCGGGCGCTGGGCGCCCCAGCCTCCGGTTTGCCCAGAGTCATCGTTGTCTCCATGACGTCGGCGTTACCAATTCGTTAACTGAGCACTTGTCATCAGTGCCTTGACGCAGTCTGCCATGCAGGAAACGATCGCGTCGAGTCAACGTTGTCTCGCCATCGCGGCGCGATGGTTACGAAGGGACGAATCACCATGAACCACTTCGACACCGTTCACGTCTCGAACCCGCGCCGCCGGATTCGGCGCAACCAGGTGGCCGCCGCGGGTCTCGCGCTCGGCCTCGCCACCGCGCTGGCGGCCTGCAGTTCCTCCACCACCACCGCCTCGTCCGGTAGCGGCTCCTCCGGTGGCTCCGGCGGCGGCAAGGTCGGGGTCTCGCTCATCCTGAAGACCCTGACCAACCCCTACTTCGTGAGCATGGAGAACGACGCCAAGGCCGCGGCGGCCAAGGACAACGTGAGTCTCACGGTGGCCGCGGGCACCAAGGACGGCGACACCCAGACGCAGATCTCGGCGATCGACAACGCGATAGCGCGCGGCGACAAGGGCATCCTGATCACCACGAACGGCGACGCGGTCAACGCGGCGCTCAAGCAGGCCAAGCAGGCCGGCCTCTTCGTCATCGCGCTGGACACCGCGCCGAACCCGCCGAGCACCGCCGACATCACCTTCGCCACCGACAACACCGCGGCGGGCAAGCTCGACGGCCAGTACGCGGCGGCGGCCCTCGGCGGCAAGCCCGCCGTCATCGCCATGCTCGACCTGTTCAACAACCAGGTGGTCTCCGTCGACATCGACCGCGACCACGGCTTCCTGCAGGGCATGGGCATCGACCCGGGCAGCACCACCCAGAACGGCCAGGAGGCCAAGACCGGCAGCTACTCCGGCGGCTCCTACACCGTCGCCTGCCACCAGCCCACCCAGGGCGCCATCGACGGCGGGCGCACCGCGATGGAGAACTGTCTCTCCGCCAACCCGAACATCAACGTGGTCTACGCCATCAACGAGCCGGCCGCCGAGGGCGCCTACAACGCCCTGAAGGCCGCAGGCAAGACCGGCCAGGTCGCGATCTACGCGATCGACGGCAGTTGCGCCGGGCTGAAGCTCGCCAGTAGCGGTGAGTTCACCGCCGACGCCGTGCAGTACCCCGGCAAGATGGCCTCGCTCGGCGTCGACGCGATCGCCAAGCTGGCCCGCGGCGGCTCCAAGCCCAGCGTCACCGACGGCAAGTCCTTCTACGACACCGGCACGGCCCTGGCCGCGACCAAGAGCGTCTCGGGCGTCACCGTCCAGTCGCCCGCCGACGCCGCCTCGGCGTGCTGGGGCAGCTGACCTGCGGGCCCTACCGCGGCCCCTCGGCAGACCGGGGGTGTCGCCGGCAGCTGTGCCTGCCGCCGACACCCCCGGCCGACCACCAGGACCAGACCTCCCGGACCAGACCTCCCGGACCAGACCATCCGGACCAGACCATCCGGACCAGACCATCCGGACCAGACCATCCGGGCCAGACCTCCAGGTCGACCGACCGGACCGTACGGGCGGCCGACCAGCTTCGAAGTTAGGACAGCCGTGACCATCCAATCGAGCGGCGAGACCGCGCCCACGACGGCGGAGGACTTCCTCAACCGCCCCGCCAGCGTGGGCCAGCGCGTCCACGCGGCACTGCACCGCCAGCCCGCGCTGAGCCCGGCGATCGTCCTGCTGCTGGCAGGCGTCGCCTTCGCGCTCCTCAACAGCCGCTTCTACGCGCTCCAGAACCTCTCCCTGGTCGCCCAGCAGGTCGCCGTCGTCGGAGCCCTCGCCGCCGGCCAGACCCTGGTCATCCTCACCGCCGGCATCGACCTGTCCATCGGCGCGGTGATGGTGCTCGCGTCACTGGTGATGTCCAAACTGGTCTTCGACAGCCACGTCAACGGGGTCCTGGCCCTGCTGGCGGGAGCCGCCATCGCGATCGCGGCCCAGGCAGTCAACGGCCTGCTGGTCACCCGGATCAAGCTGCCCCCGTTCATCGTCACCCTCGGCACGCTGAGCGTCTTCACGGCCATCACGCTGATCTACGCCAAGGGCCAGACCGTGGCTCTGCAGCCGGGCAGCTTCCTGCTGTGGAGCGCGGAGAGCATCTCCATCGGCTCGCTCCACATCACCACCGGCGTGCTGCTGATGATCGCCCTCTACGGGGTGCTCGGATTCGCGTTGCGCTACACCGCCTGGGGCCGTCACCTCTACGCGGTCGGCGACGATGTCGAGGCGTCCCGGCTGGCCGGCATCTCGGTCAACCGCGTGCTGCTCAGCGCCTACATGGTCGCCGGGCTCGCCATCGCGGTGTCCGCCTGGATCCTGGTGGGCCGGGTCGGAGGCGGCGACCCCAACAGCGGGATCAGCGCCAACCTGGAGTCGATCACCGCCGTCGTCATCGGCGGCACCAGCCTCTTCGGCGGACGCGGCGTCATCTTCGGCTCGCTGATCGGCGCCCTGATCGTCCAGGTCTTCGACAACGGGCTGGCGCTGGCCGGGTTCGACCCGAACTACCAAGTCCTCGCGGTCGGCCTGCTGGTCATCGCCGCGGTGTCCGTCGACCAGTGGATCCGGAGCGTGAAAGCATGACCACCCCCACCAACGCCCCCGTCCTGCAGGCCAAAGGCCTGGTCAAGACCTTCGGCCGGGTCGTCGGCCTGGACGACGTCGACCTGACGCTCCACCAGGGCGAGGTGCTGGCCGTCATCGGCGACAACGGCGCCGGCAAGTCCACCCTGATCAAGTGCCTCTCCGGCGCGCTCGTCCCGGACGAGGGAACCATCCTCGTCGACGGCGAGCCGGTCCAGTTCAAGCGCCCGCAGGACGCCCGCGACGCCGGGATCGAGACGGTCTACCAGACCCTGGCCGTCGCCCCGGCACTGGACGTCGCCAGCAACCTCTTCCTCGCCCGGGAGATCCGGCGCAAGGGCCTACTGGGCTCGGTCCTGCGGATGCTCGACACCGGAGAGATGAAGCGCCAGGCCGAGGCGCACGTCAAGCGGCTGGGCATCAGCACCCTGCAGAACATCAACCAGGCGGTGGAGACCCTCTCCGGCGGCCAGCGCCAAGCCGTCGCCGTCGCGCGGGCCGGGGCTTTCGGCGGCAAGGTCGTCATCCTCGACGAGCCCACTGCCGCGCTCGGCGTCCGCGAGACCGGCCAGGTCCTCAAACTGGTCCGCGACCTGCGCGACCAAGGCCTCGGCGTCATCCTGATCAGCCACAACATGCCCAACGTCTTCGAGGTCGCCGACCGCATCCACATCCAGCGGCTCGGCGCCTGCGCCGGCGTCATCACCCCGCAGTCCCACTCCATGGAGGATGCCGTGGCCGTCATGACCGGCGCCAAGAAGCTTTCCCCAGCCACCACATGAGCGCCTGGACCATCGAGCGGTTCACCTGGGGAGGCGAGCCCTGCCTGGCCGTCCGCGACCACGGCGGCACCGTGCATGCCGCCGTGGCCCTGCACGGAGCGACCCTGCTCAGCTGGCAGATCCACCAGGACGGCGAACCGCTCCAGCTCACCGACGGCTACCGCGATCCCGCCGAGTTGCACGAGCAGTCCGGGGTGCGCAACGGAGTGCTGGCGCCCTTCCCCAACCGCGTCGCCGACGGCCGCTACCGCTTCCACGGCCGGGAGCACGACCTGCTCCCGGGCGTGGCGGGCGACCGCACCGTCTACCACGGCTTCGCCCGCAGCCTGCCCTTCGCCCTCGAGCACGCCACCGCCACGGCCGACAGCGCCCAACTGGTCCTGCGCAGCAACGAGATCCGACCAGGACGCTTCGACGGCTACCCCTTCTCCCTCGACCTCACCGTCACCTACACCATCACCGAAGACGAACTCGTCCTCGACATCCACGCCACCAACACCGGCGACACGACAGCGCCGTACGCAGGCGGCTGGCACCCCTACTTCCAACTCGGCGACGGCACAGCGGACATCGACGACCTGGAACTGCGCATTCCGGCCGGCACCCTCATCCGCACCGACGACGCTCTCATCCCCGTCGACGGCCCCGACTGCCGCATCGACCTGAACGACCTACCGGAGATGGACTTCCGCGACGGGAATCCGCTCGGCCGACGCGTCATCGACGCCTGCTACGCCGACCTCCAGTTCGGGCCCGACGGCCGCGCCGAGACCATTCTGCGCGACCCGAAGACCGGCCACGAGCTGCGGATCTGGCAGGAGAGCGGCTACCTGCACGTCTTCACCGGCGACACCCTGCCCAGAGACCGGCGCAAGTCCGTGGCCGTAGAGCCGGTCGAGGCCATGACGAACGCCTTCAACCGCGAGGAGTTCGGACCCGCGATCACCATCGACCCCGGACAGACCCGCCGGTTCCGCTGCGGCGCCAGGCTCGTCCGCGCCTAGGGGTCTGTCCAGCACCACGCCAACCAGCCTCCGGAGAAAGGCGAAGCAGCATGTCCAGACCCACCCGCCGGAACCGTAGACTCCTCGCCGCCACGGCCGTCCTGTCCGGGCTGGCCCTCATCACCTCCTCGCCCGCCACCGCCGGCACCCTCCAGGACGAGCAGTACCGGCCCCAGTTCCACTTCACCCCGGCCCAGAACTGGATGAACGACCCCAACGGCCTGATCTGGTACAGGGGCCAGTACCACCTGTTCTTCCAGTACAACCCGTCCGGGAACACCTGGGGCAACATGTCCTGGGGTCACGCCGTGAGCACCGACCTCGTGCACTGGACCCAGCTCCCGGTCGCCATCCCGCAGGACGACAACGAGATGGTCTTCTCCGGCAGCGTCGTGCTGGACAAGGACAACAGCAGCGGCCTCGGCACCACGGCCGACCCTCCCCTGGTCGCCGTCTACACCAGCTTCGTGAAGGCCACCGGAGTCCAGCGGCAGTCCCTCGCCTACAGCACCGACGGCGGCCTGACCTGGACGAAGTACGCCAACAACCCGGTGCTCGACATCAACTCGCAGAACTTCCGCGACCCCAAGGTCTTCTGGTACGCCCCCACCCACAGTTGGCTGATGGCCGCCGCCCTCTCCGACCAGCACAAGGTCTCCTTCTACAGTTCCACCGACCTCAAGAGCTGGACCCACCTGAGCGACTTCGGTCCGGCCGGGGCCACCGGCGGGGTGTGGGAGTGTCCGGACGTGTTCCCGCTGGCGGTGGACGGCGACCCGAACAAGACCAAGTGGGTCCTGGCCGTGGGCCTCAACCCGGGATCCATCGCCGGCGGTTCCGGCGTCCAGTACTTCGTCGGGGACTTCGACGGCAGCAGGTTCACCGCCGACGACGGCTCCGCCACCCCGCCGCCCGGCACCGCGCTGCAGGACTTCGAGTCCGGTACCTTCGGGAACTGGACCACGACCGGCACGGCCTTCGGCAGCGCGCCGGCGACGGGGGCGCTGGCCGGCCAGAGCACCGTCACGGGCGCAGTCGGCAGGTACTTCGCCGACAGCTTCAACGGCGGCGACGCCTCCACCGGCACCCTCACCTCGCCGGCCTTCACCGTCACCGGCAACTACATCAACTTCAAGGTCGGCGGCGGCAACCACCCGCACCTCCCCGGCACCGTGCTGGGCGACGAGCCGGTGCCCACCGGCGAAGTCCTCGCCGACTTCGAGGGCAGCACCTACTCCAGCCCCGTCGGCGACTGGACCACCACCGGCACCGCCTTCGGCACCGGACCGGCCCAGGGCACCCTCCCCGGCCAGCAGCAGGTCTCCGGCTACCTCGGCCACGGGCTGGTCAACAGCTACCTGAGCGGCGACTCCTCCACCGGCACCCTCACCTCACCGACCTTCACCATCGACAAGAAGTACCTGGACTTCCTCATCGGCGGCGGCGACCACCCAGCCTCCTCCGACGCCCCCACCGCGGTCGAACTCGTCGTCGACGGCAAGGTGGTGCGCTCCGCCACCGGCACCGACAACGAAGCCCTGAACTGGGCCTCGTGGGACCTGTCCGCCCTGCAGGGCAAGCAGGCCCAGATCAAGGTCGTGGACGACGACACCGGCGGCTGGGGCCACCTCAACCTCGACCAGGTCGTCCTGTCCGACACCCAGGCCCAGCCCCGGTCCACCGAGACCGGCGTCAACCTGCTCGTCGACGGCAAGATGGTGCAGAGCGCCACCGGCTCCGACTCCGAGAACCTGGACTGGGCGTCCTTCAACACCAGCGCGTACCAGGGCAAGCCGGTCCAGATCCAGCTCGTCGACAACAACACCGGCGGATGGGGCCACGTCCTGGCCGACCAGTTCGAAGCCGCCGACCAGCCCGCGCTGTCCACCGTCCAGCGCGCCCACTGGATCGACTACGGCGAGGACTTCTACGCCTCCCAGACCTACAACGACGCCCCCGGCGGCCGCCGCATCATGATCGGCTGGATGAGCAACTGGAACTACGGCGGGAGCATCCCCACCAGCCCCTGGCGCAGCGCCGACACCTTCCCGCGCCAGCTCGCGTTGCGGACCGTGGACGGCAAGGTCCAGCTGCTCCAGCAGCCGGTAGACGAACTGGCCACCCTGCGCGCCGCCGGCACCCACGTTTCCACCACCACCGCCACCAACACCACCACGGCGCTCGGCGTGCAGGGCAGCACCCTCGAGCTCCAGGCCGCCCTCACCGCCGGCACAGCCACCGACTTCGGCCTCGACGTGCGAACGGGGTCCGGGCAGCGCACCCGGATCGGCTACGACACCACCACCGGCGAGGTGTACATCGACCGCACCGGCTCCGGCGCGGTCGACTTCGACCCCTCCTTCCCCGGCGTCCAGCGCGCCCCCCTCGCCCTCGACGGCGGGACCCTGCGCCTGCACGTCCTCGTCGACTCCTCCTCCGTCGAGGTGTATGCCGAGAACGCCCACGGCGACCAGGTCGTCCTCACCGACCAGGTCTTCCCCGACCCCTCCAGCACCGGTGTCGACCTCTTCGCCGACAACGGCACCGCCACCCTCAGCAGCATGCAGGCGTGGCAGCTGAACTCCAGCCGGTGATGACAGCCCTCGAAGCGTCGTCCGAGGACGCTGCCGACCCGCGTCGCACTCGGCGAGACGATCAAGGTTGCGACCTGGGCGGATGGCTGATCGGCACCCGCAGTGTCACTTCATCGGATGCGGGATCCGGTGAAGCGTGAGACGACGGCCAGGTCGTCCCCGATCCGGCTCGCGGCCTCCCGCAGCGGGGGGAGGACGGTGTCGCGGATCTGGTCGGCGGTGCCACGGCTGGCGTGCAGGGCGACGTTGGCGGCGGCGATCACCCGTCCGAGGTCGTCGGTGACGGGGGCGGCGAGGGAGCACAGCCCCTCCTCCAGTTCCTGGTCGACCAGCGCCCAGCCCTCCCTCGCCGCCGTGGCCAGAGCACGTGAGAGAGCCGGGACGGTCGTCTTGCTGCGTGCGGTGAACTGACGAGGCGTCACCCGGCGCAGGTGATCCAGACGTTCCTGCTCGGGCAGCGCAGCCAGGAGCACCCGGCCCATCGAGGTGGCGTATGCGGGGAACCGGGTGCCCACGGTGATGTCGACCCGCATGATGCGGGAGGCGGTGACGCGGGCGATGTAGCGGATGTCGTCGCCGTCGAGGACGGCGACGGACGCCGATTCGTGGACCTGCTCCACGAGGGCGGCCAGATGGGGCCTGGCGATCTGGGCGAACGTCAGTTGGGACAGGCGCGGGAAGCCGAGGTCCATGACGCGGGGGAGCAGCCGGTAGCCGTCCGGTTCGGCGGCGGCATAGCCGAGGTGCTGCAGGGTGATCAGGGCCCGGCGTGCCGTGGCGCGGGGGAGTCCGGTGGCGCGCGCCGTGTCGGCCAGGCTCATGGTTCCGCGCCGCGACCCGAGGGCGCGCAGGACGTCGAGTCCGCGCGCCAGCGACTGCAGGAATCCGGAGCCCAGCTCCTCCTTCAGCGAGCTGTCGAAGGCCGCGACGGCGTCGGTGGGCGGCGCAGGGGCCGGGGCCCGGGAGCGCAGCGTGTGTTCCATGGCGTCGACGGTGGAGCGCAGCTGGGGGAGGGCGTGCTCGGCCAGTGACGGGGCGGTGTGGCGGCTCGTGTGGCTGACGACGCTGACGGCGCAGACCGTGGCGCCCGAGGGGTCGCGGACGGGCAGGGCCACGGCGACCAGCCCCGGCTCGATCAGTTGGTCGTCCACCGACCAGCCGGCCTCGCGGGCCGCCCGCACCCGGTCTTCGAAGTCCGCCTCGACCTTCCGGTCGTCGTCGGCTCCGCTCCGCTTCGGGACAGCGGGGAAGCGGCTGTCGAGCGGATCCGTCCGGCGCCGGGACAGCCAGCGCTCGCGCTCGACCTCGGTCCACCGGGTGGCGAACAGAGCTCCGGGCGCGCAGCGCTCGGCCGGCAGCAGGTCGCCGATCCGGAAGGAGACGGCCATCGTCCGCCGACGCGGTGCCTGGGTGATGAACCGCACGCCGTCCTCGTCGGGTACGGCGATCGATACGGACTCGTCCAGCCGGTCGGCGAGTGCGAACGCGTGCGGCGCGAGCGCCTCGGGCAGTCCGCAGGATGCCAGGTAGGCGTTGCCGAACTCCATCAGCCGGGGGGTGAGCATCAGGTCGCGCCCGTCGGAGCGCAGATGGCCGAGGCGGGTCAGCGTGGTCGCCACCCGGTCGACGGTCGAGCGGGCCAGTCCGGTCTCCCTGGCGAGGTCGCCGGCGCGCTGCCGCGGACTCGGGTCGGCCGCCATGGCGCGCAGTACCGCCAGGCCGCGCTCCAGCGGCCGGACTGATTCGTCCGGAGAAGAGGCGGTCATCTCGGACCTTCCTGATCGGTGGCACGGAAGTGATCGGTGGCACGGAAGCCATGGCGCGGCATTGACACGGCCGGTACGGCGGCGCACACTCTGGCCCTGCCATTATGCACCATCGTTCACCAGGCGAACGCGATGGTTCGACGGAATGGGTCAACACATGGACAAAGTGGTTGCGACCGCCGAGGAGGCGGTCGCGGACATCGGGGACGACTCCTCGCTGGCCGTCGGAGGGTTCGGCCTCAGCGGCGTACCGAACGTACTGATCCAGGCGCTGTTCGGGCACGGATCCAGCCGCCTCAGCGTGGTCTCCAACAACTGCGGCGTGGATGGCGGCGGCCTCGGTCTGCTGCTGGAGGTCGGCCGGATCAGCCGGGTCACCGGCAGCTATGTCGGCGAGAACAAGGAGTTCGCCCGCCAGTACCTCGGAGGCGAACTGGAGCTGGAGCTTGTCCCGCAGGGGACGCTGGCCGAGCGGCTGCGGGCCGGCGGCTGCGGCATCCCGGCGTTCTTCACCCCGGCCGGCGTCGGCACCCAGGTCGCCGACGGCGGGCTGCCCTGGCGCTATGCCCCGGACGGCAGCGTGGCGGTCGCCTCGCCGCCCAAGGAGGTCCGCGAGTACGACCGGCGCGAGTACGTCCTCGAGCGCGGCATCACCACCGACTTCGCCCTGGTCCGGGCGGCCAGGGGCGACCGCCACGGGAACCTGGTCTTCAACAAGGCCGCGCGCAACTTCAACCCGCTGGCGGCGATGGCGGGCCGGATCACCATCGCCGAGGTCGAAGAGCTCGTCGAGCCGGGCGAGTTGGACCCGGACGAGGTGCATCTGCCCGGTGTGTTCGTGCAGCGCGTGGTCGCGCTGACCCCGGAACAGGCCGCCGACAAGGGCATCGAGCGGCGAACGATTTCCGCGCCTCCGGCACGAGGGACAGTCATCGAGAAGAGGACAGCGCAGTGAGCTGGACCAGGCAGGAGATGGCGGCCCGGGCCGCCCGGGAGCTGGCCGACGGCAGCTACGTCAACCTCGGCATCGGGCTGCCCACGCTGGTGCCCAACTACCTTCCCGAGGGCGTCGACGTCGTCCTCCAGTCGGAGAACGGCCTGCTCGGCGTCGGCCCGTACCCGACCGAGAGCGAGGTCGACCCCGATCTGATCAACGCCGGCAAGGAGACCGTGACCGTGCTCCCGGGCGCGGCGTTCTTCGACTCCGCCCTCTCCTTCGGGATGATCCGCGGTGGCCACATCGACGCCGCGATCCTCGGCGCCATGCAGGTCTCCGCCCGCGGCGACCTGGCCAACTGGATGATCCCCGGAAAGATGGTCAAGGGCATGGGCGGCGCGATGGACCTGGTCCACGGCGCCCGCAAGGTCATCGTGGTGATGGAGCACACCGCCAAGGACGGCGCTGCGAAGGTCGTCGCCGAGTGCTCGCTCCCGCTGACCGGCCAGGGCTGCGTCCACCGCGTCATCACCGATCTCGGCGTCCTCGATGTCACCGACGACGGGCTGGTGCTGGTCGAGACCGCCCCCGGGGTGACCCCCGAAGAGATCGTCCGGCGCACGGCGGCGCCCGTGCGGATCGCCGTCCCCGTCGGCTGACCACCCCCAGGAGCCTCCATGACCAGGGACGTCTACATCGTCGATGCCGTCCGCACACCCGTCGGCAGGTACGGCGGCGCCATCGCCATCGGTCACCCCCTCGGCGCGGCCGGCGCCCGCCTGGCCGGCACCGTCGCCCACCAACTCAAGGCCCGGGGCCGCGGCACCGGCGTCGCCACGCTGTCCATCGGCGTCGGCCAAGGACTCGCCCTCGTCCTGGAAAGGTAACCAACCGCCATGTCGCCGACCCAGCGGGACATCTCCGAGGAGATCGCCCGGGAGCACGAGGCGTACGCCCACGCCGGCTCCGTCCAGCACCACCCCGACCGGGGCTACGCCCCCTACCGCAGCAGTCTGCTCCGCCACCCCAAGCAGCCGCTGGTCGCCGTCCAGGACCCGGACGCCGTCGAACTCTCCGGCCCCGCCTTCGGCGTCACCGACGTCACCGAGTTCGACAGCGACCTGACCCGCCGGCACACCGGCGAGCCGCTCGGCGAGCGGATCGTCGTCACCGGCCGCGTGCTCGACAGAGCCGGACGCCCGGTGCGCGGCCAGCTGGTGGAGATCTGGCAGGCCAACGCCGCCGGCCGGTACGCCCACCAGCGCGACCAGCACCCGGCACCGCTGGACCCCAACTTCACCGGGGCCGGCCGCTGCCTGACGGATGATCAGGGAAACTACCGCTTCACCACCGTCAAGCCCGGCGCTTACCCCTGGCGCAACCACACCAACGCCTGGCGCCCCGCCCACATCCACTTCTCGCTGTTCGGCACGGCCTTCACCCAGCGACTGGTCACCCAGATGTACTTCCCCGGCGACCCGCTCTTCGCCCACGACCCGATTCTGCAGTCCGTCACCGACGACGCCGCCCGGGCCCGCCTGGTCGCCGACTACGACCACGACCTGTCCACCCCCGAGTGGTCGCTCGGCTACCGCTGGGACATCGTCCTCGACGGCCCGGCCGCCACCTGGATCGAGGAGGGCCGATGACCGCGCTCCCCACCCCCTCGCAGACCGTCGGCCCGTTCTACGGCTACGCCCTGCCCTTCCCGGGCGGGGGCGAGATCGCCCCGGCCGGCCACCGCGACACCATCGCCGTCCACGGCCGCGTCCTGGACGGTGACGGCGAAGCGATCCCCGACGCGCTGCTGGAGATCTGGCAGCCCGCCCCGGACGGCTCGCGCACCGGCGCCCCGGGCTCGCTGCGCCGGGACCCCGTCACCGGCGGATTCCTGGGCCGTGACGGCGTCACCTTCACCGGCTTCGGCCGCGTGGCCACCGATGCCGACGGCCACTACAGCCTGCGCACCCTCCCCCCGGGCGGTGTGCCGTACCTGTCGGTCTGCCTCTTCGCCCGAGGACTGCTCCACCACCTGTTCACCCGGATCTACCTGCCCGGCGCGGACCTCGACGCCGAGCCGCTGCTCACCTCGCTGGAGCCGGGCCGCCGCGGCACCCTGCTCGCGGCCGAGGAGGCCCCGGGCACCTACCGCTTCGACCTGCGGCTGCAGGGGCCCGAGGAGACGGTCTTCCTTGACTTCCGCTGATCAGACTCCGGCCGCCGATGTCGGCCTGCTCTCCCCGGTCCGGGCGGGGTCCGCCGTCGAAGCGGCCACCGGCGACGTCGCCTTCCTCCAGGCGATGCTCGACGCCGAGGCCGCCCTCACCCGCGCCCAGGCCCGCCTCGGGCACGCTCCGGCCTCGGCAGCCGCCGCCGTCGACGCGGCAGCCCGCGCCGAGCGATTCGAGGTGCGCGACCTCGCGATGCGCGCGCGAGCCGGCGGCAACCCGGTCATCCCGCTGGTTGCCGATCTGACCGCCGCCGTGCCCGGCGATGCCGCACCTTTCGTGCACCGGGGCGCGACCAGCCAGGACATCCTGGACACCGCCGCCATGCTGGTCGCCGCCCGCAGCAGGCCGCCGATCCTCGAGGACCTGCACCGGACCGCCGAGGCCCTCGCGCACCTGGCGGCCGAGCACCGCGACACCCCGATGCCCGGCCGCACGCTGACCCAGCACGCCGTCCCGACCACCTTCGGCCTCAAGGCGGCAGGCTGGCGAAGCCTCGTCCTGGACGCCGCCGACCGACTGTCCGCCGTCCGCCTGCCCGCCCAACTCGGCGGTGCCGCAGGGACCCTGGCCGCCTTCGAAACCCTGGCGCAGGAACCGCGCAGCGGCCCCGAGCTGGTCGAGGCCCACGCCCGGGAACTGGGCCTGGACGCACCAGTCCTGCCCTGGCACACCCTGCGCACCCCGATCGCCGACCTGGCCGCCGCGCTCGCCTTCACCACCGCGGCCCTCGGCAAGGCGGCGGCCGACGTACTCGTGCTCTCCCGCACCGAAATCGGCGAGGTCGCGGAGGGCAGCGGCGGAGGCTCATCCGCCATGCCCCACAAGGCGAACCCGGTCCGCGCCACCCTGATCGCCGCCGCCGCCCGCCAGACACCCGCCCTCGCCGCCGTCCTGCTCGGCTCGCTCGCCGCCGAGGACGAACGCGCCGCCGGCGCCTGGCACGCCGAATGGCAGAGCCTGCGCGAACTGCTCCGCCTCACCGGCGGAGCCGCCCGCGCCGCAGCCGAACTCGCCGAGGGCCTCCAGGTGTTCGCGTACCGGATGCGCGACAACCTGGACCTCACCCAGGGCCTGGTGGTCAGCGAGCGCCTCGCCGCCGAGCTCGGCGAACTGCTCGGCCGTCGAGCGGCCAAGGAGTTGCTCACCGAAGCCTCCCACCGGGCCGTCGCCGAAGGTCTCAGCCTGCGGGACGTCCTGGAGGACCAGCCCGACCTGAAGGACCGGATCGACACCTGGCGGCTGCGCGAACTCACCGACCCGGCCGGGTACCTGGGATCGGCCGCCGCGCTGGTCGACCGCGCCCTGCGGCGCACCCCGCCACCGTCCCCACCGCGGAGGAATCTCCCGTGACGCTCCACTTCACCGCCGAAGGACTGCCGGACGCCCCGGCGTTGGTCCTCGGTCCCTCGCTCGGCACCTCGCTCGCCGTCTGGGACGACCTGGCGGGTGCCCTCGCCCGGCACCACCGGGTGGTCCGCTGGGACCTGCCCGGCCACGGCCGCTCCCCGGCCGGGCTCGTCTCCGAGGGCGCCACCGTCGCCGACCTCGCCGATCTCGTGCTGGCCGTCGCCGACCGGCTCGGTCTGACGCGCTTCGCCTACGCGGGCATCTCCCTCGGCGGCGCCGTCGGCACCCACCTCGCCGTCCACCACCCCGAGCGGATCTCCTCGCTCGCCCTGGTCTGCTCCTCGGCCCGCTTCGGTGAACCCGAAGCCTGGCGCGAGCGCGCCGAACTCGTCCGGCGAGCGGGCACGGCACCGCTGGCCGAGACCGCACCCGCACGCTGGTTCACCCCCGCCTTCGCCCGGACCCCTGCGGCCGACGCCCTGGTCGCCGACCAGCGCGCCGCCGACCCGGCCGGTTACGCGGCCTGCTGCGACGCACTGGCCGCCTTCGACCTGCGCGCCGAACTGCACCGCATCACGGCGCCGACCCTCGTCCTCGCCGGCCGTGACGACCTCGCCACCCCGCCCCCGCACTCCCGCCAACTCGCGGACGGCATCCCCGGATCCGGGCTGGTCGAGATCCCCCGGGCTGCCCACCTCGCGCCGGTCGAACGGCCGCAGGCCGTACTCGACGCCCTGCGGAGCCACTTCACCCCCTGGCCCGGCGACGACGACAACCGGCGCGCCGCGGGCATGACCGTCCGCCGGGCAGTGCTCGGCGACGCCCACGTCGATCGGGCCATCGCCGGTACCAGCGAATTCACCGCCGCCTTCCAGGACTTCATCACCCGCTACGCCTGGGGCGAGATCTGGACCCGCCCCGGCCTGGACCGCCGCACCCGCAGCTGCATCACCCTCACCGCTCTGGTCGCGGGCGGCCACCACGAGGAACTCGCCATGCACGTCAGGGCTGCGGTGCGCAACGGCCTGACCCCCGAGGAGATCGGCGAGGTGCTGCTCCAGACCGCCGTCTACTGCGGTGTCCCCGCCGCCAACGCGGCCTTCGCCGTAGCAAACCGCGTTCTGAATCAGCACAGCTTGAACGACCATAAGGACGACCAATGATGCACACGACCGTCGGAATCATCGGCGCCGGGCCCTCCGGTCTGCTGCTCGCCCGGCTGCTCCAGCAGGCCGGCATCGACAGCGTCGTCCTGGAGGCCAAGGACCGCTTCTACGTCGAACACCGCCAGCGCGCGGGCATCCTGGAGCAGACCACCGTGGACACGCTGCGGGCGGTCGGCGCGGGGGAGCGGATGGACCGCGAAGGCCTGATCCACGACGGCATCGAACTGCGCTTCGACGGCCGCGCCCACCGCGTCGACCTCCCCGAGCTGACCGGCGGGCGGAGCGTCATGGTGTACGCCCAGACCGAGGTGGTCAAGGATCTGATCGCCCTTCGGCTCGCCGAAGGCGGCCCGCTGCTCTTCGAGGCCCAGGTCCACTCCGTCGAGCAGGCGAACGGCGACCGCCCGACCGTCCGCTACACCCACGAGGGCCGCGAGCAGACCCTCACCTGCGACTACGTCGTCGGCTGCGACGGCTTCCACGGCGTGACCAGGAACGCCGTCCCGGCGGCTGTCCGGCGGACCTACGAGCGCACCTATCCGTACTCCTGGCTGGGCATCCTCGCCGAGGCGCCCCCGGTCTACGAAGAGCTGATCTACGCCCACTCCCCGCGCGGCTTCGCCCTCGCCTCCATGCGGTCGCCCTCCGTGAGCCGCCTCTACCTCCAGGTGCCCAACGGCACCGAGGTCGCCGACTGGCCCGACGAGCGGATCTGGGACGAGCTCGACGCCCGTCTCGCCACCCGCCAGGAACCGGGCTGGAAGCTGGTGCGCGGCCCCATCACCGCCAAGTCGGTGCTGCCGATGCGCAGCCACGTCACCGAACCGATGCGCCACGAGCGGGTGTTCCTGGCCGGCGACGCGGCCCACATCGTCCCCCCGACCGGCGCCAAGGGCCTCAACCTCGCCGCCACCGACGTCATCGTCCTCGCCGAGGCGTTCACGGAGCTGTACGAGACCGGGTCCACCGCCCTGCTCGACGCCTACTCCGAGACCTGCCTCGAACGCGTCTGGCGGGCCGAGCACTTCTCGTACTTCATGACCACCACCCTGCACTCCGACCCGAAGCAGTCCGCCTTCGACACCCGCCTGCAGCTCTCCCAACTGGCGCGCATCGCCGCCTCCCCGCACGCGGCCGCGGAACTCGCCCACAACTACGTCGGCTTCCCGATCGGCCAGGACCGTGCGTGACGATGCCTCAGCTGTGGATCCCCGGCTCAGAGGTCCAGGACCAGCCGCTCTCCCCGGCAGCGGGAGACGCAGATCAGCATGGTCTCCCCGGCCGCCCGCTCCTGCGCCGTGAGCACTGAGTCACGGTGGTCGGGGACGCCCTCCAGGACGTCCGTCTCGCAGGTCCCGCAGGTGCCCTCGGCGCAGGAGTACAGCACCTCGACGCCGGCTGCGCGAACGGTCTCCAGGACGGAGGTGCGCTCCAGGACGGACAGGGTCAGGCCGGAGCGGGCCAGCACCAGCTCGAACGGGGCGTCCGGAGAGATCGCCCGGGCCTTGGGCTGGAAGCGTTCCATCCGGGGCTCCGGCCGTCCGTTCGCCGCGCAGTACTGCTCGACGGCGTCCAGGAGCGCGCCCGGACCGCAGCAGTACACGGTGGTGTCCGGTTCCGGGGCACCCAGGTAGGAGGCCAGGTCCAGCAGCCCGGTCTCGTCCTGCGGCCGGACGGCCACCCGCTCGCCGTAGCGGGCCAGTTCGTCGAGGAAGGCCATGGACCCGCGCGTGCGCCCGCCGTAGAGCAGGGACCAGTCGGCGCCGGCCGCGGCCACCGCCCGCAGCATCGGCAGGACAGGGGTGATGCCGATGCCTCCGGCGATGAAGAGGTAGCGACCGGCGGGCCGGAGCGGGAAGTTGTTGCGCGGTCCCCGCACCCGCACGGTCTCGCCGACCCGAAGCCGCTCGTGCACGAAGGCCGATCCTCCGCGCCCCTCGGGCCCGCGCAGCACGGCGATCCGCCAGACGTCCCGTTCCGCCGGGTTCCCGCAGAGCGAGTACTGGCGCTCCAGGCCGTCGGCGAGCAGGAGGTCGAGGTGCGCGCCCGGTTCCCATGCGGGAAGGCCGCTGCCACGGAGGGTCAGGGAGATGACGCCGTCGGCCTCCTGGCGGCGGTCGGCGACGACGACGGTGTGGAGGTTCTCAGTCACTCGGTGCCTCGCTCGGGTGTCCTTCCGGGTGGGCCAGCAGCCAGGCCCACATCTCGACCGGATCGTCGGCCGTGTGCTGCGCGCCGCAGTGGCAGATGCCGTGCAGCAGATCGGTGCCGGGCTGCCAGTCGATGCGGTTGACCGCTCCGCTCGACGGGCCGGTCATGCGGCGGCCAGCCTGGCGAGGATGCGGCGGGCGGCGAGGCCGCCGGTGTCGATGTTGATGCTGAGCTCCTGGTAGCCGGCCGGCTCGCTGTCCAGCGCGCGGTGCAGCAGGTTCAGGGCGTCGACGTCCTGCATCACCACCTGGTGGTTGAAGTCCCGCAGGAACGCGGTGACTTCGTCGTCGTCCGTCGCGAAGTCGCGGGAGACGGCCCAGAAGTCGTAGACCTTGCCGGGTGCGGAAGGGGTGATGGCGTAGGTGATCTCGGTGCGGAACACCGGCGCGTCCTGCCCGACCGGCATGATCCGGCTGTGCAGCAGGTAGAGGCAGGGGGCGAAGTACTCGATGTCCTGCAGGCGGGTGATGCGGCCCTGGATCCCCGTCGAACGGGCGTAGAAGGGCGGGCACTCGGCGTCCGCCATGTGGCGGGAGACCCGGACGATGCCGGCGCCCTCGTCGACCTCGGTGGTGATGGGGGTCTCGGCGACCTCCGGGGTGCCGATGTAGCCGCCGTGCAGGTAGGTCTCGTGGGAGAGGTCCATCAGGTTGTCGACCAGCAGCCCGTAGTCGCCGTCGATCGGCTCCATGCCGCAGACGGTGACCAGGTTCGGGTCCGCCAGGTGCGGGGCGCGTGGGATCAGCTTCTCGTCGGCCAGCGCCGGATCGCCGATCCAGACCCAGACGAACGAGTCGAGCTCGACCGCCGGATGGGCGGCGACCCGGGGGGTCCGGGGGATGCGCTGCTGGCGAGCTCCCACAGCCGCAGGCCGATGTGGTAGACGCCCTCCCGGTCACGCTCGAGCGCACCCCAGGCCGTCAGCAGCCCGACGAGGCGGTGCGTGGTCGGCAGGGTGAGGCCGGCGCGCCGGCTGATCTCGGTCAGCGACAGCGCGGGGCCGGCGTGCCCGAAGGCCGCCAGCACGGCGAGCAGCCGGTCGGCGGCCGAACGGGGGGCCTGGTCGGTCACGCGTAGAAACGGTAGACGGCCTGGGCGACGACGGCGGGCTTGGGCTGTCCGTCGATCTCGACGGTCAGGTCGACGGTCACCTCCGCGCCGCCCTTGACCTCGGTGACCGAGGCGATCGCGCCATGGGCGCGGATCTTGGCACCGACCTGGACGGGGGAGGGGAAACGGACCTTGTTGAGGCCGTAGTTGACGGCCATCCCGATGCCCTGGACCTCCAGCAGTTCGCTCCACAGCGGGATGAGCAGCGAGAGGCTCAGGTAGCCGTGGGCGATGGTGCCGCCGAAGGGTCCGTCCTTCGCCCGCTCGACGTCGACATGGATCCACTGGTGGTCGTCGGTGGCGTCGGCGAAGGTGTTCACCCGCTCCTGGGTGATCTCCAGCCACTCGCTGCGGCCGAGGTCGGTGCCGCCGAGCTCGAGCAGTTCGGCAATGCCGTTGACGGTACGGGACATGGGGAAGCCTCTCTGAATGGTCCAGGGCGTGATCCGAAAGACACGCCCTAGGGGGGTCAGCGCTGCCCGTAGGTGGCCCGGAGCGGGCCCTTGAGCAGCTTGCCCGCGCCGCTGCGCGGGAGGGCGTCGGCGAAGAGCACCGACTTGGGGATCTTGTAGCGGGCGAGCCGCCCGTCCAGGTGGGCGGTCAGTTCCTCGATGCCCACCTCGGCGCCCGGCCGCAGGACGACGACGGCGCGGCCGACCTCGCCCCACTTCTCGTCGCGGACACCGAAGACGGCGCACTCGGCGACGGCCGGGTGCTCCAGCAGGGCGTCCTCGACCTCGGCCGGGTAGACGTTCTCGCCGCCGGAGATGAACATGTCCTTCAGCCGGTCGACCAGCCGGATGTAGCCCTCGGCGTCCACCGCGGCGATGTCGCCGGAGCGGAACCAGTGGCCGTCCCTGAACGCGTCGGCACTCTCCTCGGGACGGCCCCAGTAGCCGGGCGTGACATTGGGCCCGGCGACCAGCACCTCTCCCGGTTCGTCCACCCCGACCGGATCGCCGGCCGGGTTCAGCAGCCGCACGTCCGTGAAGAAGTGCGGTACGCCGGCCGTACCGGCGTGCGTCAGCGCGTCGTGCCGGTCCAGCAGCAGGACGCCGGGGGAGGCCTCGGTCATTCCGTAGCCCTGGACGAAGGCCAGTCCCCGCTCGAGGTAGCGACGGATGGTCCGGGCCGGGACGGGCGCGCCTCCGCAGAGCAGGTTGCGCAGGCTGCTGAGGTCCGCTTGCGCCCAGCCGGGCTCGGCGGCCACCGCGTCGTACATCGCGGGGACGCCGAACAGGCAGGTGATCCGGTGGCGTTCGATCAGCTCCAGGGTGCGGACGGGGTCGAAGGCGGACTCCAGCACGGCCGTGCCGCCCTTGAGCAGCGTGGGCAGGCAGGTCATGTTGAGGGCGGCGGTGTGGAACAGCGGCGCGCTGACCAGGGTGACCTCGTCGGTCGAAAGGTCCACGTCGACCAGGACGTTGAGGCTGTTCCACAGGATGTTGGCATGGGTGAGCATGGCGCCTTTGGGGCGGCCGGTGGTCCCCGAGGTGTACATGATCATGCACAGCTCGTCCGGACCGGTCGGCACGTCGAGCGGCTCGGCCGAGGCCCCGGCCAGCAGCGCCTCGTACGTCTCGCCCTCGGCCTCCAGCAGCTCGACATCCCCGCCGAGTTCGGCGGCACTGGAGTGACGCACCGTCAGCAGCAGGCTGCTGCCCGAGTCCTGCAGCTGGTAGCGCAGCTCAGGCACGGCGAGGCGGGTGTTGAGCGGGACGAAGACCGCGCCGAGCTGTCCGGCGGCGAACAGGGCCTCCAGGAACGCGGGGTGGTTCGGCCCCAGGAAGGCCACCCGATCGCCGTGCCGCACGCCGCGTGCGCGCAGCAGGTGGGCGAGGCGGGTGGTCCGGTCGTGCAGCTCGGCGTAGCTGGTGGCGTGCTCCTCGTGGAGCAGGGCGGTGCGGTGCGGGGTCTTGCGGGCCCGGCGGGCGGGCCAGGACCCGATGCCTTGGTTCTGCAACGCGGGACTCCCTTGTCTGGCGTCACTGCTGCTTGTCGAGGCCGAGCAGCCTGGCGGCATTCTCCTTGAGGATCTTCGGACGGACCTCGTCCTTGATCGGGAGCTGGGCGAAGTCGGCGAGCCAGCGGTCCGGGCTGATCAGCGGGTAGTCGGAGCCGAACAGCACCTTGTCCTTGAGCAGGCTGTTGGCGTACTGGACCAGCTGCGGCGGGAAGTACTTCGGTGACCAGCCCGAAAGGTCGATGTACACCTGTGGCTTGTGGGTGGCCACCGCCAACGCCTCGTCCTGCCAGGGGAACGAGGGATGGGCCAGGATGATCGGCATCCCGGGGAAGTCGGCGGCGACGTCGTCGACCAGCATCGGGTTGGAGTACTTCAGCCGGATGCCGCCTCCGCCCGGCGCCCCCGCGCCGATCCCGGTCTGGCCCGTGTGGAAGACGGCGATCGCGCCGGCCTCCTCGATGGCCTCGTACAGCGGGTAGGCCAGGCGGTCGTTCGGGTGGAATGCCTGGACGTTGGGGTGGAACTTGAAGCCCTTGACCCCGAACTCCTCGACCAGCCGGCGGATCTGGCGGACGGCCATCTTCCCCTTGTACGGGTCGACGCTGGCGAAGGGGATGATCACGTCGGGGTTCTCCAGCGCGGCCTGCGCGACCTCCTCGTTGGGGACGGCCGGGGTGCCGGTGGCCGCCTCGGCGTCCACGGTGAAGACCACGCAGGCCATCCGCCGCTCGCGGTAGTGGGCGGCGATCTCCGGGAGGGTCGGGCGGCGGTGCTCGGCCTTGAAGTACGCCCCGGCGGCGCTGTCCAACTCCTCGGAGAGCGAACCCTCGCCGCGCGAGGACACCTCGGCGTGGGTGTGCACGTCGATGGCGACGAGTTCGTCCACGTTCATCGGGTTCATCGCGTTCATCGGGCGGACTCCCTTCAGATCCGGGGCGCCGGGATGCCGTAGGTCTCCGGCACGCGCCCGACGGAGACCGGCCAGGCGGCGGCGATGGCGTCCGCGCTCCAGCCGCCGTCGGCGTAGGCGACGGAGACCTCTTGCGGGTGCGACCACAAGGCCAGCTTGTCACCGCCGATGCCGATGCACTGCCCGGTGATCCCGGCGGAGGCGTCGGAGGCGAGGAAGGCGATCAGCGGGGCGACGTCCTGCGCGGTGCCGAAGCCCTCGCCCTTGCGCAGGGCGTCCGGCAGTGGGGTGCCGTGCTGCTCCAGGGCGTCGACGTGCGGGGCGAAGGCGGGGATGGTCCTGGTCATCGCGGTGGCCGCGACCGGGATCACGGCGTTGGCGGTGATGCCGGCCTTGGCCAGTTCCATCGCCCAGGTGCGGACCATCGCGGCGATGCCCGCCTTGGCGGCGGCGTAGTTGGTCTGGCCGAAGTTGCCGCGTTGGCCGGCGGGGGAGCCGGCGACGATGATCCGCCCGCCCTCGCCCTGCTCGCGCATCCGCTCCACGGCCGCCCGGACGCAGGTGAAGGTGCCGCGCAGATGGACCTGGACGACGGTGTCGAAGTCCTCGTCGGTCATCTTCCACAGCACCCGGTCGCGCAGCACGCCCGCGTTGGTGACCATGACGTCCAGCCGCCCGAAGGCCTCGACGGCGCGGGCGACCAGGGCCTCGGCGGCCTCGGTGGTGCCGACGGCGGCCACCTCGGCGACGGCCCGGCCGCCGGCCGCCTCGATCGCCTTGACCGCGGCGTCCGCCGCGTCCGCGTCGACGTCGTTGACCACGACGGCCGCGCCCGCGGCGGCCAGGGCCTCGGCGTAGGCGAGTCCGAGGCCGCGACCGCTGCCGGTGACGACGGCGACCTTGCCGCTCAGATCCATGGGACTGCTCCTTGGCTGGGGTTGTCGGTGCGCTCAACCTAGGCAGATTTCTGTCGGCCGTCAATGGAACTGCCTAATATTCGGACGCACCCGCACCCCGGCCGCCGAGAGGTCCTACGCTGTGCCCGTGACCAGTCCCGATCTCGCCCCGCGTCCCCAGTCACTGATGCTCAGCTTCTTCGGCATCCATGTGCTCGGCCAGGAGATCGCCCTGTCCTCGGCCTGCGTGATCGACGTGTTCGCGCGGATCGGCGTCACCGAGGAGGCCGTCCGCTCGACCCTGACCCGCATGGTCAACCGCGGTCTGCTGGAGCGGCACCGCCAGGGCCGGAAGATGTACTTCGCGCTGACCCGCCGGGCGGTCGCCGTGCTGCGGGACGGGCACGACCGGGTCTGGCGCACCGGCGCGGTCAACCGCGACTGGGACGGCCAGTGGACGCTGGTCGGCTTCTCGTTGCCCGAGGCCTGGCGGCGCGAACGGCACGACCTGCGCTCCCGGTTGACCTGGGGCGGCTTCGGCCCGCTGCAGAGCGGCCTGTGGGTCGCGCCGGGCGTGGTGGACGTCAACGCGCTGCTGGAGGACCTCTCGCTCGCCGCGCACGTGCGGGTCTTCCGCGGTGCGGTGCTGGAGCCGACGGACGTGGCGCAGGTGGTGGAGTCGGCCTTCGACACCGACGCGATCGCCGCCGAGTACCACGCCTTCCTGGACCGCTGGAGCGAGCCTGGCGCCGGAGGTCCCGACCCGCTGGGCGGGCAACTGCTGCTGCACACCGACTGGCTCGAGCTGGTCCGCCGCGACCCGCACCTTCCCGCGGAGCACCTGCCCGCCGACTGGCCGGCGATCCGCGCCGAGGAGCTGTTCCATGCCCTGGCCCAGCGCTGCGCCGCCGCCGCGCGGGCGGAGGCCCAGCGAGTCCTGGACGCGATCCCGGCGCACTGACGGCTCTCCCGCGATGTCGGTCCGCGGCACGACCATCGGCAGATATTGGGCACTGTCTTGACCGTCGCCAAAAAATCGCCCTACATTCATCGGGACCTCAGCCCGCGCCGGCGCTCCCGCTGAGGCACTTTCCCAGCTCCTTCCGAACCCATCTCCGAGAAGGACCACCTCACCATGGGCACACGCCTCGCGCTTCGACTGACCGTCGGCTGCACCGCTCTCGCCCTCGTCGCCGCCCCGGCGGTCGCGGCCCACGCGGACACCGCCACCGTCCACCGCACCGGCACGCTCGCCGACGGCGCCACCTGGGTCGCCGACGTCCCGGCCGACTGGAACGGCACCCTGCTGCTGTACAGCCACGGCTTCGGACCCACCCAGGCCGATGACGCCCCCAGCGCGGCCGCCGCCACCGCACTGCTCGCCGAGGGCTACGCGCTCGTCGGCTCCTCCTACGACCCGAACGGCTCCTGGTGGGCCCTCGGCAGCGCGGAACGCGACCAGTTCCAGACCATCGACGCCTTCGCCGCCGCCGTCGGCCGCCCCACCCGTACGATCTCCGTCGGTCTGTCCATGGGCGGCCTGATCAACGCTCAGATCGCCCGCGACTCGCACGGACGGGTGGCCGGCTCGCTCGGACTGTGCGGACTGGTCGCCGGCGGTGTCGATCTGGGCAACTACCAGCTCGCCGCCGAGACCGTCCTCGCCACCCTGCTCGACCCCGCCGACCGGCTCAGTCTCACCGACTACCCCAGCCAGTCCGCGGCGGCCGCCACCGCGACCACCCTCACCGACGCCGTCAAGGCCGCGCAGACGACACCGCAGGGCCGCGCCCGCATCGCACTGGCGGCGGCCTACCTCAACCTGCCGGACTGGGCCCCGGGCCAGAACCCGCCGGCCGCCGACGACCCGGCCGGCCAGGAGGCGCAGCAGTACGACTGGCTGGCCGCCGGGCAGCTCAACTTCATCATCACCGGCCGCTACTCGATCGAGCAGGCCGCCGGCGGTGACAGCGGCTCCACGGCCGGGCTGAACTGGAAGTCCCTGCTGGCGAGTTCACCCCACCGTGCCGAGGTCCGCGCCCTCTACCGGGCCGCCGGTCTCGACCTCGACGACGACCTTGCCACCCTCCATGCCGCCCCTGCCCACCAGGCCGACCCGGCTGCGACCCGCTGGATGGAGCAGACCTCCACCGCGGGCCAGGGCCTAGACGTGCCGCTACTCGACATTCACACCACCGCCGACCAACTGGTCCCCGTGGAGCAGGAGAACGCCTTCGCGGCCCGCGTCCGCGCCGCCGGAGACGGCGGGCTGCTGCGCCAGGCCTATGTCGCCCGCCAGGGCCACTGCAACTTCACCTCCGACGAGGTCCTCGCCGGCCTGCACGCCGTGGTCCACCGGATCGACACCGGGCACTGGGGCGACACCAGCGCTGCGGCTCTGACCGCCGACCGGCCCGCCGGAACCACGGCCTTCGTCACCTACCGCCCCGCACGCCTGGTCACCCGGTGACGTGCAGTCGCCGATCACCGAGAGGATCCAAGTCGCCATGAGCACCCCCGAGATCGAGCCCGGCCGGCTGTTCATCGGCGGGCGGTGGCGCGAGTCGTCCAGCGGCTCGCGGACCGAGGTGATCGACCCGTCCACCGGTTGGGCGGCCACCACCGTCGCCGAGGCCGACGCGACCGACGTCGACGCGGCGGTGCGTGCCGCCATCGGCGGCCGTCGCGGCGACGGCAGTGGCACCATCAGCCGCGACGGCGCCGCCCTCGGCGGGCACTTCTTCGGCCAGTCGTCCTTCGCCGACCTCGCCCTGGTCGAGGAACGCAGCCTGGTGAAGGTCGACCCCGACGTCCCCCTCGAGCTGATCGCGCCCCTGGGCTGCGGAGTTCAGACCGGCGTCGGCGCCGTGTGGAACGTGCTCCGACCCGAGGTGGGCGCCACCCTGGTCGTGCTCGGCGCCGGCGCGGTCGGACTCTCCTCGGTCATGGCGGCGGCCCTCAGCCCCGCGACCACGATCATCGCCGTCGACCGGGTGCCCGAGCGGCTGGCACTCGCCCGCGAACTCGGCGCCACCCACACCGTGAACACGGCCGAGGTCGATCTCGCCGAAGCAGTCCTGGATCTGACCGATCGTCATGGAGCCGACGGGATCGTGGAGACCACCGGCAGCATCACCGTCCTGCGCCAAGGTGTCGATGCCCTCGCGTCCCGGGGCACCCTGGCGGTCGTGGGCGCCCCACCCTTCGGCACCGAGGTGTCGCTCGATGTCAACGCCATGATCCCCGGCCGCAAGGTGGTTGGCGTGACCCTTGGCGACACCGAGACCCAGACCTTCATCCCCGCCCTGGTCCGCCTGATCCGCGACGGCCGCCTCCCCCTCCACCGCCTGATCAGCCACTACCCGTTCGCAGACATCGACCAGGCCGTCCGCGACATGACCGCCGGCAAGGCCATCAAGCCGGTACTCACCTTCTGAGGTCGCACGGCTTCTGAGGTCGCACGGCCGCGGTGCTGGTGATCTGCGGCCCTGCATCACCCACCAGTGGTACCCGGGCCCTCCGGTTCCGCTGCCGCGAGTTCGCGGACGTGGGTGAGAAGAGCGGTCAGGGCCAGTTCGAAGGCGACGTCGGTGCGGCGGCCGCTGCTGACAGCGGCAAGTGCTCGTGCCAACAAGGGGGTTGACCCGTCGGAAGCGGGCTGCCACATGGCCTCCGGGGCGGCCAGGTCCAGGGCCGAGCCCAGGACGAGGTTGTCCAGCGCGGTGATCACCGGCATCACCGTCTCCTCCGGGACTCCCGCCTCGATCAGCAGCCCGACGGCCCGCTCGTACACCGCCAGCGCCTCGGGCGCGGCGACCTGCGACATCGTCAGCAGCGGGATGGCGCGCGGGTGCGCGGCGAAGGCGGCGCGGTAGGAGCGGGCGAAGGCCTCCACCGCGCGATCCCATGGGCGCAGATCGAGGGTGGAGGCGTCGACGGCCTCGGCGATCCGGACCCGCAGCAGCTCGATGATCCCGGCGCGCCCTTGTACGTGGTGGTAGACGGAGGCGGTCTGCACGCCGAGCCGCTGGGCGATCTGGGGCACGCTGAAGTCGCCCTGGGCGTCGACCAGCGCCAGTGCCGTCGCGCCGATCCGCTCCCTGTCGAGCAGGGCCTTGCTGGGCCGCCCCATCGCCGATCCTCCCGCGCGATTACGTGTTCAGGTCTTCCCAGAGGGTAGACGGCCGGGCTAGGGTGCCAAAACCATCAGCCTTTAGGTTTAGGGCGAAGCACCGGACCCCACTCCGGCTGCCGCAGAAGGGCACCCCCATGGCCTCCGCATCCGCAGCACCCCAAGCCCCCGCACCCACCCTGCGCCCCGGCACCCTCGGCACCGCCGACATCGCCTTCTTCGTCGTCTCCGCCGCCGCCCCGCTCACGGTCATGGCCGGAGTCGCACCGCTGGCCCTGCTCATCGGCGGCATCGGCGCCCCCGTGGCGTACCTGGCGGCGGGCGTCACCCTGGCCGTCTTCGCCATCGGCTTCACCACGATGAGCCGGCACGTGCGCAACGGTGGCGGCTTCTACGCGTACGTCACCCGCGGCCTCGGCCGTCCCGCCGGATTCGGCGCGGCGCTGCTGGCGCTGCTCGGCTACCTGGCCATGAACATCGGCGTCTACGGCCTGTTCGGCGCCCAGACGCACAGCACCCTGCAGTCACTCCTCGGCTGGAACGTGCCCTGGCCGGTCATAGCCCTCGTGGGACTCGTGATCATCTGGTACGGCGGCTTCCGTTCGATCGACTTCGGCGCCAAGGTCCTGGGCGTCCTGCTGGTCGCCGAGACCGGCATCCTGGTCCTGCTCGCCGTCGCCGTCCTGGCCAGGGGCGGGGCGCACGCCCTCTCGTTCCATTCCTTCGCCCCCGGCAGCCTGGCCAACGGCGGCATGCCCGGTGTGCTGGCGATGGCCTTCGCCGCCTTCACCGGCTTCGAGTCCACTGTCATCTACCGCCGCGAGGCGAAGAACCCGAACCGGTCGATCCCCCGCGCCACCTACATCGCCGTCGCCTTCCTGGGCCTGTTCTACGCCTTCATCGTGTGGGTGATCGTCCAGGCCTTCGGCGACGAGGAGGTCATCGCAACCGCCGCCAAGGACCCGACCGGCCTGTTCTTCTCCGCGATCGCCACCTATGTCGGCCCCTGGGCCGCCGACGTCATGCACGTCCTGATCGTCACCAGCCTCGTCGCCTCGCTGCTCGCCTTCCACAACGCGACCAACCGCTACGGCCTGGCCATGGCCGAGGAGGGCGTGCTGCCCAGGGCGCTCGGCAGGATCCACCCCCGGCACCGCTCGCCGTACATCGCCGCAGTCGCGCAGACCGTGCTCGCCGTCATCGTGGTGGCCGCCTTCGCCGCTGCCGGGGCCAACCCCTCCACCCAGTTGCTGATCTGGGTGAACACCCCGGGGGTGATCGCTCTCGTGGCGCTGCAGTTCCTTGTTGCGCTCGCCGTGCTCCGCTACTTCCGCCGCCGTACCCACAGCGAGGGCGTCCTGCGCACCGTCGCCGCCCCGGGCCTGGCCACCCTGCTGCTCGGGGGCGCTCTGTGGCTGGTGATCGACCACATCGACCTGCTCACCGGCGCCTCCGACACGGTCAACCTCACCCTGATCCTTCTCGTCCCCGCGGTTTTCGTGATCGGCCTCGGCTACGCCCTTCGGGTCCGCTCCAACCGCCCGCAGGTCTACGCCGGATTCGCCGCCGAGCCCGCCGAGCCCGCTGAGGACGGCGACCCCAGCGCCACGACCACGCTGGCAGCGGTCTCCTGACACAACACCAGGCCCGGCCGCGCTGTCGGCCGGGCCTGCTCGTCCCGTCCCCTCCCGCACCGCACCGCACCCGGAGCCTCCCGTGTCCCTCGCGCCCGACGTCATCCTCCTCGCCGCCCAGGTCCACACCCTCGACCCCGACCAGCCGCGCGCCACCGCCGTGGCCGTCCGCGACGGGTTGATCACCGCGGTGGGTGACGCGGCCGACGCACGGGACTGGCAGGGGCCGGCCACCGAGGTGATCGACCTCGGCGGCGCCACCCTCTTCCCCGGTCTCGTCGACGGCCACAGCCATCCGGCCTTCGGCCTCGACCTCGCCAGAGGAGTCGACCTGTCCCAGGTGCGCGACCTCGACGGGCTGCGCACGGCGCTCGCCTCGGCCGAGCGCATCGACGGCTGGGTCCTCGGCTGGGGCCTCGACCACAACGTCTTCGCCGGCCGCACCATCCACCGCGAGTACCTCGAAGCCGCGCTGGGGCCGGACACCCCCGCCTTCGTCCGCCTCTACGACGGCCACTCCGCGCTGGCCAGCAGCGCCGCCCTGCAGGCCGCCGCCGTCACCGGGCAGCGCTCCTTCGCCGAGCGTTCGACCGTCGTCTGCGACTCCGACGGTTCCCCGACGGGCCACCTCATCGAGATGGCCGCGATGGACCTGGTCCTGGCGGTCACGCCGCGCCAGCCCCTCGCCGAGCGCCGCGACGCGCTGCACGGGTTGCTGTCCGAAATGGCCGCGACCGGCCTGACCGGCGCCCACGTCATGGACGCCGGCGGCGACGCGGTCGAGTTGCTGCGCGCGGTCGAGGACCGGTACGAGCTGCCGCTGCGACTGCGCCTCGCCCCGTGGTGCAACCCCGGCATCGACGAGGACGGGCTCGACGAGCTCGCCGCCCGGCAGGGCACCGCCGGGCGCAACTGGCTGGTCGGCGGCGTGAAGTTCTTCATGGACGGCACCGTCGAGGGAGGCTCCGCCTGGCTGGAGCACCCCGACTGCCACGGCCAGAACCGTGATGCCCTCTGGCTCGACCCGGCCGACTACAGCACCGCCGTCCAGCATCTGCACGCCGCCGGTGTACGCACCGCCACCCACGCCATCGGCGACGCGGGCGTGCGCCACGTCCTCGATACCGTGGCCACCCTCGGCCCGGACGGACGAATGCGCCACCGGATCGAGCACATCGAGACCCTGTCGTACGAACAGGCGCTCCGCTTTGCCGAGTTGGGCGTGATTGCCTCCATGCAGCCCACCCACTCCGGCTACACGCGTGCCGACCACACCGACGAGTGGTCCATCCGGCTCGGCACCGAGCGCGCCAACCGCGCATGGATCTGCCGCACGCTGCGCGACACCGGCGCGATCCTCGCGCTCGGCTCGGACTGGCCGATCGCCCACTTCGACCCCCGCCATGTCCTCGCCCACGCGCAACTACGCCGGCCTGCCCGTACGGCCATCGCCCCCGTCGCCCCCGAGCAGGCACTCACGGCGCTGATGGCTCTGGAGGGCTTCACCAGCCACGCCGCGCTCGCGGCCGGCGAGGCCGGCCGCGCCGGCCGTATCGCTCCCGGCCTGCGCGCCGACCTCACCGCCTACGCGCTCGATCCGCTCACCGCCCCTGCCGACGAACTCGCCGAGACTCCGGTGCCGTTGACCATGTCCAACGGCCGCATCACGCACCACTTGGGCTGACCGTCAGTCAGCTCCGGCAAGGCATCACCCGATGTCAGCAGCCGGCCCCCTGGCCGGCGTCCGGCGGCGTCAGCGCACCGTTCGGGCGGCCACCACGGCCGCGGCCAGCCGCACCCACACTCTGACCCACGGTCGGCCTCAGGCTTCATCCCCGGCCGCCTTGCGCTGGACGGCGGCTCTGCTGTGGCGCGGGGCAGGCGTCTCACCGACTGTTGGGCTGCAGACGGACCACCGTCCCGATCCCTTCGGCAAGGAGCTCGCCCATGGCCATCACGACGACCGACCATGCGGTCCCGCACACCTAGACCGTCCCCGCAACGGCGGGCCAGAAGGTCGAGCTCTTCGTGCGGGAGCACGACGGCACGCCGCCCGGTCCGCCCGCGAACCGCAAGGCCGTCCTCATGCTGCACGGCAGGAGCATTCCGACGCTGGCGGCCTACGATCTCCAGCACACCTCGTACGCGTGGGGCGAAGCCCTGGCCCGGGCCGGGTACGACGTGTTCATGATGGACCACGCTGCGCCGGCCCGACGGCACACCGATCCCCGGCCCGCGGCTGCTGGACCGCGACAGCAGCCTGCGGCCCGGCGACCTCCACCCAGCCAGGGACGCCAGCTGGGTAGGGGCAACGCGGACGGCCGCGGAGCGTGTGATGGCCGGCGGCGTGGGGCGTGGCGGTGCTGGCGCTGGCGGCCGGGTGCCGCTCGGCGCGATGGCCCGCGGCGGGCCGCAGCAGTGCGCGGTCTTCGCCCGGGAGTTCGCGAGGATGCGGTGGTGGACCTGCTGCACGGCGCCATCGCTTCACGTGCAGCGCATACGGCTCTTCACGCCTGCGTGGTGCGCGTCAGGTGGGCGTACGCGACCACGTTGCCCAGGTAGCCGGTCTTCTTGGAGAAGCGGCCCCCGCAGGTGATCAGTCGAAGCTCCGACCGGCTGGTCGCCCCGTAGACCTTGTCGTCCGGGTAGTGGTCCTTGGGGTAGACCTCGACGGCGTCGACGGTGAAGACGGCGGTGGTGCGGTCCTTCCGCTCGATCTCGACCGTGGCTCCCGGGTGCAGCCGGCCCAGACTGTAGAAGACGGAGAGTCCGTGCTTGTTGTCCACGTGTCCCGCCATGACGGCGTTGCCGTTCTGACCCGGTGTCACGCCGCCTCGGTACCAGCCGACGACGTTGTTGTCGTCCGGCGGGGGTGGTTGGAGGTGCCCGGCGGCGTCCACGTCGATGGGGATGACCCGCGCGTCGACCTGGATGGCGTGGATGCGGATCCGGGTCGGTGGCGAGGCGCTCATGCCGGGGGTCGCGGACATCGTCTCCGGTTGAGTGCCGTGGCCACCGCTCCCGGACGGTGCCTGAGCGGCTGTCGGCTGGGGCGGGAGATCCGTTCGGCGGCCGTCCTGGAGCAGCCATACGCCGATGACCAGGACCAGCACCAGGACGGCGCCGATGACGGCTGGCCGAGGCCTTCCGAGTCCGTGCACTGACGCCTCCTTCGCCGAGCTCTGGCCGAGCTCGCCGTGGTGTCCGAAGAGGACCGCTGACAGTAGGGGGTCGGGGGACGAAGCGGACTCGGGCTGACGGGGCGGGGTCGCTGTCCGAGATTCGTTCATCGTGTCATCGGACCCGCGCTCCCCTCGTCAGCCGCCACCGGACTGAATGAGTGATTGTGTGAATCGGGATGCGAAGCCCGGTGTGGGTCTCGCCGGAATCATCTGACCGGGTGTCACGATCGTGCGGGGCGGGACCTGGCAGGCCTGTTTGCATCACCCGGATGCGCGGGGCGGCGTGGCGCGAACGTGGCCGAGCTGCTCATATCGTATTTGCATACGAACTCTCTTCGAGAGGGCTGGGTCGGGACGGATTCCGCGTCGTCATCTCCTTGTGCAGCCCCGGGGGATGAGAGCTCGACTCTTCGATCGATTGCACTCCCGTCGGACCCTCTCGAAGGAGCTTGGCGCCTCGATGAACTCGAACACCTTAACTGTGCCTCGCCGGCGCGGATTTGCCGCCCGGGTTTCCACGGCACTCACGTTGGCCCTCACCGCTGCGGGGATGGCGGTGCTGCCGACTTCCGCCTACGCGATCGGGGTCGCCGTCCCCCTCGGAACCGCGGCCAGCTTCGCCGTCCTGGCCGGCCAGTCCGTCACGAACACCGGTCCCAGCACCATCACCGGCGATGTCGGGGTGAGCCCGGGGACCTCGGTGACCGGTTTCCCCCCGGGCACGGTGAACGGCGTCATCCACTCGGCCGACGCCGTTGCTCTGCAGGCGCAGACCGATCTGACCGTCGCGTACAACAACGCGGCCGGCCAGGCCTCCGACGCCAGCGTCTCGGGCGACCTCGGCGGCCGGACGCTGAATCCGGGCGTCTACACCGCCTCCTCGTCCATCGGGCTCACCGGAACCCTGACGCTCGACGCCCACGGGGACCCCAACGCGGTCTGGATCTTCCAGGTCGGGTCGACGCTGACCACGGCCTCCGCAAGCAAGGTGCTCCTGGTCAACGGCGCCGCACCGTGCAACGTGTTCTGGAAGATCGGCAGCTCCGCCACGATCGGGACCAACTCCACCTTCGTCGGCAACATCCTGGCGCTGACCTCGATCTCCGCCACCACCGGGGCGACCATTGACGGCCGCGCGCTCGCGCGGAACGGGTCGGTCACCCTGGACACAAACACCATCACGCGCGAGACCTGCTCGACCGGCGGGACGACCTCCGGCACCACGTCCGGCACCACCGCTGGGACGACGTCCGGTACGACAGGTGGGACCACCGCGGGAAGCACGGGCAGTACGACGGGCGGCAGTACCGCGGGAACCACGGGCGGTACGACGGCGGGCACCACCGCAGGGACCACCGGCGGTACGACATCCGGCACCACCGCAGGGACCACCGGCGGTACGACATCCGGCACCACCGCGGGGACCACCGGAGAGGCCACCGGCGGAACGACGGCCGGGACGACCGGCGGAGCCACAGCGGGTGGGGGTGGTTCCGGCGGCCGTCCTCCGGTCGGCGGCGTGGGCACCGGTGTCGGTGGTGCCGCGCAGGGGCCGAGTGCGATCGAGGTCACGATCGGTGCGGTTCTCGTCGGACTATCGTTGCTTGGTATCGGCTTCCTCGTCGTCCGCCGGCGCGCACTGACCCAGTCCTGACCGCACGACACATCAGTGGTGATGTCCCCGCGCGGCTGGTTGGCGTGGGGACATCGCGGTGCTTCACGGTGAGCAGGCAGACGGGAAGGCACGAGGTGCGAGCTGATCAAGAGGAAACGATGAGCGACATCGACCAGGGTGGCCGTCCAGCCGCACCCACGGCGACAACCGAGCCCAGGGAGGGCCATCCCGTCTGGGGCAGGAGGCCCTGCCTGGTACTCCGGTCCCCCAGACCATGGAAGCCGCCGAACTCGGCCGCGGACTCGGCGACGTGGGCGGCCCCCTCCTGGTCGGCGGCATCGCCACCGCAGCCACCCTGACCAGCGATTACGCGGCCCTCGCCCCTCCTTGCCGCCGTAGCCCTCACCATCGGCCATCTGACACGCTCAGCACGCACCGGTGTTCCACGCCTCGGTGCGAGCCCCGCTCCGCGTCGCGGGGGCGCGGTCACCTGATGGATCGCGGACACGGTCTCGATGCTCGGCGTCGGCGTCGGCGCCGCGACTCGGCCGATCGGCAACGGGAATCGCGAGGTCGTCCCCGGTTGGGCTGCGGTTGGGAGCTGCAGCCGGCCGTCTACAGTTCCGCGTCGGCGAGGTGCTCGGTGGTGCCGCCGCGCCACTCGACCAAGAAGAGACTCGCGTCATCGCTGGTGGTCCCGCCCCTCTCGCGCATCAGGGCGTGGGAGAGGCCGCGCACCATCTGCTGCACGGCTCCACTGGTCGGCCCGACGCGCTCGATGGTGGCGATCAGGCGTTCCTCACCGAACTGCTCGCCGCCGGTCTGGTGTTCCTCGACGAGGCCGTCGGTGTAGAAGAGCACCCGGTCACCGCGCCGGAGTTGCCGGGTGCTGATCTGCGGTGTGTCACCGCCGAAGCCGACCGGCAGGGTTCCGGGGCTGTCCAAGGTCTGGATGACCTGGTGGTCGCGGATCAGCAGCGGCGCCGGGTGGCCGGCGTTGACCCATTGCAGATGGCCCGTTCCGACGTCCAGGCGCATCATCTGCGCCGTGACGAACTGGTCGGGGCCGAACTGCTCGTCGATTGCGGCATCCATGAACGCGTACAGTTCGTCGAGCCCGACATCGGCGCGCCTGGCATGCCGGTAGGCGCCCACCGCAACAGTTGCCAGTACGGCGGCGTTCAAGCCGTGACCCATCGCGTCGATCATGGCCAGGTGCAGGATGTCGTCGTTGAGGGCGTAGTCCAGGCTGTCGCCGGCGACGTTGTAGGCGGGCTCCAGGATTCCGGCGACCGCGACCTGCGGGGTGTTCATCGACAGCGGCGGCAGCAGCGACCACTGGATCTCCGCCGCCACACTCATCGGCTCGCGGCGCCGCGCCTGGAAGAACCGGTCCGTGTAGCCGTTCTTGGTGACCAGCATGTCGGCGACCAGACCGGCGAGACGTCGCAGCAGTCGGCGGTCGTCGTCATCGACGCGGTCGAGGGTGACAGCCAAGACCCCGACCTCGTCGCTGCCGTCCAGGAGCGGGAGGAACATCCGAACGCCGTCAGCCTGAGAATGCTCGGCGGGGGTCGCGTTGAGGAAGACCGTGCCGGCCCGAGAACCGTCGATGGACACCGGATCTTCAACGGTGAGTCCTTTGCCCGGGAGCGGCACCAGCAGGAGTTGGCCGTAGTCCTGCAGGAGGATCGAGACGTCCCGGCCACCGATCGCGCGGACCTCTTCCGCCACCAGTGGAGCGATCAGCTGGGGCGGCATCTCGTGAGCCCGGTCCAGCAGATGCCCCAGCAGCCGCTCACCGAACCCTTCCGACCGGTCCACCGCAGCCTCGCTCTTCTCCCAGGCGAATTCCGCCATGGATACTCGGTCCCCGCAGCGGCCTGCCTACCCCGCCGGCGTCCATGGCTTTGCGACCACGTAGATCCGCGAGCGCTCAGTGGGGTTCTCGCTGTCTCAGGATCGCACCGGCTCTCAACCCGCGATACCCGGGTCAGGATGGATCTTGTCGCTGCGAGGTCCGGGTCCTGTGCCGGCTCCTGGCCGCGAATCCCCGAGGGTGGGCGAGGTGTACCCACGGGGGCCTTTGCAGCCGACCAGTAGTGAGGGGCTGTCCGGCGCGACGAATGCCGAGCCGGTCTGCTGCTCATCACGGGCACCAGCTCGCCGCGCGGCGGAACCGCGTGAGGTGGTCCGAGCGGCTCGGGGAATACCGTGGAGGCATGTCCGTATACGTCAAACTTGCGTCGGAAGCCCGGTCGCCTGCGGAGCCGTCAAGCGGGCCGCTGGACATGCAGTACGAAGACAAGCCCGTGAGTGTCACCTACGAGTACGACGTGCATCCGAGCGGGGCCTTGCGAATCCTGCGCGTCTCGGAGAACGGTCCCCATGTCGTCGAGGGGTTCTTCGGGCCAGGGGCGTGGCTTCAGGTCGCGGGCACGTACCGCCGAAGCGGCTCCGAATACTGAGGTGGCCGCCAGAGGGGCGGCGCCTATGGTCGGTGATCCGATCCGGGGGCGAGCTGGTGCGCGCCGAAGGAGCCGGGCCCGCCGGAATCGGACACTGCGGCCGCGAGCCGGACCGTGGACAGCCCGCCCCCGAACGGGCCCTGCACGATCGGGTAGTCGATGTCTTGCAGGTCCTCAAGGCGGTGATTGTTCCTGACCATGGGTCTCTCCCTGTGTGAGTGTTCAGACCGCACTGTTTGCAGGCCCGCCCGAGGTGAGCCGTCGCGTCCGGCACCCGGCACTGCCGTAGAGCACGAGGGTGGCGTCGGGCAGCCGCTGCGACATCGCGTAGCTGAGGTAGGCGTGGGCCATGACGTCGTGGGCGCCGCCCGCGACCAGCACGGGGAGCGTGAGATCCGGCAACCGGTCCCAGTCCCCGTCCGGGCCGCCACTCCAGGCCCGGATCGCGGCGAACTGCGCCTCGACGCCGTCGGCGTCCACGGCCGTTCGGGAGCGCTCCAGCCGTGCTCGTTGGCTGCACGCTCGCGGTTTGCCACGTTTGCGAAGTGGATCGGTATTGTTCCCGGCCGGCCGCCGATCGCGAGCGCGTTGAGGAGGTTGGTGTACGCGACCTCGATGTTCGGCGTCCTCACTTTGTCCGGCCCCTCTCCACCTCGGCGCCAATCCCAGTCAGTGCCCTGACCTCCATCTCCGCCTGCAGCTCCCGGTCGGCGGGGTGCCGGCTGAAGACGGTGCCGAGGTAACCGAGCAGGAAGGAGAGCGGGATCGAGACGATGCCGGGGTTGGTGAGCGGGAACCAGTGGAAGTCCACGCCCTTGATGATCGACGTGGGCGTGCCCGAGATGGCCGGTGAGAAAACGATCAGCACCAGGCAGGACACCAGGCCGCCGTAGATGCTCCACAGCGTGCCGCTGGTGTTGAAGCGCCTCCAGTACAGCGTGTACAGCATGGTGGGCAGGTTGGCGGAGGCGGCCAGCGCCAGCGCCAGCGACACCAGGAAGGCCACGTTCTGACCGTTGGCCACGATGCCGCCGATGATGGCCAGGAAGCCGACCGCGAGCGCGGTCATTCGGGCGACCCGCAGCTCGGAGCCTGGCTCGGCCTGTCCCTTGCGGATCACGTTCGCGTAGACATCGTGAGCGAACGAGGCCGAGGCGGCCAGTGTGAGACCGGCGACCACCGCGAGGATCGTGGCAAAGGCAACCGCGGAGACGATGCCCAGCAGCAGCGGGCCGCCGATCCGGGAGGCGAGCAGCGGTGCGGCGGAATTCTCAGCACCGGGGGCCGAAAGGATCGTCTGCGGACCGACCAGGGCCGTGGCGGCGTACCCGACCACGAGGATGCCCAGGTAGAAGATGAACATCGTCCACGAGCACCACACCACCGATCTGCGCGCCTCCTTGGCGTCCGGCACGGTGTAGAAACGCATCAGCACGTGCGGCAGGCTGGAAATGCCGAGCACCAGGGACAGCGCCAGGGAAACGAAGTCGAGTTCGCTCAGGGCGTTCTTGCCGTACCAACCGCCCGGCGCCAGCAGGTTTTCGCCCAGTGGGCTGTTCCGCGCTGCGTGCTCGAGCAGGCTCGAGAAGCTGAAGCCGAACTTGCCGAGGATGAAGACGCTGATGAAGGTCACGCAGGTCAGCAGCAGACAGGCCTTGATGATCTGCACCCAGGTGGTGCCCTTCATCCCACCCACCAGGACGTAGAAGACCATGATCAGGCCGACCGTGCTGATGACCAGGGCCTGGCCGCCCTTGGTCTGCACGCCGAGCAGCAGCGAGATCAGACCTCCGGCGCCCGCCATCTGGGCGAGCATGTAGAAGAGCGTGATCACCAGGGTCGAGTTGGCCGCTGCGGCCCGCACCGGGCGTTGCTTCATCCGGAAGGCCATCACGTCGCCCATGGTGAAACGGCCGGTGTTGCGCAGCCCCTCACTGATGAGCAGGAGGGCGACCAGCCAGGCGACCAGCCAGCCGACGGAGTAGAGGAAGCCGTCGTAGCCGTGTACGGCGATGGCTCCGGAGATGCCGAGGAAGGAGGCCGCGGAGAGGAAGTCGCCGGACAGCGCGATGCCGTTCTGCACGCCGCTGAAGGCGCTTCCGGCGGCATAGTAGTCGGACGCCGTCGAGCTGCTGCTGGCCCGGTAGACCACGAACAGCGTGAGGAGGACGAAAGCCCCGAAGACCACCAGGTTGATGGTCGGGTTTCCGGTCCTGTCGAGCGCCAGCTGCACTGTCATCGCCTGTCGATTCCCGCCAGCTCGTGGATCCGGTCGACCTGCGGATCGAGTTTCTTCGCGGCGAAGTGTCGGTACGTCAGCACGATGGTGATCGTCGACACGAACTGCAGCAGGCCGAACACGGTGCCGACGTTGATCTCGCCGGACACCTTCTGCTTCATGAATTCGTGATCGTACGCCGAGAGCAATGCGAAGACCATGTACCAGCAGAAGAAGAGCGCGCTCACCGGAAACACGAAAAGCCGCAACCGCCGCCGCAGTCGGGCGAATTCGGGGCTCTGCTGGATGGCCGGGAAGTCGGGTTCGACATCCTCGTCGTACTCGTCACCAAAAGCGTGCACGGCGGTGCGCTCTGACGGGGCGGAAGAAGGAGGCCGCATCGGTCTCGTCATGATCCGGTCCACGGGTGTTCAGGCAGGAGCACTGTGTGGTCCACCTGCGGCGAATGGGGTGAGGGAAGTGACCTGCAACCCCTGGGTGCGGGGGGGCAAGTGTAGCGGGACATCGAAGGGCGTCAACGCTTCGGGGACCGTCGTGCCTGGTCAACTCCTTGATCGAGGAGGCTCGTACATTGTTAAGGCAGCGGGGATGCCCTAAGATCCCGACCATCGAGCGAGCACGGATGTCCGCGAAACGTCACCCGGGACAGCGTTGATACCTCGGCTCAAGAGGGAGGCGGAAGTCCGCTGAAGTCTTCGTGGACATGTCGGGTTCGGCCCACCTGTTCGCTTGCATTACCGTTGCTGCCCGGCGCCTGGCGAGGATTCCGTGCGGTCTCACGTGGAGTCAGAACTCGGCCCAGGTCAGCGCAGTGTCGGCATCCGGCGTGCCTCGCAGGAGAAATCCCAGGAGAAACGGCACAGTGATATATCCCTGTGAGCGGTCCGCTCCCGCCGCGGAGCGTGTCGCGTGACCCCCGCCAGACATGCGGCCCGGCGCACCAACCAGCTGGTGCAGTGGTGGATGGCCCTGGCCCAGTGGCGCAACTGGCGGCTGCCGGTGAAGCTGGCCGTCGTCCTGCTGGTGCCCGCGACACTCGCCGTCGGTCTCGGTGTCGACCAGGTCCAGCGCCAGATCGCGCTCGCTGATTCGTACACCCGGGTCGAGCAGCTGGTCGCCCTGCGCGGCGGGCTGACCTCGCTGATCGGAACGCTGCAGGCCGAGCGGGCCCTCGCTGCCGCGCAGTTGGGCAGCGGACGGGTCGACGCCACCGCACTGCGGCAGCAGACCACCAAGGTCGACGCCGCTGAGGCGGCCCTGACCGCCGCCACCCGGTCCGCCTCACTCACCGACGCCTCCTCGGTCCGCTACGCGGACGCGGTCAAGCTGCTGGGCGGACTGGCCCCGCTGCGCGGGCAGGTGACCTCCGACGGCCTCGCGGAGGCCGCCGCCGTGAACGACTACGGTGTGATCATCAATGGCCTGCTGGACCTGGACCAAGCGCTGGCCGGCCAGTTCGGCGCGTCCGGGCTCGGCGGACCGGCGACCGCCCTCTACGACCTGCAGGTGGCCCAGGAGCAGATCCGCCTCCAGCAGGTGCTCCTCCTCGCCGGGTACCGGCACGGCCTGCAGGACGCCCGGTCGCGGGACATGCTGCGCGACTCCGAGACCCGATTGCAGGATCGGATCGCCGACTTCCGGATCGCGGCTTCCCCCGCCGAACTGCGCACCTACCAGCAGGCGGTCGACAGTGCCGCCGCCACCGCGCGCAGGAACCTGGTGGAGTCGGCGACAGCCCAGCCGCAGCTGCCGCTTCCGCTCTCCGCCGACGCCTGGAACCAGACCTCCGACGCCACCGCCGCCCTCGTCCAGAACGCGATCACCGGACTCACCGCCGAACTGCGAACCACCGCCGCTCAGTTGCAGGACCGGACCAGCAACGGCTCCGGCGAGGAGTCCGTGCTGCTGCTCGCCGTGCTGCTGCTGGCCACCGCCATCGGTCTGGTGATCGGCCGGCACCTGCTGCGCTCGCTGGCAGTCCTGCGGCTGACCGCGCTCGACGTAGCCGCGAACCGGCTGCCGGCGGCCATCGCCAGCCTGCGCGAGGGCCAGGTCACGGAGGCGACGATCGGCGACGTGGCGGTCCACACCACGGAGGAGTTGGGGCAGCTCGCCCGGGCGTTCGACGCGGTACACAGCCAGGCCGTGCGCCTGGCGGCGGAGCAGGCCAAACTCCGCAGCGACCTGAAGAGCACCCTGGTCAACGTCTCCCGGCGCAGCCAGGGTCTGGTGGACCGGCAGCTCAGTCTGATGGAGCAGTTGGAGCGGCACGAGGAGGACCCGGACCAGTTGGCCAGCCTCTTCAGGCTCGACCACCTGGCCACCCGGATGCGGCGCAACAACGAGAACTTGATGATCCTCGCGGGCGGTGCCCTGGTGCGGGCCGCCAGCCAGAGCATGCCGCTGGGCGATGTCCTGCGCGCCGCGGTCTCCGAGATCGAGCATTACCAGCGCGTGACGCTGCGGCCGGCGCCCTCCGCCGACCTGATCGGTTACGCCGCCAGGGACCTCGCGCGGCTGCTCGCTGAACTCCTGGACAATGCCACCGCGTTCTCCCCTCCGGACGCCCAGGTGGTGGTCGTCAGCAGCCAGGGCCTCGACGGCGCACTGCGGATCGATGTCTGCGACCGGGGGATCGGGATGAGCCCGGCCGAACTGGCCGGGGCCAACGAGCGTGCGGCCGACGGCACTTCCGTCGAGGTGCCCGCCTCGCGGCAGATGGGCCTGTTCGTCATCGGCCGCCTGGCGGATCGCCATGGCTTCGCGGTCGAGCTGAGCACGGATCCGGGCATCCAAGGGCTTCGAGCGTCCGTGCTGGTGCCGGCCGCTCTGGTCCGGACAGACCGTGCCGCTCAGCCGGAGCGCGAGCGCCCGCGGCCCGCGCCGCTGGCCGTCCGGCGGGTACCCGGGATCACGGCCAAGCCCATGGCGGCCGCCGTCGGGTCCACCGCCGCCGGTCTGCCGCGCCGGGTCCGAGGTCCGGCCGAGCCGGCGGCGGTCGACGGCGCGTTGGTGGACTCCCGCTCCACCGGGCCGCTCCACCTCGTGGTGCCCCGGTCCGGCGCCGCCGCACCGGGTCAGCCCGCCCCGGGCGGCGACAGTGCGCCGGGGAGGATCCACAGCGGCTCGTCCGGCGAACCGCCGACCCGCCCGGACACCGCCCGTTCACCGTGGTTCGCCCCGGTCGACTCGGGCCCGGCAGCGGAGTTCGGCACCGTGGCCGCACTGCGCCGGCCGGCCCGGCCCACACGGCCGGCGCCCGCACCGGCCCGCGCCCAGGACGGCGATGACCCGGCGGGGAGCTGGTTCTCGGCTCCACCCCGTGGTGAGCGGGTGGCGACCGGCACCCCAGCCCCCGGGTCGGACGACCGCACCGGGGCCGGACTGCCCAAACGGGTGGCACGCCCGCGTCCCGCCCCCGAACGGGCCGAGGCCCGTGCCGCCGGAGGAGAGCAGCCCACCAGGCGGGCCGCCGACCGCGCCGCCACGTTCCTCAGCAGCTACCAGGCGGGCATCCGCCAGGCCCATTCCGACGAGCAGGAGAACTCATGACCGCAGACCAGCGCCAGGGGCCGAGCCAGTTCGGCTGGCTGGTCGGCAACTTCGCCGAGCGCGTCCCCCACGTCGCCCACGCCGTGGTGGTCTCGGCCGACGGTCTGCTGCTCACCAGCTCGCGGCGGCTGCCCGCCGACTGTGCCGAACAGCTCGCCAGCATCGCCGCCGGGGCCATCGGCCTGATCCAGGGCGCCGCCTGGTGCCTCAACACCGGCGAGGTGCAGCGCACCGTGGTGCAGATGGAGCACGGGAACCTGCTGCTCATGTCGATCAGGGACGGCTCCAGCCTGGTCGTGCTCGCCGCGCCGGACTGCGAGATCGGCCAGGTCGCCTATGAGATGGCCGTACTCGTCGGCCAAGTGGGAGAGTTGCTGACTCCGGAGCTGCGCGCCGAGCTGCAGGGTCTGCAGCAGGCCGTGGCCCGCTAGCCCGACGAGGAGACCATGAGCACCGGTCAGGACCCTTCCGGGCGCGGCCCGCGGAGAAAGCAGCGGGCGCAGGACGACACGTTCGCCGACGTGCTCAACGGGTTCAGCTTCGGCAGCGGACGACGCGGCCGCAAGTCTGCCGACCCTGCTCCCAGCGAGGCTCCGCAGGCCGCTCCGCGGGCCGTCTGGGAGCCGCCCGCATCCCAGGGGCCGCCGGGCCACCGGACGACCACCTGGCAGCCGCAGCCCGAGGAGGTGCAGAGCGCCGCTTCGTCCGTCCGCGCCTACGCCTGGACGGGCGGCCGCACCCGGTCGCAGCACCACTTCGAGATCGAGACCCTGGTGACCACCAGCGATCTCGGGCACCACGCGGGCACCGTCACCCATCCCGACCACCGCACGGTGCTGGCCCTGTGCGAGCAGCCACGGTCGGTCGCCGAAGTGGCCGCCCTGCTGTCCGTCCCGTGGGGCGTGGCCAAGGTGCTGCTGGGCGACATGGCCGGCCGAGGCCTGATCGTGGTGCACCGCACGGCAGCCATGGACGGCGACCTCCTGGACACCAACGTGGTGGAGCGGGTCCTGGCGGGCTTGCGTCGGCTGTAGGCCGCTTTTCCACTCCTGTCGGGCTCGGAAAGTCATCGCTGCAGGTCGGGGTGGTAGAACGGGCTCGGCTGGGACCATGTCCGCGTGATCGTCGGCATGCGGTGCGGACGCCAGAGTGACGCCGGGCACGATGACGGCGAGCGCCGCCACGATCGCGAGCGCCCAGAAGCGCCGTGGGAGGGGGGGAGCGAGAGCCGGGAGCGCCCGGGCATGTGCCGTTGAGTGTTGCGCAGTGGGGGAGGTTCGCCCCACTGCGCAACAACGACCAAGATGCTACTGAGTTGACACGTCGTTCACCGGACGCCGGTCAGCTGACCCTGACCAGCTGCCACTGCTGGTTGGTGCCGCCGTTGGTGATCCATTGGTCGACGGCCGCTCCATTGGTGGTGGAGTTCCCCGACACTTCGAGCAGGTAGCCGTTCGAGCGGGACTCGATGGTGTAGTTGCCGTTGTCCGACGGGGCGATCACCCATTGCTGGTTGGCGCCGCCGTTGGACGTCCACAGGTCCAGCTGGGTGCCGGGCCAGGTGGTGACGTTGGGGATGTCCAGCGCCTTGCCGCTGCCGACCCCGGTGATGGTGTAGTACCCGGCGCTGTTCAGGGCCAGCTTCCACTGCTGGTTGGTGGCGCCGGTGGCGGGCCACTGGTCGATCAGGGTGCCGTCACTGGTCCCGGCCCCTGCGGCGTCCAGGAGTTCACTGCTGTGTACGTTGACGATCTTGTAGGTGCCGGTGAGGTCGGGCACGGTGCCCGGGGTGATGGACAGGTTGGCGTACTGGACGGGGTAGTAGCCGGCGGTGCCGAGGCCGATCTGGCCGCCTTGGTACGTGCTGTCGGTGACCGTGGCGACCGTGGTGCCGTCGATCCTGGCGGTGATCGTGGTGCCCTGGAAGGACAGGGCCAGGTTGTGCCAGGTCTTCGTGCCGGGCGCGGTCACCGTACCGCTGGCCAGGGTGGTCCAGGTCCAGGCGGTGTCCGTCTTCAGCAGCGACCAGGCACCGGTGTCCGACAGCCGCAAGTGATAGGCGTTCAGCCCGTTGTTGTTCTTGGCCTGGGTGCCGACGCGTCCCAGGATCTCGGCGGCGCTGCCGCTGTTCTCCAGCAGCACGTCGGAGCTGACCGTGTAGTTGCTCCAGCCCGCATCACCCATGGTGGTGTACGGCTGGTTGCCCGACTCGTCGGTCCAGCGGATCGGCTGGACGGGCGCCATCTGGCGCAGGCACTCGCCGCTGCGGCCACCGCCGCAAGGTGCCGCCTGGAAGGCTCCGTTCATCGAGGAGAAGTACTTCGCCTCCTGGCCCGCGCTGTAGCCGGCGAACGAGTCGGAGTACGGCAGCGCCAGCCGGGTGCGCTGCGGAGGCGTGGTGGTGCCCGCGCCCTGACCGGTGGTGGTGGTCACCGTGTAGACGTGGCCGGGGGCGAGGGTGAGGGTGTAGCTGCCGCCGCCGGCGGTCAGGTCGGCGTTCTGCACCATGCGCGGGGTGGCCTTGCCGGGCTGCGACAGGTCGGTGGACCACACGTGCAGGTTGCCGCTGGGCAGGCCACCGGCGACATTGAGGGTGACGGTCTGGGAGGCCGTGGCGTCCATCGTCTCGAAGACGGTGCTCCAGGCGCTCTTGTCGGGCGCGGCGTAGCTGACGTAGCTGCCGTTGGAGCGTGAGCCGCCGAGGTAGCCGGTGGCGGTGTCCAGGTACTTCCAGCCCGGCGAGGTGAACTGAGTCGTCTGGGCGATGACCGGGGTGGTACGGCCCACGCTGTAGTTGCCGGACCAGGGCTGGTTGGCGGTGATCAGGCCGTCGTCGTGGAAGGCGAGGTTCTGGTACAGGGACGCGACGATGGGCCAGTTGATGAAGGCGGTCAGCTTGGCGTCGATGTAGCCGCGGTTGATGGCACGGGCGACCGGGGCCGCGCCGGTCTCGGCGTCCTGCGAGCCGTTCTCACTGGCCCAGATCGGCTTGCCGAGCGATTGGGCATCGGAAGTGGAGGAACAACTCGTCATCGCCGACAGGTAGGTGCAGGGGTAGTGGGAACCGGCGATGTCCACGGCGTTGTTCAGGTTGCTGTCGTTCTTCATGCCGGTGGCCACGGACCAGCCGAAGTTGTCGCCGCCGACCAGCTTGGTCGAGGTGAAGCCGTTCGAGTTCAGGGCGGACTTCAGGCTCTCGTACCAGGAGGCGTTGTAGTTCTTCTCGTTCCAGCCGCCGATGTAGTCGATGGTCAGACCGTGCTGCTTGGCGCAGCCGAGCCAGGACATCAGGTAGTTGGTCATGTCCTGGGAGTAGAAGCTGCCGCCGCCGATCCAGCCGGGGGCGCCCCAGGACAGGCCGTAGAACTTGATGCCCGGGTTGCGGGCCTTGGCCTGCTCCATCAGCCACCACTCGTAGCCCGCGTTGCAGTCGACGGTGCCTTTGGTGTGCTCGATGCTCGCCTCGGCGCCGTCGGTGGAATTGGTGTCGCCACCGATCTCCACCTTGAGGATCTGCAGGTCTGCTCCGTAACCGGGCTTGAACAGGTGGTCGAGGATTTCATTGCGCTGGGTTGTCGGGTAGTCGTACAGCAAACGGGTGTTGCCACCTCCGCCGCTGATCGCCCCGATACCGTCGAAGGTGCGTCCGCCGCTGGTGCCGTCCACGGTGACCGCGGTGTTGGTGGCGGCGTACGCGGGGGACGGAACTCCGCTGCTGAGCAGGGCGAGGGCGAGGAGCAGAGCGGCCAGGGGCGCTGTCCATCTGATGTGTATGTCGGGCAGACGCAGAACGGTCCGCATGGTGTCCTCCTGTGGGTGGGTGGGTGTGCGGGGCGCGTGGGCGGTCAGGCGGTGCGCTGCTGGAACTGCTGGTTGTTGCCGGTGCCGCAGGTCCACTGGATGAGGCGGGTGCCGTTGGCGGTGGACGCGTCCTTCACGTCCAGGCACTTGCCGCTGTGCCGGGCGACGAGGTGGAAGTAGCCGTTGCCCTGATCCTGCAGCAGCCACTGCTGGTTGGTGCCGCCGCCGCAGTGGTACTGGTTCACGTAGGCGCCGTCCGCGGTCGAGGCGCCCGAGACGTCCAGGCACTTGCCGCTGTGCTCGGCGACAACCTGGACGTAGCCGCCGCCGGCGTCGGTGAGCCGCCACTGCTGGTTGAGGCCGCCGCCGCAGTCCCACTGCAGGACGACCGCGCTGTCGGCGGCGGAGTTGTCCGAGACGTCGAGGCATCTGCCGCTGTGCCGGGCGACGAAGTCGTAGTACGGGCCGCCGCCCACGCCGGTGACGGTTCCGGCGGCCGTGTCGACGGCGAGCTGCGGGTACCACGGCAGGTCCATGGTCGTGTTGGTGGGGAAGGCCAGCGGCAGCCAGACGTACTGGGAGTCGCTGACCGTGCCGCCGATGGAGTTGCCCCAGCGGTCGCCCATGTACAGGTACGAGGTGCCCGTGGTGCCCTGGAGGGGGAGGACGAAGGCGGTCTGGGAGCCGTAGGCCGTGTCGTTGCCGACGTCCGTCATGGCCGTCCACGGGCCGGCGAGGCTGGTGGCGGTGGCGTACCTCTGCTGGTTGGGCTTCCAGCCGCTGTTGGCGGAGGTGAGCATGAAGTAGACGCTGCCCCGCTTGAAGAGTGCCGGAGCCTCACGGAAGGTGCCGGGCCAGGGGTTGGCGACCAGGCTGTCGACGCCGGTGTAGTCGGAGGTCAGCTTGAAGATGTCGAGGTCGGCGTTCTGGTTGGCGGAGGAGGCCAGGTAGGCGGTGCCGTCGCCGTCCTGGTACAGGGTCAGGTCACGCGAGGTAATGCCCAGCGGCCGGAAGCTGCCCAGGTACGTGTAAGTGCCGTCGACCGTGTCCGAGACCGCTACGGCGACCCTGGCCTGGGAGTAGTCGGTGGCCAACTCCTTGTGCATCCACATGACGTACTTGCCGGTGGCGCTGTTGTAGATGACCTTCGGCCGCTCGATGTTGGCGGAGGCGAGCTCGGCAGCGCTGCCCTGCGTGAGGACGTTGTTGCGGAACTCCCATGTCTTCAGGTCGGTCGACCGGTAGACCGAGACGTACTTGAACGAGTTGTCGGGGTTCCGGTTCTCGCCGAACCAGTAGTAGGACGAGCCGACCTTGATGACGCCGCCGCCGTGGGCGTGGACCACGGCTCCGGTGGTGTCGGTGAACTGGGTCGCGTTGGTCACCGTGGCGGGGGCGGCCTGTGCGGGCGCACCGGCGGGCAGGAGCGCGAGCAGGCCCATGAGCACGGCCGAAATGATCAAGCGGGCACGACGGAGCATGGGGGTTCCTCGTGGAAAGCCGGCGGGGTGGGCCGGCGTTGGGTGCGGCTCTTCGCAGGTGGGCGGCTACCACCTGAGGATCTTGGAAACTGTCGGAAGATGTTCGTTTCTGGGGGAGCACCGTAGGGCGCGACGGAGGCCCCGTCAATGCTTTCAGCATTTTTGATCTTGAACCCATGGTCCCAGCGCCTGCCCGGATTCATCCCATGTCGGCCCCGGCGCCGTCAGGGCCCGGTCGGCCTCCATGGCAGCTTTGCCGGAAAAATACGCACGAGTCTGGACAGGGGCAACGCGGATGGTCGTTAATACATCCAATGTCTCCAGGCTGAAGCAGGACGAGGTCTGGATACTCATGGGCCCCGGAGCCATCGGCTGAGCCGCACTGCCTCTGACGAGAAGTCGCCGACTCCGGGGAAAGCTTTCAACGTTCGAACAGGAGACACCACGGTGCCGGAATCCATCTCACGCAGATCGGTTCTCGTTGGCATGGCTGCCGCAACGGTGGCCGCAGCGGTCGGCTCCATCGCGGTGGGGACACCCGCGTACGCCGCGACGGCCGCCACCCCGCTGCCGCTTCCGCCCTTGCGCATCCCGAAGTCCGACATGGGCCTCGAGCAGCAGCCCGATTCCAAGATCCAGTGGCTGCAGGACGCCAAGCTGGGCATGTTCATCCACTGGGGCGTCTACTCGGGCCCGGCCAAGGGCGAGTGGTGGATGCACAACGCCCCGATCACGCCGACCGACTACCGCAAGTACGTCACCGACGCCACCAGTGACCAGTTCACCGCAGACGCCTTTGACCCGGCGGCCTGGGCGCAGTTGGCCAAGGACTTCGGAGCGAAGTACGTGACGCTGACCACGCGTCACCACGACGGTTTCGCGCTGTGGCCGCTGAACCACCCCAACAGCTGGAACGCCGGCCAGGCGTTCGGCCGTGACTTCGTGAAGGACTACGTCGCGGCGGTGCGGGCGGCGGGGCTGCGGGTCGGCCTCTACTACTCGCCGATCGACTGGCGCTACCCCGGCTACTACGACGTGACCGGCACCAACTGCGCCACCAACCCGTGGAACTACACCACCGACCCCGCGCACAAGGAGAACGCGCGGATCCTGAAGACCGAGGTGTACGAGTCCGTCAAGGAGCTGGTCACCCAGTACGGCGTGATCGACGACCTGTGGTGGGACGGCGGCTGGGTCGCCGAAAAGGGCACTGACGCGGACGGCGCGTTCTTCTGGGAGCCCGGCCAGTACCGGGACACCGCCAACCAGTGGCCGGTGGACGCCGTCTACGGCGAGACCGACGCCAGCGGGAAGCCGCTGGGCCTGATGGGCATGGTGCGCAAGCACCAGCCCGACATCGTCGCCACCTCGCGCTCCGGCTGGATGGGCGACTACGCCAGCGAGGAGGGCGGCTCGGTGCCCACCGGGGCGATCCGCACCGGCAAGCTCGTCGAGAAGGTCTTCACCGTCGGCGGCACCTGGGGCTACAACTCCACCGCCACCGTGATGAGCTACGGCACCACGATGAACATCCTGGTCAACTGCTGGGTGCGGAACATGACCGCGATGGTCAACGTCGGCCCGGACCGGCACGGCACCGTCTCCGCCCCCCAGGCGAACCTGCTGCGCCAGATCGGTACCTTCATGTCCGCCTGCGGCCAGTCGATCTACGGGACCCGCGGCGGTCCGTGGAACCCGGTCGACGGCCAGTACGGCTTCACGTACAAGGACAACACCTTCTACGTCCACCTGCTGCCCGGCTACAGCGGCACCTCCTTCACCACCCCGTCGATCGGGGACGCCCAGGTCACGCGCGTGTTCGACGTACGCTCCGGCAACAACCTCTCCTTCACCGTCGGCGCCGACGGCCGGGTCGCCATCAGCGGTATCGACCGCACCACGCACCCCCAGGACAGCGTCGTCGGCGTCACGCTCGACCGCAGCGTGCAGCCCGCCGACATCGCCGCCGGCAAGACCGCCTCCGCCGACAGCGAGGAGTCGTCCAAGGGCAACACCGCGGCGAGCGCGGTCGACGGGGCCACCGCCACCCGCTGGAGCGCGAACGACGGCAGCACCGGTCACTGGCTCAAGGTCGACCTCGGCTCGGCCCGCTCGCTGACGGGCGCCCGCATCGCCTGGGAGCTGGACCAGACCAACTACCGTTACAAGATCGAGGGTTCCACCGACAACAGCACCTGGACCACCCTCGTCGACAACTCCGCCACCACCAGCACCAGCCAGGTGCAGACCCTCGCGTTCCTGGCGCAGGCACGGTACCTGCGCGTCACCGTCACCGGACTGCCGTCCGGTGTCTGGGCCTCCATCCGCAACCTGGAGGTCTACGACCGGCCGTTCTCCGGCAGTTCGAGCACCTACAAGCTGGTCAACCGCAAGAGCGGCAAGGTGCTGGACGTCGCCAACGCCTCCACCACCGACGGCAGCCCCGTCATCCAGTGGCCCTGGACCGGCGGCACCAACCAGCAGTGGAACCTCGCGCCGAACACCGACGGCTCCTACCGGCTGGTCAACGGCAGAAGCGGCAAGGTGCTGGAGAGCCCGGGCAGTTCCGCCCAGGGTGCGAACCTGGACCAGTGGACCGACAACGGCGCCGACAACCAGTGGTGGAAGCTCGTCCCGTCCACCACCAGCGGCTACTACCGGCTCGTCAACGTCCGCACCGGATGGTGCGCCGACGTGGCGAACGCCTCGACCGCCGACGGCGCCAACGTCATCCAGTGGCCCACGACCGGCGGTCCCAACCAGGACTGGCAGCTCGTCGCCCTCTGAGCCATCTCTCGGGGCCGGGCCGCCCGGCGGTCCGGCCCCTTCCCCGCGCCTGTGCCACGTCCTCCCCGCCCCTGCCACGCATTGGAGTCAGCGCCGTGGGACTCTACGATCAACCGCTCGACCGCAGACGGTTCCTGACCGCTGCGGCACTGACTGCCGGCGCCGTAGCACTGCCCGGTTTCTCCGCCGGCAGCGCGGCCGCCGCCCTGCCGCCCGAGGTCACTCTCCCCGACCGGGGCATCTACGACACCGCCACCGCGTCGGTGTGGACCGACGGTTTCGTGACCGGCAACGGTGAATACGGAGCCGTCTACCACGGTGCGCCGACGCTGGAGAAGGTCGTCTTCAACCATCATCGGTTCGTCCTTCCCAACGGCACCCGTGACACGGTGCCGCCGGTGATCTCGGACCGGCTGGCGTCCGTGCGGGACAAGGCGCTGGCCGGTGACTACTCCGGGGCGCAGACGGCTTTCGCCTCCGGCTGGAGCCTGCGGTGGACGCAGACCTTCCACCCGGGCTACGAGCTGCAGCTGAGCACTCCCGGCATGACCACGGTCAACGACTTCGCCCGGATCACCGACTTCCGCACCGGCGAGGTCACCCACACCTGGACCGACAGCTCCGGCACCTGGAAGCGCCACGTCTTCGTCTCACGCGCCGACAAGGTCATCGTCCACGAACTACTGCCCGCCACCGGCCGCACCATCGACACCACCCTCAGCGTCAACACCGCCCTGGACGGCGTCCCGACCAGCGTCTCCTTCTCCACCACCGCCACCGTCAGCAAAGGCGACGGCTACCTGAACCTGCGCGGCACGTATCCGTCGGGCGGCGCCCACGGCTACGAGGGCGTCACCCGGGTCGTCGTCACCGGCAGCGGCTCCTCCGTCACCGCCAACGGGCAGACACTCGTGGTCGCCAAGGCCGCCAAGGTGCTGCTGCTGACCAAACTCGGCCGCTACGAGAACTCCACCGACTGGAACGCCCAGCCTCTGCAGACCGCCCTCGCGGGTCTGACGACCGACTACGCCACCCTGCTGTCCCGTCACGCCCCGCTGCACCAGGCGATGTACGACCGCTCCAGCATCGACCTGAACGTCTCCGCCGCCGACCGGCAACTGTCCACCAGCGAGCTGATCACCCGTCAGAACGGCAACACCTCTGCCATCGACATCGCCCTGCTGGAGCGGATGTACGACTCCGGCCGGTACTTCTTCGTCAGCTCCAGCGGTGTCCTGCCGCCGCGCCTGACCGGCCTCTGGACCGGCACCTGGAACGGCTCCTGGGCAGACGACCTCACCACCGACGCGAACGTCAACTTCCAGGTCGCGGGCGGCAACATCCTCGACCTCACCGACGCCATGCAGGGCTACTTCGACCTCGTCCTCGGCCAGCTCGGCGACTGGAGAACCAACGCCGCCAACATCTACGGAACACGCGGCTTCCTCGCCCCCATCCGCACCGACGGCGAAGACGGCCACATGCTCCACTTCGACGCAGGCTTCCCGGGACAGACCTGGATCGGCGGCGCGGACTGGCTGCTGTACCCGCTGCTGGAGTACTACCAGGTCACCGGTGACAGCGGGTTCTACCGCAGCAAGCTGGCCCCCGCCCTGATGGAACTGGCCCTGTTCTACGAAGACTTCCTCACCCGCACCGACTCCAGTGGCAAAGTCGTCTTCGTGCCGTGCTTCTCCGTCGAGAACAAGCCGGGCAACACCAACCAGTACCTCTCGATCAACGCCACCGGGGAGATCGCCGCAGGCCGCCACGCCCTCCAGGCGGCGATCGACGCCGCGGACACCCTGGGCGTCGAGCAGGGCAGCGGCCAGGGTGTGGCGCGCTGGACGGCTCTGCTGGCAAAGCTGCCCGACTACCGTGTCAACAGCGACGGGGCACTGGCTGAATGGGCCTGGCCCAGCCTGAGCGACCACTACAACAACAACCACGCCCAGCACATGTATGGCGCCTGGCCGCTGCACGAGATCAACCCCGAGGACGAACCCGACCTCGTTCTCCGTGCCCGCAGGGCCCTGGACCTGCGCGGCGACGAGACACAGGCGGCCCACGGCGCCATTCACCGGACCTTCGCCCGCGCCCGCCTCAAGGACGGCCCTGGCGTCTACGCGAACATCAGGAAGATCCTCGGCAACAACATGGTCTTCAAGTCCCTGATGACCTCCCACAACCCCAACCTGACCATTTACAACGCGGACGCCGCCAACGCCCTGCCCGCGATGCTCGCCGAGTCCCTGATCCTCAGCCGGCCCGGCATCCTCGAGCTGCTGCCCGCCCTGCCCGACCAGCTCGCCAAGGGCACCATCAAGGGCGTACGGGGCCGCAACCGCATCCGCGTGGAGAGCCTTGCCTGGGACACCGCGGCCGGCACTGCCACGGCCGTCCTCACCTCGGACATCACCCAGGACATCACCCTTGTCTGCCGGCGTGGCATCACCTCGGTGACCACCACGGCGACCGTCGCCTCTTCCTCCCTCGGCAACCACGCACGAGTCGTCTCCCTCACAGCCGGCACCAGGACGACCGTCGCCGTCGGCCTGCTGACGGGCACATACCGCCTGGTCAACCACAGAAGCGGCACCGTGCTCGACATCGCGAACGCCTCCACCGCCGACGGCGCCTCCGCCATCATCTGGCCCTGGAAGGGCGGCACCAACCAGCAGTGGCGGTTCCTGCCCAACCACGACGGTTCCTTCCGCCTGGCATGCGTCAAGAGCGGCAAGCTCCTCGAAGGCCCGGGTGGGTCGACCACACAGGGCCAGGCACTCGACCAGTGGACGGACACCACCGGAGCACACCAGTGGTGGAAGCTGGTCCCCGCCACGAGCGGCTACTACCGTCTCGTCAACGTCAAGAGCGGGATGTGCGTGGATGCCGAGAACGGCTCCACCGCCGACGGCACGCGGCTCATCCAGTGGTCCCCCACCGGGGGCAGCAACCAGGAATGGCAGATCGTCCCGCTGTGAGCCACCCATGCCGCGGACATCGGCCCCTGCCGGCCCCGGATGTGAACCACGAGTACGCATCGCCTTTCGCGAGAGTGCCGGCCACCACGATCACACGCGGGCAGGGCGCTCCATCCACTGCCGGGTGCGGGCGCCGGCCACTCGGCCCTGGATGTCGCAGACGCAGGCCTCGCCGGCGGGGTGGGAGGCGACGCGGGAGAGAAGGCGCAGGCGGACCGGCCCGGAGAGGGCTTTGAAACGGGCGGCGAGGACCTCGGCGTCGTCCTCGGAGAGGGCCGCGCTGGTGACCGGCGGGCACCAGGGGATGCCGGCGTCGGTCGAGCGGAGGTCCTGGAGGTTCGGCATGGGGCTCTCTCGGCGGGGGGTGTTCGGCGGAAGCCGACGGCTCGCCATGTATGCCAGATCGAACTCGGTCCGCGGACCGTGGGCGACGCAACTTGTGCGCCGTCATGTGACACCGGCTGATTGACCGTCAGGACCGGAACGGATGGCACGATGCGCACCCCATCGGGAGGTTCGCTTGGCGAACCTCCCGCAGAGCGGAGATCGGCCTCCCGGAAGGCCGAACGGGGCTGACCGTTCTCAGATCACCTTGCCCCGCGCCGACCTGTCAGACGGTGTCCTTGACCTTGATCTGACCGCTGTCGATGACGAAGTCTTGGTTGCCGAAGCCGGGGCTCTGGCACTGCCAGATCTTGGCCCGGTCCCCGTTGTTGCGGGATCCACCCACGTCCAGGCACATCTCCCGGCCGGTTCCGATGGTGTCCTTGACCTTGATCTGGCCCCTGTCGATGACGAAGTCTTGGTTGCCGAAGCCGGGGCTCTGGCACTGCCAGATCTTGGCCCGGTCCCCGTTGTTGCGGGATCCACCCACGTCCAGGCACATCTCCCGGCCGGTTCCGATGGTGTCCTTGACCTTGATCTGACCGCTGTCGATGACGAAGTCTTGGTTGCCGAAGCCGGGGCTCTGGCACTGCCAGATCTTGACCCCGTCGCCGTTGTTGCGGGATCCACCCACGTCCAGGCACATGGTGTTGGCAGCCGCGCGGGGCGCGGCAACGGCAGCCACGGGCGCCGCCACGGCGATCAGGCCGGCGGCGGCCAGGGCGGCGAGCGCGGTAGTGGAACGGGACATGATGTACCTCCGTAAGTGCACCGACGGATGTCGGCTCTCGGTGGGGTGGCCGGGCGTGGGGAGGCCTGCCGGAAGGCGCAGTCGGCATACCTGCCTGGCATAGGCAACGCTCGCAGCCGGCAGCTGAAACACGCCCGGGTACGAACTACATTCACCCCATGGGGCGACATATGGTTTGAAACCCGAGCACCACCTGGGCAGGAGACCGGAGCGAGGCGGCTGAGCGACTCTTCACGGGTGCGACGGCGCTCAGCCACCCTTGCCTGCGTCCTTCTCGTGTATCGGGCGCAGGCCCCAGGCAGGTCGAGAAGAACGCGCCGCCGTCCAGTCACGAGCTGCGCAGGAGGCCCTGCCTTCATGCCCCGGCAGTCGGAGGATCGCACCGACCGGGACGGTGCCAAGGGCTCGCGTTCGACCACCACGCGAACTGGCCGGAACACAATGACGTCTTAGGCGTCCGTGCTCAAGTCCTCAGTGTCAAGGTCCCAAGTTCAGACCTGCAGAAACCCGGTGTCGTCGACGATCAGCACGCCGCCGGGATCCGCCAGGTGCTCGACGACATAGTCGCGCATGTCGTCGAGCACCCCGTCGGCGTCCCAGTCGATGCGGTTCAGCAGCCGCTGGATCCGGTCCGGGCCGCCGTGGCCGGCTTCCTTGGCCACCGTCCACCCGTTCTTGCGATCCAACGGCGCCAGCAGGCCACGCATGTAGGCCAGTGCTGAATCCCGCGACTCGCTCCGCGCGAACCGATGCGCAAACCGCTCATGCAACCCGGCCGGCCCGTCCGACCAGCGACGAGCATCGACCTTGGATATGTCCCCACCCATGAACAGCCCAACGAGCGAACCCAACAACCGTCGCGGTAAGCACCGTTGCAGTACTAGCTTGACTCTGTCGGGGATCTTGGATGACCAAGCTCAAGTGCCTAGGGATCGCCAGGACTTCGGCCGGGGGATGTCGTTGTCGTCCAGGAAGGTCTCCCCCTACGACACCGTAGTTCTGCACGAGGATCTGCCGCAGCGCCTCGGCCTGCGGGCCGGGCCGGTAGCCCGGTCCGTGCCGGCGAAGGTGTTCCAGCAGGCGGCAGGCGTCGTCGCCGGCGGCGAGGATCCTGGTCTTGGGCCGAGTGGGGTTCTTGCCCAGGCGGACCGGGCGGCCGTAGCGGCGGCCCCACTCCTCGTCGACCAGGCCGGTCAGCAGGTGCGAAGCGGTCCGGGCCACTTCTTCCAGCGCGGCACGGACGGCCTCGGTGACCAGTTCCAGCCGGGTCAGGTCCCGCACCGCGGCCAGGACATGGGTGGAGTCGGTGCGCTGCGTGGTGCGCTCGCGCACGAGTCCGGCCTCCTTCAGGCGTGCGAGTGCCAGGTCGAGGAGGCGGTCGGCGCGGTTGTCCAGGGTCAGGCGCTCGCGGAAGTCGGCCAGCACGCTGTGGTGGAAGCCGGGATCGTCCAGTTCCATGGCCAGGGCGTACTTGAAGTCGATGCGGCAGCGCACCGCTTCGGCCGCTTGCCGGTCCGACAGACCGAGTAGGAACTGCAGCACGCTGACGGTGGCCAGTTGGGCGGGCGAGATGCCGGGGCGTCCGTCGCGCGGGTACCAGCCCGCGAAGTCCTCGTCACGCCACAGCCCGTCCAGCCTGTCTCTGACCCACATCGCTGTCGTCCCGCCCGGGTTGCTCGCCCGCGCGATCTGCGCGGTCAGAGAGGGGAACTTGCTCACCGGAACGGGGGCGGAGCGACAACTGACACCTCGACAACTACACGGTCTTCGATCCGCCCCGAGCATGCCCGCTGATCACGCCAGCACACCGGGAGACTCCAAGATCCCCGACAGAGTCAAGGGCCTGCTGCGAAAGTGCTGGTCACGGATGGTCTGGCAGGCATGGACGCCGTCGTGTCAGTGGTGTCATGCATGATCGGCGCGTCAGTTCATCTGGAAGGATGGGGGTAGGGGCCGTGCCGATCACGAACCAGCAGGTGGCAGGGCACGCTTTTCTGCGCGAGATGTACGAGGACTCGTACTTCCCCGATCATGTTGTAGATCAGGGCAGGGCGATTCTGCTGCGACTGTGCGAGCGGATCGAGGCTGAGCAGCCGTCGGATCTGCAGGCCCTGTATGCGCTCACCCGGGCCGCAACAGAGGAGTTCAACCTGCTGGAAGCCGAGTTCGAGGCTGCTGGAAGTGAGATCGAGACGGTCGCGCGCGAGTGGATCGGCGATGAGTTCTGGTTCGTCGCGTTGGCGTACGGGTTCCCGGACGCAGACGGAGAGGCGCTCATCGCTGGCCGGGACTGGTGAGCGGGACTGGCAGGCACTGCGTCGGTCAGAGCCACTCGTTGATGGCTGCGACCAGCACGGTGGCCTCGTAACGCACGGCCAGCTTGTCGTATCTCGTGGCCACCGCCCGGTGCCGTTTCAGGCGGTTGATCCCGCACTCCACCGCGTGGCGCTCCTTGTAGTCCTCCTTGTCGAAGGCCGGTGGACGGCCGCCCCGAGAGCCGAGCTTCTTGCGGTTGCGGACCTGGTCGGCCTTCTCCGGGATGGTGCACTCGATCCTGCGTCTGCGCAGGTAGGAGCGGTTGGCGCGCGAGCCGTAGGCTTTGTCGGCCCGAACCTTGTCCGGCTTGGTCCGTGGCCGTCCCGGCCCGGTGCGCGGGACGCGGATGCGTTCGAGGACGGGCTGGAATTGCGGGCTGTCGTGCCGGTGCCCGGCGGTGATCAGCAACGACAGCGGCTTCTGCCCCTGCTCGGTCGCGAGGTGGATCTTCGTGGTCAGGCCGCCGCGGGAGCGTCCGAGCCCGTGGTCCTCGGGCTCGGTGTCGAGCCCGCCGGGCGGCTCGCGCTGCAGTTCCCTTTTTTACACGCGCCGGCGGCGTGCTGGTGGGCACGGCAGACGGTCGAGTCCACGCTCACGTCCCAGGTGATGAGGCCCTGCGCGTCGGCCTGGACCTGCAGTTGCTCCAGGATCTGCTTCCAGGTGCCGTCGCGCTGCCAGCGGCGAAACAGGTCGTAGACCCGGTCCCACGGACCGTAGCGCTCGGGGACGTCGCGCCACGGTGTGCCCGCGCGGGTCCGCCACCGTATCCCGTCGATCAACTGCTGACGTGTCCACGTCCGCGGCCGGCCCGCCTTCTTCCCCACCGGCAGCAGCGGCTCCAGCCGTGCCCACTGCCGGTCCGTCAGATCCCCTCGCGCCACACCATGATCATCGCAACTCAAGATCACTCTCGCGACAGACCCTCGTGTGATCCCTTGAGCACCGGCCCTGAACGGACGCTGGGGGCATCGGCGGACCAGAGCACACAGCCAGGCCGGGCCCTCGCCATGCTGGCGACAAGCCGACTGTCGCACCGTCATATCCATCACCCCTGCGGGGTCAGTCCTCTCCTCCGGATGGCCCCATTCGCCGTTGCGGCAGGCCGGCTCGCCCTCTCCTATCGGGAGAGCTCTCGTCGCAAGGCTGGTGACCGCCCCGAGGAACGCGGTGCCGGCGCTCTCGTGTTCACCCGCGGTGGATCCTGGCGGGGCGCCGCTCCTCTCGAACCGGCCGCCCGCTTCTCGGTCCACCCCCACAGGAGGGAGACGGAATTGACCGCCCCACTACAGACAGCTGTGCTGAGACGGTGGCTGCGCGCGCTCGCCGCGGCCACCATGGTTGTCCTCGGCGCTTCCCCCGCCGCTGCGGCCCCGCCCGCCGAAGCGCAACTTCCCCCGGATTCCCATCACTTCAGACACCTGTGCGCCGCGCCCACGCAGCCCAGGGCGGTGCGCTGCCACGCGCTGGTGCGCACCGACCTGCCTCACCCGGTCCGGACACCCGATGTCGTTCCCTTCGGCTACGGCCCCTCGGACCTGCGCAGCGCCTACAACCTGCCCGCCACTGCGGGCGCAGGGGCGATCGTGGCCGTCGTCGACGCCTTCGACGACCCCAATGCCGCAGCCGACCTGGCGGTCTACCGCGCGCAGTATGCGCTGCCCTCCTGCACCACCGCGAACGGCTGCTTCAGCAAGGTCAACGAGAACGGCTCGCCGTCGCCGCTGCCCGCTGCGGACACCGGCTGGGCGGGCGAGACGTCGCTGGACCTGGACATGGTCAGTGCGATCTGCCCGAACTGCAAGATCCTTCTGGTGGAGGCCGACAGCACCTCACTCAGCGACCTGGGCGCGGCGGTGAACACCGCGGTGCGGCTCGGGGCCAGGTACGTGTCGAACAGTTACGGCGGCTCCGAGAACTCATTCGACTCCACGTTCGACGGCCAGTACTTCAACCACCCGGGCGTGGCGATCACCGCATCGGCCGGGGACTCCGGCTACGGCGTGGAATACCCGGCGGCGTCCAGGTACGTCACCGCCGTCGGCGGGACCTCGCTCATCCGCTCCGCCACCACCCGCGGCTGGAGCGAGACGGTCTGGGGCGCGCCCGCCGGCGGCGTCGGCACGGGATCGGGCTGCTCGACCTACGACGCCAAGCCGACCTGGCAGAGCGACAGCGGCTGCTCCTCGCGCACCGTGGCCGACGTCTCCGCCATCGCGGACCCGGCGACCGGAGTGGCGGCGTACGACACGTACGGCGCACCCGGCTGGCAGGTCTACGGCGGCACCAGCGTCTCGGCCCCGATCATCGCCGGGGTGTACGCGTTGGCCGGCACGCCGGTCACGGGCAGCTACCCGGCGGCCTACCCGTATGCCCACCCGGGCTCACTGTACGACGTGACCATCGGCGCCAACGGCGCCTGCGGCAGCTACCTGTGCACAGCCCGAACCGGCTACGACGGCCCGACCGGACTGGGCACTCCCCACGGCACCTCCGCCTTCACCGCCGCCGCCACCTCGCCGTGCCCGGCCCAACAACTGCTCGGCAACCCGGGCTTCGAGAACGACACCGCACCCTGGACGGCCACCCCGGGAGTGATCGACAACTCGCCCAGCGAACCCCCGCACTCCGGCTCCTGGAAGGCCTGGCTCGACGGCTACGGCACCACCCACACCGACACGCTGGCCCAGCAGGTGTCGATCCCGCCCGCGTGCACCACGGCGAACCTGTCCTTCTGGCTGCACATCAACACCGTCGAGACCGCCGCCAGCGCCCACGACACCCTCAACGTCCAGGTCCTCAACGGCGCCACCACCACGACCCTGGCCAGCTACTCCAACCTCAACGCTGCTCCCGGCTACACCCTGTGGTCCTTCAACCTGGCCCCCTACATCGGCAAGACGATCGCACTGAGAATCACCGGCACCGAGAACTCCACCCTGCAGACCAGCTTCGTCATCGACGACACGGCCCTGAACGTGTTCTGACCATCCGTCAGGCGGCGCGGCGCCCGCCCTTGGCCGCCGCGCCGCGTCGGGCCGTTGGCCAGGTCGCGCGTGTGGATCAACGGGGTCGTGATTGCCGCCGTAGCCGTTCGCTGTCTGATCCCCATGAGGCGTTCCTCTCTGTCGCTGCCAGTGCGGGGACATTCTTCGGACCCGACCTACGACACGGCGCATGACATGCGCACCGGGCAGGGTTTCATTCTTCGGGCCATCTGGCTGATCCCGTGGCGCCAATCGGGCGACCAGACGTCAGGCAACTACCGGTGACGTGTCTTTGAGGGTGTCGGCCACAACGGCAGGGCAGCCAGCGGACGGCTACCGGGCGGAGTGGGTGGTCGGCGGCCGTGGCGACGCGGTCCTGCACGTCGCCTTCGGTCCCAACCGCTGGTGGCACCGGGCCCTCGCCCTGGTCCTGCTGTGCGTGGCATCAATGCCGGCGCCCGCACGCCGGCTTCTCACCGCGAAAGGGCGAGCTCTCACCACCCGCATCCGCACACCCCGCGCCGCAGCGCACCAGGTGAAACCCGCCGGAGGCCTCCGATGACTCTTCCCCTCGCCGACCGTCCGTCGATCAAGAGCTGCGAATACGCCGCCGCCGCCCCAGCCCTGCTATGGCCCGGCCGATGACGGCCCCGCACGCGAGGCAACCAGGCGGCGGGAACCTCGCACCCCACCCGCCGCTGCGCGGCGCCACCTGTGGTGGGCAGGCCCCGCCGCACTGCTCATCTGCACTCCGCCCCTCGCCTTGTCAGCGCTCCTGCTCTGGGTGCAGTTCGGCCCCACACAGACAAGCCGCCCGCGGCCCCCAACCCACCCGCGGCGCGAAGCGTCAAGGAAGGGTGGACGCCCGGACCGTCCTCGACACCGGCGCGGTGGGACACCAAGAGGACACCCAACTCCCGGGTGTCACAGGCAAGTTCGGCCTCACAGGCCACCGGAACACACACGGGGAACCCTTCCGGCACCTCAACGAGCTGCAACCCGGCGACACGGTTCAGGTCGAGACGGCCCAGGCCTCGTACACCTACATCCCGGACCGGGAGCTGCCGCAGACCGACGACGACAACTACACGGTGCTGGACCCGGTAGCGGCCCAGGCCGGCTACACCCGCCCGGGACAGTACCTGACCCTGACCACCTGCACCCCGGAGTTCACCTCCCGCTACCGGCTCATCTGGTGGGGACATCTGGACCGAACGAGATCAACGGCGAAGCAGAGCCCTGGCATACGGCTTGCCCTCCACCAAGAAGTCGCCCAGGAATTCCCGAAATCGAGCCCGAAAGTGTGAACCATGTCGACACCCGTGCTGGACGCGGCTCCCGGGACCGAGGCCGCCCCGACCCGGTTCGCCCGCCTGCACCGCCGCTGGCTCCTCCTGCACCGCGCGCCCTGGCGCTCCCCGCAGGACCAGCCCGCATACGCCCGACCCGCGCTGCTCGCCGTCGCCGCCCTCGCCACCGTGCTCTACACCTGGCGCATCGGCCACAGCCACTACCACCCGTTCTACGCCGACGCGGCCCGCAGCATGACGCAGAGCTGGAAAGCCTTCCTCTTCGGCTCCTTCGACCCCGCGAACACCATCACCATGGACAAGCTGCCCGGCTTCCTGTGGCCCCAGGCACTGTGCGCGCGGATCTTCGGCTTCCACCCGTGGGCACTCACCCTGCCCCAGGCGATCGAAGGCACACTCTGCGTCCTGGTTCTCTACCGGGTGGTGCGCCGCTGGGCGGGAGCCAACGCGGGCCTGCTCGCGGCCACCGCCTTCACCCTGACACCCGTGGTCGCAGGCCTGTTCCGAACCGCGGTCGAGGACCCCGTGTTCACCCTGCTGCTCCTGCTGGCAGCCGATGCCACCTGGCAGGCCGCACGCAACGCGCGACTGCGCCCGCTCCTGCTGGCCGGCCTCTGGGTGGGGCTGGCCTTCCAGGCCAAGATGCTGGAGGCATGGGCGGTACTGCCCGCGCTCGGCGCAACCTACCTGCTCGCCGCCCCCACCGCCTGGCGGCGCAGATGGGCGCATGTCGCGCTGGCGGGCGCGGTGACGGTGGCCATCTCGGCGTCCTGGATCCTGCTGGTGACCGTGGTGCCCGCACAGGACCGTCCCTACGTGGACGGCACCACGAACAACTCGGCGCTCAGCATGGTGGTGGGCTACAACTTCCTCAACCGCTTCTCCTCCGTTGGCCTGAGCGCCGGCGGCACCGGCAGCGTGAGCGCGGTGCGCGGCGGCCAGGGCGCAGCGAGTGCCCAGCAGGACCCCCGCGAGCACAGCGGCGCGGCGACCGGCTCCGCCGCCGGCCCCTCGCGACAACACCCGCCCGGCGCAGCGCCGGCCACGAAGCCAAGCGGCACACGCGCCTACGGCGCCGGGCCCGCCGGCGACGACGGCTGGAACAAGATGTTCAGCTCGCAGTTCGCCTCGCAGACCGGGTGGCTCTACCCGCTGGCCGCGCTGGCCGCGCTCTGCGCGCTCATCTGGCGCCGACGCGAACCGCGTACCGACGCGCTGCGCGCCGGCTTCGTGCTCTGGGGCACCTGGCTGGCGGTGTTCTTCCTGGTGTTCAGCGCCGGCAGCGTCGGCGGCCACAGCTACTACATGGGCGTGATCGCCGCCGCGCTCGCGGCACTGACCGGCGCAGGAACAGCCCTGCTGTGGCGCGCCTACAAGGCGGGCGGGCGACGGGCCTGGGCGCTGCCGACGGCGATCGCCGCCACGGTGGTCTGGTGTTCGCTGCTGACATGGAGGTTCCCATCCTTCCTGCCATGGCTGGCACCGGCCACCATCGCCCTGGGCCTGGTCGCGCTCGCCCTGCTGGTGTGGGCCAGGCCCGGGCACCTGCCCGCACGGCGCTGCGCATCGGCCGGGCTGCTGGCGGGCATCGCCGCGATGCTGCTCGCGCCGGCCGCCTGGGCGGCCTCGGTCCTGAACCCGGCCTTGGGCAACCCCGGCATGGGGACCGTCGGCCCAGCGGCACAACACTTCGCGGCCGCGTGGGCATCCGGGCCGGAGCGACTCGACGAGAACCCCAAGCCCTTCACAGACAGCTCACCGCGCCTGACGACCCAACAGCAGGCGCTGTACGACTACCTGCAGGCACACCGCGGCACGGCCCGCTACCTGTTCGCCGCTTCCAGCTGGACCGGCGCCTCGCCCTACATCCTCGCCAAGGGCCAGGACGTGCTGCCGATGGGCGGCTTCAGCGGCCAAGTCCCCTCCCCAAGCCTGGCGCAGGTCCAATCCCTCATCACCCAAGGCAAACTGCGCTACGTCCAGGTCGGCGGGCCGCGCGGCGAAAGCGGGTCCAACGGGCCGACCGCCGGGATCCAGGCCTGGGTGCGCACCACCTGCGCACTGGTAGCGCCCGACCGCTACGGCGCCCCGGCGACCGGCAACGGTGCACCGGCGGAAGGCGGCGCGCCCGAAGCGGAGCAGCTCTACGACTGCGCGGCCACGACGTGAGCGTCTCCGTGCGCCGTTCGACTACGCAAAACAGCCGGATCCTCTGACCTGAAGTCACCAGCCGAAGGGTGTGCCCGTGCACGTCGTATCCAGCCGAACCCGCCTGACCAGGGCCATCTTGGCGATCTGCGGCACATCCGCGCTGCTCGCCCCCTGCGCCGTGGCCGGCTCCAGCGCCGCTGTCGCCGAGGAGCCTGCTGCCGCGAGCGTCACCTCCGACAGGGGCGGGGTCATCACCGTGACGACCGCCAAGGTCGGCGCACCCGGCAATCCCGCGGTGGGCGTCGTCCCGTTCACGGACGCCGTCTACCGGTCATGCGCCGACGCCCCCAAGACATCGAGCAACTGCCTGATGGTCGGCGGTGTCAGTTACCCCTACCAGGTCGGGCAGCTCGAAGTCACCGTCCAGCAGTGGGTGGCGTTCCTGAACACGGCCGATCCCACAGGCCGCGATCCCCACGGTCTCTACGACGAGACAGAGAGCTCCTCGCAGTGGCCCAAGTACGGCCAGATCAACTTCTCCGCCGACGCCCGCCCCGGCCGCCACTACTCGGTGGCGTATCCGCAGTGGGCCGACAAGCCCTACGGATTCGCGAACTTCCTTCGGGCAGCGCGATTCGTCAACTCGCTCTACAACGGTCGACTGATCTCCAAGCAGACCAGCCACAAGGGCAGCTTCAACTACGTCAGTTACCAGGTCGAACTGTCGGCGCGAACCGAAAGCGGGATGTACGACCTCGCCCGCCCGGACACGACCAGGACCCACGATTCCGGCTTCGTCCTGCCGAGCCAGGACGAGTGGATCAAGGCGGCCTACTACGACCCGAACGGCGGCGGGACCTACTCCTACTGGAAGTACCCCACCAATCCGGGAGTCTTCGGCGACGGTGACGCAACCGCCCCCAACCCCACCGTCCTCAACCCCACCACCGGAGACGTCACCAACGCGGCGACCCAACCACTGGCCTCCTACCACGCCGGCGGCAAGCCGGCACCGAACTGGTGCCCGGGCCAGGTGGCGCCCGAGACCTGCTCCACCGTCAACCCGCTCGGGCTGGACCCCATCGCCTACGCCGAGCTCTACCAGGGCAGCCTCGCCACGGTCGGCCAGAGCAGGACCCCCTCGCCCTGGGGCACCTTCGACCAGGGTGGCAACGCGGTCGAGTGGACCGACACGATCACAGCACCCCCGTTCGGACGCAACTCCGTGCGGGTCTGGCGGCGGTTGCACGGGGGAATCTCCAACGCGTCGGCCTACCAGATGTGGCCCTCGGCGGTCGGACTTCAGCCCCAGGACAACGTGTTCTACAACCACACCTATCCGTGGCTGGGCATCCGGATCGCAGTGATCGGCGACCTGGAGCCCGGCAGGCCCTGAGCGAAGACAGCTCAGTGCCCCTTCCCCCAGCCTTCGGCCGGGGGAAGGGGCAGGGGGAGCTGTTCATTCGGCACACGCGCGGCCGGGATCCCCGTGCTTCACGAGAGAGTGTTCCTGGCCTTGATGTAGCCGCGCTGCACCACCCACTTCTGGTTGGTGTTGGTGCTCCCGCAGGTCCAGATGAAGACGTTGTCGTGGTTGTTGCGGGTGTTGCCGATGTCCAGGCGCAGCGCTGAGCTTCTGCTCCGATCAGGGCGGCCATGGGCCTGGGCCGGTCATGGCAGGTCTCCATGACTTGATACGGCCCTTGCCCGAGGCTTTGGCGCCGTACATAGCAAGATCGGCATTGTGCATGAGCTCCTCGGCCGTGATGCCTGGGGTGGCGATGGCGATGCCGATCGAGGCGGCCACTGCGGTGTTGAGACCGCCGATCCGGTACGGCTGGGACAGGGTGGACAGCAGCCGCTGGGCCACTTCCCAGGCCCGCGCCTCGCACAAGCCGGCCGCTCCCTCGAGCAGCGCCGCGAACTCGTCGCCGCCCAGCCGGGCAACGGTGCCCCCAGCCCCCACCGCGCCCCTCAGCCGACGTGCCACCTGGACCAGCAGCTCATCGCCTGCCGCATGCCCGGCCGAGTCGTTGACTTCCTTGAATCCGTCCAAGTCCACGAAAAGCACCGCAGGCGGATCGCCGTGCGCCGAGCTCTTCGCCAACCCGTGAGCCACCCGGTCGGCGAACAGTACGCGGTTGGGCAACCCGGTCAGCGCGTCGTGGAACGCCAGGTGTTCCAATCGTGCCTGCAACGCCACCCGCTCACTCACATCCCGGCTGTTGACGACGAATCCGGCGGGGTGCCGGGCGATCGTCGACTCGATGTCACGCCACCGGCCGTCCGCCGCCCGGACCCTGCAGGAGAGCGGGTCCACGAGGTCGCCGGCCGCCTCGCCGGTCTCGCTCAAACGCTCAGCTGCCCGTCTCACCCTCCTCCGGTCGTCCGGATGGACAAGCCGAGCCCAGCCGGTGCCGAGCAGGTCCTCAGGCCGGTAGCCGAACACCCGGCGCGCGGCGGGGCTGACGTAGCACAGGGCGCCGTCGTGTCCGGCGATCGCAATCACGTCGCTCGATCCCTGCACCAGCTGGCGGAAGTGCTCCTCCTGGACGGCCAACTCCCGTGTCAGGTGCAGGTTGTAGGCCTGGGTGACCCCCTGGCGCACGCACAGCGCCAGCAGCACCGAAGCACCCACCGCCAGCACAACCACGTCCGGCCGGCGGCCGGAGAACACATGCGCCGTCACGCCGAATGCGCAGACGACGGCAGGGACGAACGCTGCCATCACGCCCCGCACCGCGGGTGTCCCGCCGTCGGCCCCCAGGACGCTGCCACCTCCGGGCATCCACGGTGCTGCAGCGATGACGAGCAGCCCGGTCATCCGACACGCCTGCGTGAGGAGACCGATGGAAAGGCCGCACGGCCCCGGGTGGCACAGACTCAGCACCTCGCTCAGCGTCAGCAGGGCGAGCCCGGCCCCCGCGACGGTGACGGTGGCCCGCTCGCCGGGCCGCACCGAGAACTGCAACCCCACCAGCAAGCCCAGCAACAGGATGTCAGTGAACACTCGCCCGAACACGGACACCGCTGTCAGCGTGCCGCCCGCCGACGCGGCCCGCTGCAACCCCAGCACACTGCCCAGTGTGAACAGCGAACCTGCGACCATCCCCCCATCCAGCAGCCGACGCAACCACATCAGCTGGCCGGTGCCGCTGTCCGCCGCGAGAACCATCCCGGCCACCGCGAACGCGGCGGCAACCAGCACCCCGGGCGCGGCCACCATCCGGCACAGCAGATGCAGGACACCTCCGGACGGGAGCCGTGACACGGCAAACTGACGGGCAGCCACCTCCTGCAGGCACCCGGCGGCTGCCGCTGCGCCGAACAGCAGCAGCCGGACCCTGACCCGCCCCGAGACCACCCGTGCACGAGCCAGCAACGAGACCGCCTCCAACCCCTGCGCGGCTGGCACACCCGCATCAGCCATGACCCCGGGCAGGTCCGCCGACCACCAGCCCACGAATGCGACCACCGCGCCACCGACACACGCAACTGCCAGGGCGGTACCCGCAGCGAGCAGCCAGAGGCACTCCACAGGGACCCCCCAACGGTGTCCCGGGCCCCTCCGCCGCATGACAAACCCGACCACTGGTGCCTCCCTGAGCGCTATGCCCCACAACAGATCACCATGGAGGTGTCTACCGTGTATCCGGACATAGGATGACCAATTCACCTGAATGGAGGACCCGCCCACCCGGAGGGAATGGCACCGGCCACCTGTGGGAGCAGGGCGGTGTCGTTCAGAGGTTTTGTCCGGCTGGATGCCGGTTCAGGTGGCGTGCGGGGCAGCGTAGTTACTCAGGTTGAACCTGTGAGGGCGCGCAACGCGTCCACGCACACCGCAACGCGTCCACGCACACCAGGGCTCCACGCAGAGCGGGTCAGCCGCCCGGGTGGGAGGCCGCCCAGCCGTGTTCGAGCAGCGCGAAGGCCTCGTCGGCGGCGCGGCGCGGCGCGGCATGCCGCAGGATGAGTCCGCGGGCCTCAAGGGCGAAACGGGCCAGTGCGGCGCAGCTGATGTCGTCCTCGGGGGCGCCGACAGCCTCGGTAATGGCTCGCGCCAGGGCCGCTTCGTGGCGCGTCCACATGCGGTGGGCGTAGTCGCGCAGCGCGGGGGTCTCCTCCACCATGCGCGTGAAGTCGGCGAACCGCGGGTCCGTGGCGTGGACGGCGAATTGGGTCTGTTTCAGCAGGATGTGCTCGCGCAGCGCCTGCGGGATCGACTGGCCGGGGGTGCGGTCGCGCACCGCGGCGACGAGCGCTGCCTCCAGGTCGTCGTCCTGGTCGAAGACCAGGGCTTCCTTGCTGGAGAAGTGCTTGAACAGGGTGGTTACCGAGACGTCCGCGGCGTCGGCGACGTCCTTGACGCCGACCTGGTCGTAGCCGCGGTCGAGGAAGAGTTCGAGTGCGGCGTCGGCCAGGGACTGGCGTGTTTGGGCCTTCTTGCGCTCGCGGCGCCCGGTCGGTTCGGTCACTCGCCCATGATATCCCAAGATGCAGTGACTTCGAAAGTATAGTCATTGCACTTATTTAGTGAGTGTGCTTTCTTGGTGAGGCCGGATCTCCCGGCGCCTCACCCACCCCCCGAGGGACACTCCCATGAACCCTGCTCGTGATCCCCGCATCGCGATCGTCGGCGCCGGCCTCGGCGGCCTCACCTGCGCCCGAGTCCTGCAGCAACACGGCTGCTCCGCCACCGTCTTCGAACGCGAGGCCTCCGCCGACGCCCGCCCGCAGGGCGGCACCCTCGACCTGCACGCCGACACCGGCCAGGCCGCCCTGCGGGCGGCGGGGCTCCTCGACCGATTCCAAGCCCTCTCCCGCCCCGAAGGAGAGGAGTGGCGTGTGCTCGACTTCGCCGACGCCGCCCTCCTGGCGCATCAGGGGCCTTCCGCCGCCGGCGGCCGGCCGGAGATCGACCGTGGCCAACTGCGCGGTCTGTTCCTGGATTCGCTCACCGAGGGCACGGTGCGGTGGGGCCGCGCCGTCAGCGGGGTCACCCCGCTCGCGGACGGCACCTGCCGGCTGCTCTTCGCTGACGGCACCGCCGAGGACTTCGACCTGGTGGTCGGCGCCGACGGCGCCTGGTCGCGCGTCCGCCCGGCCCTGTCGCACGCCGCACCCCGCTACACCGGCGTCACCTTCGTCGAGACCGGGTTCGACCACTGCAACACCCGCCATCCCGACCTCGCGCGGCTGGTCGGCAACGGATCGATGCTGGCGAAGGGCGCCGGCAGGTCCCTGGTCGCCCAGCGCAACAGCAACGGCCACATCCGCGCCTACATTGCGCTCCGCGCGCCGCAGGACTGGCACGTGGCTGCCGGTCTCGACCTCGGCGACCAGCGGGCCGTACGCACGCACCTGCTGGGGATGTTCGACGGCTGGGACGAGAGCCTGCGCTACATCCTGCGCAACAGCGACAGCGGGTTCATCAACCGGTCCCTGTTCGTCCTGCCCGCCCCGCACACCTGGCAGCACGTTCCCGGCGTGACGCTGCTCGGCGATGCCGCGCACCTGATGCCCCCGGTCGGGCTGGGCGCCAATCTCGCGATGCTCGACGGCTCCGACCTCGCCCACGCCCTCGTCACCGAATCCAACGTCGACGACGCCGTCCGCGCCTACGAGAGCATCATGCTGCCGCGATCGATTGAGGCCGCGACGAGCAGTGCGCAGGGACTCGACCACCTCGTTCCCGCAGCGACTTCCTGAGTCGACTCCACGGCCCGGGCGTTCCCGGGGGCGGCGGAGGTCTTCGGCGAGGGGTTACAAATTGAGTCGTTTCCCTGACCGGCGTCTGGCCGCTCGAGTGCGAACGTTGCGACCTCCGCCGTGTGGTGTGCGGTGCAGTGGTGGGCAGGTGAACGCTCTGGATCTACCCCGAGCAGGCGTGGCTGTGACTGAGCGGGTCTCGCCAGGTCGCGTTACCTTCCGTCAGCGCCACAGGAGTTGGCCGTGGTCGAAGACTGCCGTGACGGGTGCGTGGTCGGACCAGCGCTCGGCGTGGGAGGCGGGGCGCTCGATGTAGGCCTCGGTGCAAGTGGCCGCGAGTCCCTGACTGGTCATCAGGTAGTCGATCCGCCAGCGGGTCGACGCACCTTTTCCAAGTATCTTCCCAAGTCAGGGACACTGAGCCCTCGTGCCGTCGGTGACCCGATCTGGAGACGCTGATGATGAGTGATGCCGCAGTCCTTCCCGTGCGAGCCGTTGTTGGTTCGCGTGTTTCCGACAGGCATGGCGATGAGGGGGAAGCTATCGCACCTGGTGCAGGCGGAGTCGGCGACCCGCCATGCCCCGTCGCAGGCGTGGGACATCGTGGGGTCCTTCGAGAGTCGACGTCGAGACCGGCGAGACCTTCACCGACGCCTGGAACAGCGCCGACCAGGAACACCGACGCCTCATGCTCATCACCCTGAAGGCCAGGCTCTACATTTCACCGACCGTCGTCGGCTGGCATTTGCCCGAGGACCTCGAATCCAGGATCAGGCAGAGCGAAGGTACTTGAGGTTTGCCCCCCCTGGCGAGACTCACGCTCAGTAGTACGTGGGTGTTCATGACGCTGGCCGGACACAGACCGTGAGCCGACGGCGGTCAGGGGTGTTGGGGGAGCTGGACCTGGGTGGGTCCTGAGCGGCGGCGACTGCGTCACGGCCGAGCCGTCTCACCTCGGAGAGCAGTCGGTGCGATGCACACAAGGGCAGCAGGGCAGCAGGGCAGTAGGGCAGCAGGGCAGCGGAGCGCGAAGCGTTGGAACACCCCGCCATCTACGGCGTGCGGCTGACGCGCCCAGCGCCCCGGATGAGGTACGGCCAGGCACCCCGCCTGCCTATGCCACCGCCTCGGCGCCCGCCGTGATCCGGGTCACGGTGTGGCTGGGATTGCTGAACTGGGTGCGGTACAGCTCCGCGTACCGCCCGGCTGCGGCGAGCAGTTCGTCGTGGGTGCCGCGTTCCACGATGTGCCCGCCCTCGACGACGAGGATCTGGTCGGCTGCGTGGATGGTGGAGAGCCGGTGGGCGATGACGACGGCGGTGCGGCCCTCCAGCGCCTCCGCGAGGGCTTCCTGGACGGCGGCCTCGGAGGTGCTGTCCAGATGGGCGGTGGCCTCGTCGAGGATGACGACGCGCTGGCGGGCGAGGAGGAGCCGGGCGATGGTCATGCGCTGGCGCTCGCCACCGGAGAGCCGGTAGCCGCGCTCGCCGACCACGGTGTCGAGCCCGTCGGGCAGCGAGCGGACGAGGTCTTCGAGCCTGGCCCGGCGCAGCACGTCCCACAGCTCGTCCTCGGCGGCCTCGGGTCGGGCGAGCAGCAGATTGGCGCGCACGGAGTCGTGGAAGAGGTGCCCGTCCTGGGTGACCATGCCCAGCGTCCCTCGCAGGGCTGCGTGCGACATGTCGCGTACGTCGATGCCGCCGATGCGGACCGCGCCTTCGTCGGTGTCGTACAGGCGCGGCAGCAGCTGTGCGATGGTCGACTTGCCTGCCCCGGACGAGCCGACGAGGGCGATGGTCTGGCCGGGTTCGGCGCGGAAGGAGATACCGTGCAGGACTTCGGCGCCGCCCCGGGTGTCGAGCGCCGCGACCTCTTCGAGGGATGCGAGAGAGACCTTCTCGGCGGACGGGTAGCCGAAGCGGACGTTCTCGAACTCCACGGACACGGGCCCGTCGGGGACCTGCCGGGCGTCCGGCTTCTCCTCGATCAGGGGCTTCAGATCGAGCACCTCGAAGACCCGCTCGAAGGAGACCAGGGCGCTCATGACCTCCACCCGGGCCCCGGCGAGCGAGGTCAGCGGAGCGTACAGCCGGGTGAGGAGCAGGGCGAGCGAGACGACGGCGCCGGCCTGCAGGCTGCCGTGCAGCGCGAACCAACCGCCGAGGCCGTAGACGAGCGCGAGCGCCAGCGCCGAGACGAGGGTGAGCGCAGTGATGAACGCCGACTGCGCCATGGCCGTACGGACGCCGATGTCACGCACTCGGCGTGCCCGCGCCGCGAACTCGACCGACTCGTCGTCGGGCCGCCCGAACAGCTTCACCAGGGTCGCTCCGGGCGCGGAGAAGCGTTCGGTCATCCGGGTACCCATCGCGGCGTTGAGGTTCGCGGCCTCGCGCTGAAGCCCCGCCATCCGGCTGCCCATGCGACGGGCCGGGATGACGAAGACCGGCAGCAGGACGAGCGCGAGCAGCGTGATCTGCCAGGACAGCGTGAGCATGACCGCGAGCGTGAGCAGCACGGTGACGACATTGCCGACCACCCCGGAGAGCGTGTTGCTGAACGCCCGCTGCGCGCCGATCACATCGTTGTTGAGGCGGCTGACGAGCGCGCCGGTGCGGGTTCGGGTGAAGAACGCGATGGGCATCCGCTGGACGTGGTCGAAGACCGCGGTACGCAGATCGAGGATGAGCCCTTCGCCGAGGGACGAGGACAGCCAGCGGTTCAGCAGCCCGAGCGCGGCATCGCCGAGTGCGATGAGCGCGATCAGCAGCGACAGGCCGACGACGGCGCCCGGGTCCCTCCCCGACACGATCGCGTCCACGACACGTCCAGCGAGTACCGGAGTGGCCACCGCGAGCAGCGCGCCCACCACGCTGAGCAGCACGAACTGGGCGATACGGCGGCGGTGCGGGCGCGCGAAGGCGGCGATGCGGCGCAGCGTCGCGCGGGCGAAAGGGCGGCTGTCCTGCTGCGCGTTCATGACGCTGTGCAGCTGCATCCAGGCTGTGGTCTCCATGCTCATAGAAGAACGGTAGAACCTCGCCGCCCACCCGAAGGAGCGGAGGGGGCACGAGTGGGTAGAACACCACGTCACCGGCCGTTCGGCGCCGCTACCGCCAGGCAGAGTTTCGGGGCCGCTGAGGATCCAGCCGGCCACGGTCCGGGGTGCCGGTGGTCGTGCAGTGACGAGTCGTGCTTCAAATTCTTTGAGTGGGCTGGGGTGCAGCGCCCATCCGGTCGAAGTCGCGTGGCCGATGAGATCAAGCAGAGGTGTGCGGGTGAGAACCTACGGCAGCAACCAACACACGGATCACAACTGGAGCAACCCCGGGCGTGCGGGGAGGAGATCGACGTCCACCCGAGGTAGCCGTCATTGACCGGAGCAACCCCGGCGGGCGGGGCGGAGACGGGCGTCGACGTTCAGGGTGCCCGGCTCGGCGGAGCAACCCCTGACATCCGGGGAGGAGATGCCGGGTCGGTTACCGACCTTGATCAAGTACAGAGCCACCCCGGACGAGCGGGGAGGGGGAGCTGAATTCGGTGGACTCGACAGTGTAGAGGGCCGTCCGGCGCGGACGCCGCCGGTTCTCCGCGGACACGCTACCGTCCCGGAGCGGCCCGGCCGGTCAGCCGTTCCGCCAGCACGGCCGCATCCTCGGCGACGCCGAGGAAGGTCGCGGACTGCCTAGTCCGCTGCCAGTGCACGCCCATGAAGTGCAGCCCCGGGACGACCGTGCTGCAGCCGTCGGTCTGGAGCGGGAAGCCCGTCGCGTCGAAGGCCTCCGGGAAGTCCACCCACCTCGCGAAGTCCGGACGGTAGCCGGAGGTGAAGACGATCGCGCCGACGCCGTCGAGGTCCAGCTCGGTCACCGGCTCCGCCGCGAACGGTGGTGGCGGCGGCAACTGCGGGGCCCGCTTTCCGCGCTTGGCCAGGCAGGACGTCAGCAGCGCGTCGATCTCGGCGTGGCGCGCGTCGCCGAAGGCGACGGAGTTCGGCAGGTCGTCAGCAAAGTGCACGCGGCCGTCGTCGGCGCCGAGGAAATGCCCAGCGAGTGTGACTCCCAGCGCCTGCAGGGTGCGGTAGTTGAGGTCGTGACCGCCGTCGCGGCCGCTGCACTGCAGGTTGGCGAGCAGCCTCATGCCGAGGTCGGGTAGGTCGCCAACCTTGGTGACGAAGAATGGCGTCTCCTCGACCAGCCAGGAGATGATGTCCCGCCCCTCGACGCGCCGGGGGATCCAGGGCGCGCGACCGCAGGCCAGGTGTACCCGGCGTCCGGTCTCGACCAGCTCTTCGGCGAGCTGGCACCCGGTCTGACCACTGCCGACGACCAGCACCCCGCCCGGCGGCAGGGCCTGCGGACGGGTGTAGTCCTCCGCGTCGAAGACGATGACCGAGGGCGGCAACGAACGCCAGCCTGCCGGGCGGTGCGGTCGCTGGTAGCCGCCGGAGGCCAGCACCAGTTTCCGGGCGCGCAACAGGCCGTCCGAGCTGGCGAGCCGGAAGCCGCCGTCGGGGTCGGCGTTGACGCGGGTCACCTCGACGCCCTCGCGCACCGGCGCCCGTCCGTCGGCGGCGTAGCGCACGAGATGGTCGACGATCGCGTCACGCGCCATGAAGCCGTCCTGGTCGGATCCGGTGTAAGGCGCGCCGGGGAGCCGGACCGTCCAGTTGGGGATCACCAGACAGAAGCTGTCCCAGCGCCGCCGCCAGCTCTGTGCCACGCGACCGCGCTCAAGCACGACGTGCTCGACATCCGCCTGCGCGAGCTCGTGCGCGATCGACAGGCCCGCCTGCCCGGCGCCCACGATCACGACATCGTGTTCCTCGGGACGGGACTGGTGCGACTGGTGCTTTGCAGGAACGGCCATGACGGATCCGGCGGCGTGCTCGCACTCGGGGACGCGCGAGGCCCTTGCCTCAAATGTCGCCGCGCCTTCATTATCGCCGCGCCGCGGGCCCCTCGCCTTCGGAAAGCTCAAGGGACGAGCAGGTCCAGCAGGCGGAAAACACGGGCGGCGGACAGCCTGAAGTGGACCAGTCCCGGCTGCACGATGGTGCTGCGCAAAGCGGTCAGCCGAGAAGTACACCTTCCCGGTACTGACCCTGGTATTCGTGGCCGCCGCCGCGGTCATCCTCGGTAACTCCCGCCCGGGCTCCGCGACCGGCGCGCACGCCGCCCCCGGCGCGTTCTGGCTCGCCGCGGGCGCCGCCTTCGGCTACGCCGCCGGTTGGAACCCGTACGCCGCGGACTACACCCGCTACCTCCCGGCCACCACCGCGCGATGGAAGACCGCCTTGTGGCCGGCGGTCGGCGTCTTCGTCTCCTGCGCCTTTCTGGAGATCATCGGCGCGGCCTCCTCGACCGTGCTGATCCCGGACGGCATCGCGTCCAAGCTCTCCCTCACCGGAGCGTTCACCTACTCCCTCCCGGGCTGGCTGGCTGACCTCACCCTGCTCGCCATCGCGCTGGGCGGAATCGCCGCCAACGCGCTGAACATCTACTCGGGGTCGCTCTCCTTCGTCGCGATCGGCCGGGGGCTCACGGCCCGGATGAACCGCGCTGTGGTCGCCCTGGTCTTCGGCATCGTCGGCACCCTGGTCGCCTGCAGCGGGCTCGGCAACTCCGGTACCAAATACGAGAACTTCCTGCTCGTCATCAGTTACTGGATCGGCCCCTGGCTGGGCGTCACCTTCCTGGACCGCTTCCTCAGCCGCGCCCGCTCCGACGCGGACACCGCCGCGCTGCTCCAGGACACCACGTACCGCAACTGGGCCGCGCCGATCGCGATGGCCGTGGGCACGGCGCTCGGCGTCTGGCTCTTCTCCAACCAGACGGACTACGGCGGACTGGTCGCCAAGCAGTACCCGGACATCGGTGACCTCGCCTTCGCAGCGGGCTTCACTATCGCCGTGCTGCTCTACCTGGTGCTGCGCCGGGTGCCCGGTCTCGTCCGGACACCGGTGACCGGCGCGCCCGTTGCCGTCGTCGGCTGAATCGGTGGACAGTGGGCTCATGACTGACCTGCCCGTTCCTGCTGATCTCCTGTCCGTCGCCCTCGCGGAGGCCCGTCTGGGTCTGCGCGAGGGTGGTATCCCGATCGGCGCCGCGCTCTTCGGCCCGGACGGGGGACTGCTGGGACGCGGCCACAATCGCCGCGTCCAGGACGGTGATCCGTCCACGCATGCGGAGACCGCCGCCTTCCGGGCGGCGGGCCGACTGCGCGGATACGGCCGGACCACGATGGTCACCACGCTGTCGCCCTGCTGGTACTGCTCTGGCCTGGTCCGGCAGTTCGGCATCGGGCAGGTGATCATCGGGGAGGCGAGGACCTTCCACGGCGGCCACGACTGGCTCGCCGAGCACGGGGTACGAATCACCGTCCTCGACGACGCCGAATGCATCGCACTGATGCGGGAATTCATCGCTACCCGGCCCGACCTCTGGTACGAGGACATCGGCGAGTGATCCCGTTCCTACCCTTTGGAGCACCATGTCCTCTCGCATCCCCGTGATCGACCTCGCCCTCTGGCTCTCCGATGACCCGGCGGCCCGGGCCCGTACCGCCGATGCCGTGGACGCCGCGCTCAGCCAGGCCGGCTTCCTGCTGATCACCGGACACGGCGTCGGCCTCGAGATCCGGGAGGAGGTCCGGCAGGCCGCCCACTCGTTCTTCGCGCTGCCTGCGGAGGTGAAGCAACGCTACGCGGTGAGCGTCGGCGGCCGCGGCTGGCTGGCCAAGGGCGCCGAGGCCAACGGCTACTCGGAAGGCACTCCGACCCCGCCGGATCTCAAGGAGTCCTGGACGGTCGGAGCGGATCAGCCGATCGGCGAAGCCGAGATCGACGCCTTCTGGTTCCAGCCGAATCGCTGGCCGCAGGTCGAAGTACCGCAGTTGCAGCCGATCGTAGAGGACTACCTGGCGCGGATGCGCTCCGTCGCCGACGAGGTGCTCCGGCTGCTCGGCACCGCGCTGGGCCAGGGCGCGGACTTCTTCACCGCGCACACCACGCACCCGACGTACACCCTGAACATCAACTGGTACCCGGGCACGGGTCTGGTGGGCGAGCCCCTCCCCGGCCAGTTCCGGATCGGCCCGCACACCGACTTCGGCACGGTCACCCTGCTGGACCGCCAGCAGGGCAAGGGCGGGCTACAGGTCTGGATCGACCCCGAGGACGGCGGCGAAGGCTGGGAGGATGCCCCGTACGACCCGGTGGCACTTACCGTCAACATCGGTGACCTGATGGCCCGTTGGACCGGCGGCCGCTGGCGCTCCGGCCGCCACCGGGTCCTCCCGCCGTCCCCCGACACCCCGGATGAGGACCTGATGTCCCTGGTCTACTTCTACGAGTGCGACCCCCACACCATGGTCGTCCCGATCGCCGGCCCCGTGGCGCACGCGCCAGTGGACTCCTCCGTATATCTGAGGGACAAGCTGTACGCCATCAGCGTGAGTTGATTTGCTGCCGCGGGCGGCCTCCTCCGGGGCGCGGTCGATCCGGTCGAAGGGGACGAACGAGCCGCCGCCGCGCTCGGCGAGGCCCTTGGTGATGGCGGCGGTGAGGGTGGTCTTGCCGTGGTCGACGTGACCCATGGTGCCGATGTTGAGGTGCGGCTTGGTGCGCACGAAGGCCTGCTTGGCCATGACGGGATCTTCCCCTGCGAGTCGAATGCGTGATGACGGAACCTCAGCCCGGATCCACCGGTGATCTGGGCCGGTAGGGCCTGCCGTCCATGGTCAGGGGCAGGACGGCGTCGTCGACCTGGGGCACTTCGTAAGTGCAGCCCGACAAACGGTCCAGCGGGTCGTTGGGCTGGCGTAACGATCGACTCCAGGCGCTCCGTGTGGAGGCGTCCGCCGAGGCGCCGGTCGCTACGGACCGCGGCCCGTCGGGGATCGGCCGGGCGTACCGAGCATAGAGATTGTTATCGTCAGGCAGACGATAACAATGCGGGGTTCCACGTGCCGCCCCGCAGGCGGGGAAGTGCGGAGGCGAAGCGGGCTACCGCGTCGGCCAGCGCGTCGGCGCTGTCGGCGGCCGGCAGCGCCGGGCCGTCCGCAGTCGCGCCCAGCTCGTGGTCAAGCACGTAACGGCCCTGTGCGACCTGTGCGCCGAGCGTGGTCAGCACCGGGCGCAACGCGTAGTCCAGCGCCAGCACATGGGCGGCCGAGCCGCCGGTGGCCAGTGGCAGCACGGTCTTCCCGTCCAGCGCGTGCCTGGGCAGCAGGTCGAGGAAGACCTTCAGCAGGCCCGAGTACGCGGCCTGGTAGATCGGGGTGGCGACCACCAGGGCGTCCGCCTCGGCGACCAGGCGCACCGCGCGGGCGATCGCCGGGTCCGTGCCCTGTGCGGCGAGCAGCGGCCCGGCGGGCAGGTCGCGCAGTGCGAGGGTGTGCACGCGGTGGCCCCGGGCGCGCAGGTCGGCGGCGGCAAGCTCGGCCAGCCGGGCGGTCCGCGAGGCGGGTGACGGGCTGCCCGAGAGGGCGAGGACGATGGCCATGACTGCCTTCCGGGACGGCTGGGTTCGGACGCCGTCCGGTCGGCGGCGGCCGCCGACCGGATGTCTCACTTCGTCAGCTCGCGCCGAGAACGGCGCACTCGGCGCGTCGCTCGCGGAGCCTGGACAGCTCCGCCACCACCTCCGCCGCGTCCGCCTCGTCCTGGGCCGCCGCGATCTCGGGCAGCAGCAGGTCCATCGCGGCCGCGTAGTCCGCGGCGGCGGCCCTCCAGTTGCCGGAACTCTCGTGGGCGAGCGCCCGGTTGGCGCGGACCACCGGGTCCTCGTCCAGGTGGAGCGAGCGGTCGAAGCAGCGCACGGACTCCTCGGCCTCGTCCCGCTCGTACGCCAGGACACCGAGCGCGGCCCAGGCGGCGGGCAGTTCGGGGTCGCGGGCGAGCGCGGCCCGAAGGTCGGCGCGGGCGTCCTCGGGGCGGTCGTCGTCCTGGGCGAGCAGGCCGCGCAGCGCGAGCAGGTGCGGCTGTCCGGCCTCGCGGACCAGGCCCTCGGCGACGTCGCTCGCGGTGCCCGGCAGGTCGCCGAGCGAGTAGCGCAGCCCGGCCCGGTTGACGTACGCGTCCAGGAACTCCGGGTCCAGCTCGAGCACCCGGTCGAAGTCGCTCAACGCCCCGTCCAGGTCGCCGAGTTCGAGCCGAAGGTCGGCCCGGTTGTAGACCGCCTCGGGGTAGGGCGGGGAGGTCCGGATGGCGTGCTCGTAGTCGGCGAGCGCCTCCGTTTCGCGGCCCAACTTGCGCAGCAGCACGGCGCGTTCGAAGTAGTACTCGCTGTGGTGCGGGTCCTGCGCGATCACCCGGTCGTACGCGGCGGCGCCGGCCTCCGGGCCGACCAGGCGGGCCAGCAGCTGGGCCCGGTTGTACTCGAGGACCGAGCGGTGCTGGCCCTGGTCCTCGGCGTCGAGGGCGCCGTCCATCCGCTCGATGCCCGCCTCGACCAGTTCGAGGGCGCGCACCGGGTCGCCGAGGTGCATCTCGATCAGCGCCAGGCCGTTCTCGTTGAAGGTCCGGTTGTAGGCGCGCCGGGCGTCGGTGTCGGCGAGGCGGGAGAGCGCGACCGCGGTGTTCACCCACGCCTTCGCCTTGCGGTGGTCGCGCCGCTCGGGCTCCAGGTAGCGGGTGTAGACCATGGCGCGGCCGTACGCCGCCGACATGTGGACGGCGGGCAGCGCGGTGCTCGCGCAGGCGTCGTCGTACAGCGCCAGGGCGTCGTCGGCGCGGTCGCCCATCACGCTGTAGGCGATGGTCGTCCGGGCGGTGACCAGCCAGCAGTCCTCGGGGCGGGTCTGCCAGTCGAGCACGGCGTGGGCGAGCGGGCCGAGTTCGACCAGGGCGTCGTAGAAGCCCTCCAACAGGCATTCCTGCATGGCGTTCTGCAGGGCGAGCGCGCCCGCGCCGGCCGGGTCGGCGCCCAGCGCCCGGTGGTGGGCGAGCGGTCCGCGCAGCAGCGAGGACTCGCCGTCCCGGGCGGCGGCGGCCAGTTCCTCGGCCCGGGCCTCGTGCAGCCGGGCCCGCTCGGCAGGCTCCAGTTCGGCGTAGCAGGCGGCGGCCGCCGGGTCGTCGGTGCTGCGGTCGGCGGCGACCCAGCCGGCGGCCAGCTCCCGGCGGGCGGCCGGGTCGGCGGGCAGCGGTCCGAGGGGTGTGGCGGGCGCCTCGCGGCGGGTGGTGTGGGCGGCGAGTGCGTCGGCCAGCGGCTGCGGGACGTCCGTGCCCGCGGTGCATACCACGATCCGTAGGCGCTCGGGGTCGGCGCGGCGCAGCAGCAGGGCCAGCCAGTCGGCGTCCGTCCGGTCGGCGTGCTCGGCGTGCCGCACCACCAGGGTCGCCGGGGCGTCGAGCACCGCGGTCTGGAAGTCGATCAGCCCGTGCGCGATCCGGGTGGTGCGGATGTACGGGTAGTACCGGGTGCGCTTCTGCGGCGCGGTCAGCGAGGTCAGCGTCTCCCGGCGGCACGGCAGTACTTCGCGCAACTCCGGTGCGGCGGCGAGGATTTCGATGTCGTGCCGGATGGCCGGCTCCGGGTCGGCGGCCAGTACCGCCGGTACCAGCCGGCGCATCAGCGCGCCGGCGGCGGTGAACGGTCCGCGCAGCCGGCGGTGCGCGTCGAGTTCGGCGAGCAGCGGCGGCATGCCCGGTTCGGCCAGTGTGTCGGCGACCAGGGCGCGGGCGGCGCTCTCGTCGGGCGCGACCAGCCAGTGGTGCGGGCGCTGCGCGGCGGACGGCGGGTACTGCGCGGCGGACGGCGGACGGTCAGACGGGCCGGACATGGGCTCCCCCTTGGTGTGACGACTCGTTCGTGCTGGTGCTGGTGCTGGTGCTGGTGCTGGTGCTGGTGCTGGTGCTGATGGTCATGCTCGTTTCGGATGCGGCCCGGCGTCGCCGCCAGGCCCGCCAGGCGCCGTACGCCACTGCGAGCAGCTGCACCCCGACCATGGCCAGGGCGAACGCCGCGTCCGCGAGCCGGGTGAACGGCACCGAGCCGTCCCGCACCGTCGCCAGCGCCGAACCGGCGAACCGCCAGCCGACCGGCACCACCACGGTCACGAGCATCACCGTCATGGCGGCGTACCCGAGCAGGTACGCCGGGGCGTACCAGCGCACGGCGGCGGCGTCCTTCGGGTGCCAGCGGCTCTCGTCGGTCAGCCGGTCGGTACGCCCGCGCAGCCGGTTCAGCCGGTTGGCGACGTACGCGCGGGCCGTGCCGTGCGGGTCGCTGCCGCCGAGCACGACGACGGCCAGGTGGTACAGGTCGGTGCGCAGGAAGAAGTAGAACTGGGCCAGCAGCCGCGGGATCGCCGTGAACGCCAGCGCCAGGCAGACCCGTCCGGCGGTGCTCGGCGTGCCGTCCGGTGCGCAGCTCGTCCAGGCGGCCACCGTCAGCGCGGCCATGCCGAGCACGTCCACCAGCATCCCGGCCAGTACCGGCAGCAGGCGGCTCCGCCTGGGGAGCACCACCAGGCCGTCCAGGGCGGTCTCGAAGGCGAGGAAGTACAGTCGGCGGCTGATCCGCAGCGTGGTGCGCAGCCCCAGCCGGCGGCCCGCCAGCACATGCCCGTACTCGTGCACCAGCATGAACACCGGCTGGCTGACGAACACCACCAGCTGTACCAGCAGCGCGTACGGGCTGAAGAACAGATTGCCCGGACGCGGAAGCAGCGCCGGCCGGTCCAGGCAGGCGAGGACGGCGGCGGCCAGCAGCGCGGCGTATCCCAGCCACGCGGGCGGGGAGAACAGTGCGCGGCCGAGGCGCTGCAACGGGACGGTGCGGTGCGGGAGTCGTTCGGTGTCCTGTTCCTGCTCGTCGCCGAGCAGGAAGTCGAGTTCGCGCAGGGTGTCGAGGAAGTCGTCGAGGTCCACCTCCTCGCCGAACTCGGCGCGGTACCAGCCCGCGGCGTCCTGCGGGGCGGCGCCGCTCTCCAGACGGCGGAGCAGCGCGGCCCCGTCGGGCGGGAACGCCCCGTAGGAGTCGATGTCGGTGCGTCCGACCACCACCTCGTCCCCCTGGTCGAGGTAGGTCAGCCGGTGGAAGCGGAGCGGTGCGTCGTTCACCATCGGGGTGCCCCTGTCCTTCGGCGGGTCCGGCCCCGTCCGGCGGGCCGGGAGCGCTCCACGCTCCCGGCCCGCCGGACGGCCGCTGTCAGAGGCAGCAGCAGTTGCCGTAGCCGTAGTTGGTGCACATCGCGGTCAGCCGAACCGCACCCGGCTTGCGGACCGCGATCTTCTTGCCGGTGACAATCTTCTTCACGGCGAATCCCCCATCTCGTCGTGCGCTGCGCCGGTCGGCGCTTCGCATGTGACCAGAGTGCGGCGCGGCTGTTTACACGGAATAAACGCCGGGTCGCTGCGCAGCTCGAACGGCTCGTTCTGTGAACGACTGTTGCTGGAACATGACTTGACGATCAGTCAGATATCGCCGGCGGCATCACCTTGGCGGTGCTACGGCCGGACCCGCACCGCCGCATCCTCCGCCGCCGTGGAATCACCCCGGCGGCAGTCGGCAGTCGGGTGGGACGGGCCGAGGTCCGGCGGCAGGAAGACGAGGATTCGGGCCACCCGAGGTTCGAGCAATCGGCCATCTCCCGACGCAACTGTTATCCGTCCGAGTGATGGTGAACCAGCCGGTACCTCCTACGATGCCGGGCATGACTACTGCGGGGCCGCACCGCCGGCTCATCGATGGACGCTATGAACTGCTGGAACCGCTGGAAGGCGCCGCTGCGGGAGCGGTGGTCTGGCGGGCACGGGAGACGCTGCTCGAGAAGGAGGTCGTGCTTCGCGAGCTCCGTCCCGCCGACTCCTCGCCGACCGGGCGGGCGGAGCGGGACCGGTGGCGTGAGCAGGTCCTGCGGAGGGTACAGGAGCTGATGCGCCTGCAGCACCCCAGCATCGCCGCGGTGCAGTGTGTCGTGGACAGCGGCGAGCACCCCTGGCTCGTGACGGAGCTGGTGACCGGACGCAGCCTTGCCGAGCAGCTGTCCGACGGACCGTTGGAAGTGCCCGAGGCGGCCGGGATCGGGCGGGGGATCCTGGCCGGGCTGCGCGCCGCGCACGGCCTGGGGTTGCACTACGGTGATCTGCGGCCCGGCAACGTCCTCATCCGCCCCGACGGTACGCCGGTCCTCTCCGGCTTCGGCATCGCCGCCCTGAATGACGCGGCTGGGACGGCACTCGCGGAGCCCGGCTACACGGCCCCCGACTACCTGGCCCCCGAACGCCTGCGGAGCGGGGAGCCCGGCCCGTCCGCAGACCTGTGGGCACTGAGCATGGTGCTGTACGTCGCCGTCGAGGGGCACCACCCCTACCGGCGTGCGAACGACTTCGCCACCGTCGCCGCCGTCCTGCAGGAGCCCCTCCCGGACCCGGTCCGCGCGGGTGCGCTCGCACCGCTCCTGGCAGAGGCTCTCGCCAAGGACCCGGCGCAGCGGCCGGGTATCGCGCGCTTCGACCGCCTGCTGGCCGTCGCTCAGAAGGCCCGCCAAGCGGACCCGCGAAGATCCGGGCCGAATGTCAGCATGGTCAAGCCCGGCCCGACGGTCCACCTGAACAAGCACCTCGCACCGGAGCCTCAGGACGCCGTTCCGCAGGACGCCCCGCCGTCCGGGCGCCACCCGCACGAGGACAGACCGAAAGCCCGCGGTACGAAGAGCGATGGTCCGAAAGCCCGCGGGGCGGAGAAGTCCCCACACCGGAGCGACTCCGAACGGTCCGCCGAAATGGCGGCTCTGCGCAAGCGGCGGGAGGCTCGGCTGGGCAAGGCGGCCCAGGAGAACGAGAAGCCCGCGGCGAAGGCTCGTACTCGCCGCCGGGTCCTCGTCCTGTCGTCGGTCGCTGTCGTCCTGGTGACTGTGGCCGGTGTGACGGTCTGGAGCACGGGCATGTTCGCGCCCGACGCGGTGGACTGCCGGCCAGGGGCGGTCCAGTCCCCTGCAGGAGCGGGCCTGCTGACCCCTCAGGGAGTGCGCGAGGTCATCGCCTCACAGCAGCAGCAGTTGAACACCATCAAGGCCCTCAGCCTTTCCGTCTACTCGACCCACGCGGAGTCCGACGTGCCGACGGCCGCGAACCCGCACCTGTACGACCAGTTCAGCTACAGCAAAGGGGCGGGCACCCACCGGCCTGAAGGCACCGTCAGCTCCGGCGACAAGCCCGTCGACCTGAACAGCGTCAATTGGGACTGCCTCCCCGGACTTCTCCAGAAGGCGCAGGACACGCTGAACGTCCCACATCCGACCGGCCGCTACATCATGCTGGAGGGCCCCGACCGCTTCAGTGACGAGCCGCTTATCAGCATCTACCTGTCGGATGCTTACGGCTCCGGCTATTTGAAGGCCGACACCAGCGGGCACATCCAGGACACCCACCGGCACGGCTGAGCCCCACCCGTAGGACTGGGCAGCCAGAGGCGGCCAGCGAAGAGGTCACGGCAGCCTGGCCGTGCGGCTACGTCCGCGACGCAGCCGACGACGTCCCGGAGCGCGCCCGTGCTGGTGGACCGGGACCGCGAGGTCGACGCCCAGGCGCTGACCGCCGCCAAGCGGGACAAGAGCAAATGAGCGATGCCAACTTGAAGAGCACAGGCCGGACGGAAGCCCTGGCGCAAGAGGGGAAACGGCTGGTCCGTATTCGATGGCGACCGCCGGATTTGCGTTGTGTGCCACGAACCTGTCCGCTCCTACCAGTACCGTTTCCATCCGCCCCCCCGAGTTCGACAGTGTGTGGGCACATAACTGGGCCGGATTTCGGGGGTGACCTGCGGGTTCGGGCGTGATGGCCCGCCGGGGTCGTGTGTCCACGGCTCTGGTGGATGTTTGGCCAGGTCAGGGGCTATTCGGCAGGCGCGAGGCCGCTCATCTTTGGTGGCATCGGGACGCCGCAGTCCCGGAAGATTCGGACCTGGGCCTCGGTGGTGTCGGTAGTTTGCTGGAGGCGTCCGGCGGGCCCGGCGAGGGTGACCTGGTGGAGCCTCTGGAGTTCGGTTCTGATGGTCCGCCAGGTGGTGTCGGTGCGGCGTTCGGCCACGCGGATCAGCAGCAGGGCCAGCCAGCACAGCAGCACGTGAGCGCGGATCCGGTCATCCACGCGGTGGTAGACCGGCCGTAGATACAAGGTCGACTTCATGGTGCGGAAGGCCCGTTCGGCTTCCAGGAGGTTCTTGTAGCCAAGGGCGACGTCCTCGGCGGTCAGGTCCGGGTCGGAGGTAGCCAGGAGGTACTTGCCGTCGAGGTTGGCCTCGGTCTTGACCTTGGCGCGGTCGATGGAGAGCCGTCCGGTCGGGGACTGCTTGAGCCACCGGCCGAGCGAGGGGTGGTCGCGAAGTGCGCACTCGGCCTTGCGGTGCACGATGTCCGGCGGTGGGACAGCGCGCTTGAGGCCGGCCCTGACGGCCTTGTCCTTCGCCTTCTTGGAAGAGCAGGTCGACTTCGAGGTCGAGGAGGTTCGCGGCGGCGAAGAACACCGCTTCCTGCACGGCGGCTCGGGTGTGTTCGTCGACCAGCAGGTCCATGGCCCGAAGCCGCGGCTGTTTCAGGTCGACCAACGCCCGGCGGGCGGCGAGTGCACGCACCAGCGGATCGCCGAAGCCGAGGAGCTCGATCACGTCCTCGAGCCGCTCCTCCAGCAGGGGCTCGAGGGCGTCGTAGCGCCGGGCCAGGATCAACAGCTCCACGGCGATCTCCCGGGCCCGGGTCAAGCTCGGACCAGAGCCGCTGAAGGCCCTGTTCGAGCAGACCGCCCGGCCAATGGCGACCGATTCCACCACTGGTGCGTGGTACGGGCGTTGGCGGCTGATGGCGGTCGACGGGACGACGTTCGACGTGCCGGTTTGGTTGATCGGGGCCGTCCTTTGAGGTTAGGCCCAGAATCGTATTTCCGCGCGGGACAAGCTCCGGTGACTGCCCGGGGCTGGGGGGCTATCCAGCCCACCGGACGGAGTCCTCGATCGGGCAGCGCGCGCCCTGGCGGAGCGGGGTGGTCGTGGCCCGTCCGGTGCGCAGGACCGTCAGGACCTCGTTGTCCCCGTCGGGGCCGAGTCCGGCCGCCGGGCGACCGAACTCGGCGCCCAGCGGCTGGGCCGCGTATCCGGCCTCGGTCAGTGCGAGCCAGATGTGCATCAGCGTGGCTCCCGCTTCGAGGCGGTCGGCGACGGTCCGGCGCGGACCGCGCAGGACGAGCACGGCCCCGCAGTCGCGCAGCCTCCGTGCCCGACCGCCGGCCGCCGCTGAGGCCAGTTGGCGGACCAGCGCCCGCGGTACCGCCTCGCTGTCGATGGCGCGGGCGACCACGCCGGTCGCCCCCGAGCGGTCGAGGAGGTCGCGCGGGTCCCCGAAGGAACGGCGGCCGCTGTCGTTCCGTGCGCGTTCCCGCAGCCAGGCCCGGAGTTGGGCGTCCGACGCCGGGGCGGCGGCCATGGCTGAGTCGAGCTCGGTCCGGGCGAGCCGGGCCAGGGCGGTGGGGCCGGTCACCGTCTCCAGGGAGAGGTTCCGCTCGGCGCACAGCAGTTCGATCCGCTTCGCCGTCGCCGTGTCGAGAGGGGTGCGCAGCAGGCCCTCCCGGTGGGTGGAGCGCAGGCCGAGCGCGCCCTGCCGAACGAGGACGTCGTCGCGGAGGCGTTCGCAGTGGAACCGGCCGACGAACGCGGGCGTCCCGTCCTCGTCGGCTGGCCGATCCGACGAGGTCGAGGCCTCCCACTCGCCGTGCGCCAGGTAGGCCATGGATCCCAGAGCGCAGCCGAGGCTCTCCGCCCAGCCCAGCGGGTCCCGGACGGCGGCGGGCCAGCGCTGCGGGTCGTGCGCCAGCCGGACCGTGCGGTCGTCGAGGAGTTCGAACGCCCACGGCTGGGCGTTGAAGGCGGAAGGGGCGAGCCGGGCGCCGTCCAGCACGGTGGCGAGCCGCTCCGGCAGCGGGCGCGGGGGCTGTGGCGCGGCCGAGGGCCGGAAGGGACCGCGCCGGGAGGCGGCGCGTAGCGCCCGTCGGGACCGTACGATCTCCACCGGCAGCCGCGCCCGGTGCAGCAGGGCGGCCGGGCGGGGCATGACCGCGGCATGCACGTCCATGGTGACGACGTCCCGTGTCCTGCGGTTCATGAGCAGGTCCACGACCGTTCTGGCGGTCAGTGTGGCCAGGCCGAGGAGGCAGTAGCCGATCTGCGGCCAGGCGCCCCCGTTGACGCGCCGGTCGGTCTGCACGGCCAGGAAGTCGCTGGGGACCTGGGTCCTGCCGATCCACCGCAACGATTCCCACAGACGGTTCTCGCGGTGCGCCTCCGCGCTCGCCCTGCCGTAGAACGGCACCGGGTTGCGCCGGTAGTCGAAGACGTACAGGGTCGGTTTCCCACCGAAGTCCATACCCGCCAGGACGGGGATGCCGAGCCGGGCGGCCCGCTCGTGCAGCTGGTACTTGACCCAGGACGACATCGTCGGGTCGATGCCGTCGAAGACGATGTGGGAGCCGTCGAGTGCCTCGTCGAGGTTCTCCAGGGTCAGCCCCTGCGGGTAGACGGTCACTTCGGCCGAGGGGTTGAGAGCGCGAATCCGGTCGGCGATCGCCTCGGGCTTCGAACGGCCCAGGTCGGCCTGTACGCAGGCCTGCCGGTTCAGGTTCGAGACGTCGAAGCGGTCGGGGTCGGCGAGCCGGAAGCGCAGCACACCGAGCCGGGCCAGTGGTTCGACGACGGCGCCACCGCCGCCGCATCCCGCCACGAGTACGGTCGCGGCGCGCAGGGCCGCCTGTTCTCGTTCGCTGATGATGTCGGCGTTGCGGCTCACCGCCTCGGCCCCGGCGGCCATCACGTCGATGTCCGCCCGGTGGGTGTCAGTGGCCATGACCAGTTCCGTTCGCTCGGCGCTCGTGCTGGGCCCGCGCTCCGACGGCGGTGGAGCGCAGTGCCGTACGGCACTGGTGGGAGGGGGGACGGGGGCGTGTTCGGCTCATGCGCATTCCGTTTCAGGGTGGTGGCTGTTGGCTGCGCGCACCGGTGCGGGCCGTCGTGCGTCGACGAGGTCGTCGCACGGGCGGGGAGCCAGCACCCGGGCGCGGTCCGCGGGCGCGGGAGCCGAGGTGGCACAGGCGGACCTGCCGACCGGGAACCGCATCATCTGCTGGGGCCTGACCCGAGGCGGCCAGCAGTGCGGGACGAGGATGTCCAGCGCGTAGGCGCGGGCGACGAGCGCGGACCGGGTGGGGGCTTTCAGTTTCCTCAGCATCGCGCTGATGTGGTACTCGACACCGTGGCTGCTGAGGCCGAGCCGTGGGGCCAACTGCTGGGTGGACAGCCCGGCGGCCACGCCTTCCAGGATGCGTGCGGGCACCTCCCCGAGCGCCACGGGCGCTGCGGCCGGTGTGAGCGGGGGGCTGTGGACGGTGTCCGGGAGGATGAGCGCGATCGCGGCACAGTCGGTGCGGCAGACGTGCGGGACGGTGTTGGGCGCGATGCCCGTGACCAGGCAGTCCCTGTCCGTGAGGTTCGCGTCGAGCATCAGGCGGATGCTGAAGTCACCGCACCGCCCGTCGACGAGCTGGGAGAAGTGTTCCTCCAGGCTCGCCACGGCCGTCGGACGGAAGAACCGTGACAGGGGTTTCCCCGTCACCTCCGCGAGTACGAGCCCGAACTGCTCGCAGAACGCCTTGTTCGTCTCCACGACCCGGAGGCCGGTGTCGAGATGGACGATGCCGAGTGCCGCGGTGACTGCCGGCGGGGGCGCTGGTGTCGACGGGTCCCCGGATTTCGCCGCGACGGGCTCTGCGCGTGGCTCCGGAATCGTGGCCTTGGGCAGGGTGGACAAGGCAGTAGTACCTCTTTCGGGGGGCCGGAAGGACCCGGGTGAGCCGCGTTCGGCCAGCGCCGGTGGACTGCCCTGTGCGCAACGTCGCTCGAATAAGTCTCCAAGCGAAGATGACCTGCACGAACGCCTCACGGAGGTGAGGCCGGAGCGTCATGACTGAGCGACGTTGGCCCTGTGCGGGGGCGTCCTTTTCTCTTCCGTCAGGCGGGACTGACAGGGTCGTGTGGTGAACCCCGTTCTCCATCGGTCGGACGGGGTGGGGAAAGCCGTCCGGATCCCGTGGGCGTTCACGTCTGCGCACCCGGGCTGCGGGGCTCTGGTGACGAGTGCTCACGGACGGGGCGGACCGAACCGTTATGGGCTGTTGTATCGCTGAGGGGTGAAGTCCTGCTCGCTCGGGGCCTCAGTACCCGACGACGATGTTCGAGCCGATGTTGGGAGTGAACGCTTGGCCCTGCGCGCTGATTATTACACCGCTGTGGACCACGGCTCCATTTCAGATTTGTTAAATCGTGTTCACCGCCGCGGTGCTCTCGTGCTGGTCCGGTCCGGTGCCGTGCCAAGGCCTAACGCCCTTGTCCGGGTCATCGAATTTGGTGGCGAGTCAGCTTGCCGCGGGCTCATCGGATGGTTGCGCAGTGTGACTGTAGACGTTGGCTTCTTCGGCTTCGGCGCCGAAGGCCTTGCGGGCTTCGGGCTTGATCACGCGGTTGCTCCCCTCTCGATGCCGCACGATCGGACCCACCCCGGCCTCCTCCGTCCTGGTCACCCCCAGCCCCAGCAGCAGCGTCGCGCCGTATCGGTACAGGTTTCGTCGATGTTCAACGCCTCTGAAGCATCACTCAGCGTCACCTTGAAGCGGTGTCATGCAGCTGACGCCAACCCAAACGCGGAGACTACGGGTTTTCCTAGTCGACCTTCGTTCTGTGGCCCTTGTATGGTCGCATTGCCTCCGCAGGGCGGCCCCTTTCGCCACTACAGGAGACCCCCTATGACGAACATCGAATCGACCATCAAGCACATCCTGGTCGACGATCTCTTCATCACTGTTCCGCCGTCCGAGATCGGTCTGGACGACAATTTTCGGGATGTTCTCGGACTTGACTCGCTCGGATTCATCGAACTCCGCACCCAGTGCGAATACGTCTTCGGCATCACCATCTCGGACGAGGACTTCGTCCCGGAGCACTTCTCCTCGGTCCGGACCTTGACCCGGTTGGTTTCGCTCAGGCAAGTGGTTCTTCCGAACGAGGCGAGCGTCCAGTGACCGAGATAACGAACACCGAGGTGGCGCGTGAACCGCGGACCATGGGGTTCACGGAACTCAAGAGCTGGTTGCGCCATCGCCATCCGATGGTTTATCTCGACCGTATTCTGGACTACGAGCCCGGGAAATACGTAAAGAGCCTCATGGCTGTTTCCGGGCAGATCGACGCGCTCGCCGGCCACTTTCCCGAGCGTGCCATCTTTCCCGCCAGCCACATGATGCAGGCGATCGCCCAGTCGGCGATCATCCTCGCACAGTTGTCGACCTCGCCGCTCGCCGACGATGAGATCACCCTGATCGGATCGGTCAAGGCCAGGTTCACCCGCGTCGTCGTCCCCGGCGACCAGATCGTCTTCCACACCACCTGCGACAAGCTTCGCGGCGACGTCATGACGTTCGCCTGCCGGGCGGAGGTCTCCGGCAAGCCCGTCGCCATGACCAGGGGCACGCTGGTCCGCACCAAGGTGACGGATCTGGGGGAGCAGTTGTGGTGAGCGCGGGGTCCCAGGTGTGGGTGACGGGGAGGGCGTGGTCGACCGCTCTGGGCTCCGACGTGGACACCGTGTGGGAGTCGCTGCTGGCCGGCGCCTCCGGCATCACCGAAGTGCCGTCCCCGTTGCCGCTGCGCGGCATGCTCGCCGCGACCGTGCCCGACCTCGGGAGGGACCTGCCCGCGTGGGACCGCCAGCAGCGGATCACCCGCGCCACGCTGTCAAAGGCCCTGCGGGACGCGGGGATCGACCCCGGCGACCGGCGTGTCCTGCCCGTCCTCGGCACCAGCTACGGCCCCCACCTGGAGATGCCGGAAACCCGCTCCCTGTCCCACTGGTCCACGACGGCGGCACGGGGCGCCGGATACGTGGTGGAACCGGTCACCGTCACCACCGCCTGCTCCGCGGGTTCCGACGCCGTCCTGGCCGGACTCGCCTTCCTTGAGGAAGGCATCGCGGATGTCTGCGTGTGCGGCGGGGCGGACGTACTCACCCTGGGCAAACGCCTCGGCCACTCACACCTCGGCACGATGTCCCCCGACGGCCTTCGTGCCTTCGATGCCGCCCGCAACGGCACAGTCCTCGGCGAGGGAGCGGCGTTCCTCGTGCTGGAGCGGGCCGAGCGCGCCCGCGCCCGCGGAGCCCGCCCATACGGCGTCGTCGCCGGCGCCGGATCGTCGAACGACGCCGTCAATGCCGTGGCCCCCGATCCGTCCGGCGCGAACGTCGTCCTGGCCGTCGAACGCGCGCTGCGCGACGCGGACATCACGCCGGAGGACGTCACCGTCGTCAATGCGCACGGCTCCGGGACACCGGTGAACGACGACGTGGAGGCCCGGGCCTACGCGCGGCTCTTCGCAGGCGTACCCCGCCCACCGATCGCGTTCGCGACGAAGGGGGCGTTCGGACACACGCTCGGCGCGACCGGCGCCATCGAGGCGGTGGCCCTGCTCCAGGCCCTCGCGACAGGGACGGTTCCCCCCGTCCCCTCCCTACGGGACCCGCTGCCAAGGCTCGGCCTGCCGATCCCGATGGAGCGACCCATGAAGGCCGAACCGGGCTGGGGCATCAGCGTGACGCTCGGATTCGGCGGCTTCAACACCTGCCTCGTCCTCCAGGGTCCCGAAAGCGCGGCGCCATGACTGACGCGGCCACCTTGACCACGTACGGCATGACCGTGCTCGGCGAAGGCGTCGCCGAGGCGACCGACCTGTCCGGTGTGCTGCCGAGACAGAGGGCCTCCCTCTACGCGGACCCGCTCTCCTGGCTCGTGTTCGAGGCCGTGCAACACGCGATCGACGCACACCGGGAGGCCATCGACTCGGCGCGGGAGAGCGTGGGGCACATCGTCGTCAGCGACGACTGCACCACGTACACCATGCGCGCGATCGCCGCGACGATCGCGGCGGGACGCATCTCGCCGCTGCGGTTCTCCGGGGCGAACCCGGGTTCGGTGTGCAGCCTCCCCTCGCAGTTCCTGGGCTTCAGCGGGCCCAGCATGACCCTGTCGATGCCGCCGGACAAGGGCCTGCCCCCGGCGGCCGCCGTCGCCCGCGCATGGTTGCGTCAGGGCTCGGCGACCCATGTGCTCGTCACCTCCCATCGAGTTGGCCCCTCGGGCCATCGCGTCACCAGCAGGCTGCTGACGGGGACACAGGAAGGCTGAAGTGGACACCGCCCTCACCCTTGAGTCCGGCGTCGTGCGGGACTTTCTCCGTGATCTCGTCCAGGTGGACCGACCGGGAACCCGGCCCCCTCCGTTCGACACCGTGGTGGGGGAGATCCAGCAACTCGGTATCGAACCCGGAATGCCCGTCATGGTGGCGATGCCGAACGGGGCTCCGTTCGTCACCGTGGTGTGCGCGCTGCTGGTCCGGGGCGCGGTCCCGGTGCTCCTGCCGCCGTCGGCGCCGCCGTCCCGTATCGAGCGGATGGCGCGGGCCCTCGGTGCGGACGCCCTGATCGCTCCGAGGGTCCCGCCCGGACCGCCCGCCGGCGTACCACCGCGCACCCTCGGCGGGTTCGCCCGGTTCGCCCGCCTGAGCGGCGTGGACACCCTCCGGTACCGGCCCGGGGAGATCATCCTCCTCACCTCGGGCACCTCCGGTGTGTTCAGCGGCTGTCTGCACCGCGTCGACTCGCTCCTGCGCAACGCCGGCCGCCACGCCCGGGTGATCGGCCAGAGCGCCGCCGACTGCGTCCTGATCAGCCTGCCTATGCACTACTCCTACGCCTTCGTCGCCCAGTTGCTCGCCGCCCTCGTGACAGGGGGCAGGGCGGTCATCGCGGGACCGCCGTTCACGCCCGCCCACTACCACCGGACCATCCAGGAACACGGGGTCACCGTGTCCTCGCTGACACCAACGATGGTCGAGTCATGGCTCCGCGCGGGAGAGCGGCTCCCGGCACCCCTGCGCCGTTTGACGGTAGGGGGCGACGTGTTCGCCGCCTCGTCCGTGGCGGACGTCCTGAAGCACAACGCGGGCCTGGAGCTGTACCTCACCTACGGGCTCACCGAAGCCGGTCCCCGCGTCTCCACCCTCGCCGCCCACCTGGAGCCGCCCCGGCGCTACGCCTCGGTGGGACTCCCGCTCCCCGGGGTCCAGGTCCGGCTGCGCACAGCCGATGCCGGTGACAAGGCCGGCGAGCTGATCGTCGAGACGGACACGGGCATGCTCCGCCGGGTCGGCCGCCGCGACGAGCCCGAGCCTCCCGCCGGCGGCCCCAGCACCTCGATCAGCACGGGCGACCTCTTCGAGAGGGACGACGACGGCTATCTGTTCTTCCGCAGCCGCCGCCCCAGCTATGTGATCAGCCGCGGCGAGAAGGTCTCCCTGAAATCGGTCTGCGCACTCGCGGAGACGATCCCCGGCGTCCTGGGCGCGGAGGCCTGGACCCACGAGAACACCGCCGGCGACGTTGTGTTCACCCTCGACGTCTACTGCGCGGACCCCTCGATCGGCGAAAAGGAAATCCGACGACGGCTGGCAAAGGTCCTGCTGCGCGGCGAGCAGCCGGCCCGCCTGCTGATCCACCCGGCAACGCACCTGGGCTGGCGCAAGTCCGCCGGCAAGTAGCGGAGGTCGACCATGGAACATCTCACCCCACCCCTCGTGGTCTCAGGAGACTCCCCGGGCGCGCTCGCGGCGGCGGCCGACCGGCTGTGCGAGGAGGCCGAGTCGGCCCCGGAGGAGGCACTGCGGGATCTTTGCCACCGAAGCCTGACCGCGGTCCACGCCCACCGACGTGGCGCGGTCCTCGCCACGGACCGGGACGGACTGCTGCGCGGCCTCACCGCCCTGGCCCGGGGCCGGACCGGGCGCGACGTCCTCACCGGCACCGCCGACGTGGCCCGTGAACCCGTCCTGGTCTTCCCCGGCCAGGGCGCCAGTTGGCCGGGGATGGCCTCGGAACTGCGTGCGTCCTCGCCCGAGTTCCGGGAGCGGATCAAGTTCTACGGCCGGAAACTGAGCGCCCACCTGGACGGCTGGGACCCGGCCGACGCGCTCGCCGAGGAAGCGGAGCTCACCCGGCTCGGCACCGTCCAGCCCGTCCAGTTCGCCCTGTCCTCGGCCCTCGCGGACACCTGGCGCGCCCACGGACTCCAGGAGACGGCGGCGGTCGGACACTCCGTCGGCGAGATCGCCGCCGCCCACGCCTCCGGCGCGGTGGCCATCGAGGACGCCGCCCGGCTCCTCGCCCAGTACGGCAGCGCGCTCACCCGCATCGAGGGGCGGGGCGCGATGGCATCCGTCGCCGCCCCCGTCGACCGCGTCGAACCGCTGCTCCGCAAGTGGGGCGGTCGCCTCGACATCGCCGCCGTCAACAGCGCCCGCAACGTGACGGTCAGCGGTGACCGGGACGCCGTGGACGAACTCCTGGCCGAGCTGATCGGCGAGGGGCTCTGGGCCTGGAAGGTGCCCGGGATCGAAGTCGCCGGGCACTCCCGCCAGACGGAGATCCTGCGCGAACTGATGCTCGAACAGACGTCGCCCGGGACTCCGGGCCCGCTCCGTGCCGCCTTCTACTCCACCGCCACGGGCTCGCGACTCGGCGCCGCAGACCTCACCGCCGCGCACTGGTACCGCTCGCTGCGCGGCACGGTCCTCTTCGCGCAGGCCGTTCGCGCGCTCGTCGCCGCGGGCCACCGGCTCTTCATCGAGGTCAGCACCCATCCCACACTCACCACCGTCATCGGCGAGACGCTGCGCTCGGAGGGTGTGACCGGCGTGGTGATCCCCACGCTGGACCGTAGGAAAGGCGACCGCGAGAGCCTCCTGCGCGCCCTCACCCACGCGTACGTCAACGGAGTGCCGGTCAACTGGGAGACGGCGTACGAAGAACTCCTCACTCCGGCCCCGGGCTCAGCCCCGACTTTGATTTCAGCCCCGCCCTCAGCTCCGGTCTCAACCCCGGCCCCCGTCACCTGTCCGGAGCAGCCCGCCGTGGCGCCGCCGACCGCGGAGTTCCTTGACAGCGCGGAGTTGCGCGACGCCTCCCCGGCCGAACAACGCGCGATCCTGGTCGATCTGATCGCCCGGGAAACCGACAGGGTGCGGGGCCACGCCGACTCCGCTGGCTCCTCGGGCTCCTCGGGCTCCTTCGACACCCACACCTTCCTGGAAAGCGGGCTCACCTCGCTCACCGTGGTCGAGCTGGCGCGCGCCCTCTCAGCGGCCACCGGCCTCGACCTCCCGGCCACCCTCGTCTACGACCACTCCACCCCCCTGGCCCTCGCCGACCACCTGCGCCGCGAACTCGGCCTCACCTCGCCGGACGACGCCCTGGCGCGCCCCGTGCGCCGTGCTGCGACGGACGAGCCGATCGCGATCGTCGGGATCGGCTGTCGCTTCCCCGGCGGGGTGACCAGCGCTGAGTCCTTGTGGGACCTGGTGCTGGGCGGCCGCGACGGGATCGGCGAGCACCCCGCCGACCGCGGCTGGGACGCGGACCGCCTGTACGACCCGACCCCGGGTGAACTGGGGAAGATCTCCTCGCGGTACGGCGGGTTCCTGTACGACGCTGCCGACTTCGACCCGGGGTTCTTCGGACTCTCACCGCGCGAGGCGACCGCGATGGAGCCGCAGCAGCGGCTGCTCCTGGAGGTGTCCTGGGAGGCGGTCGAACACGCCGGCATCGTCCCCGAGAGCCTGCGCGGCACCCGCACCGGAGTGTTCGCCGGGGTGATCTCCCAGGAGTACGGCCCCCGCCTCCACCAGGCTGGCGAGGAGGTGGCGGGCCACGCGTTCCTGGGCACCGCGCTGTGTGTGGCCTCGGGCCGGATCTCCTACCTCCTGGGGCTGGAGGGACCGGCGATCACCCTGGACACGGCCTGCTCCTCCTCCCTGGTGGCGATCCATCAGGCCTGCCAGGCGCTCCGCGCCCACGACTGCGACCTGGCACTCGCGGGCGGGGCGACCGTGATGTCCGGTCCCGGTGTGCTCGTCGAGTTCTCCCGACAGCGTGTCCTCGCCCCGGACGGCCGGTGCAAGGCGTTCTCGGCGTCCGCCGACGGCATCGGCCTCGCCGAGGGCGTCGGCATGGTGCTGCTGGAACGGCTGTCAGACGCCCACGCGAACGGCCACCAGGTGCTCGCGGTGATCCGGGGCAGCGCGGTCAACCAGGACGGCGCCTCCAACGGTCTGTCCGCGCCCAGCGGTTCCGCCCAACAACAGGTCGTCCGCCATGCCCTCGTCAACGCCGGGCTGGGCCCCCACGACATCGACGCGATCGAGGCCCACGGCACCGGAACACCGCTCGGCGACCCGATCGAGGCGCACGCGCTGCTGGCCACCTACGGTCAGCGACCCACCGAACAGCCGGTGTGGCTGGGATCGGTCAAGTCCAACCTCGGTCACACACAGGCCGCCGCCGGGGTCGCGGGAGTGATCAAGATGGTCATGGCCCTCCGGCACGGACTGCTGCCCAGGAGCCTGCACATCGATGCCCCTTCCCCGCACGTGAACTGGTCGGCCGGCGCGATGCGGCTGCTCACCGAGGAACAGTGGTGGCCCGACATCGACGGCCGCCCGCGGCGCGCCGCGGTGTCCTCCTTCGGCGTTTCCGGCACCAACAGCCACCTGATCCTGGAACAGTCGCCCCAGCTCCCGGCCCTCGCGCCCGCCGTCGGCGGCGGAACGCCGACGGAGGTCCTGTGGCCCGTCTCGGCGAAGAGCCGGACCGCGCTGCGGGCCCAGGCCGCCCGGCTGCGCCAGTACGCCGCCGACCGCCCCGACCTCGACCCCGCGGACGTGGCTCATACGCTGGGCACCGCACGGAGCGCGTTCGCGCACCGCGCCGTGGTGCGGGGCTGTACCCGTGACGAACTCCTCGACGGCCTGCGGGCGTTGCAACGGCAGGAGGACCACCCTCACCTCGTCCAGGCGGCCGTGCCCGTGTCGGGGCCCGGGAAGCTGGTGTTCGTCTTCCCCGGGCAGGGCTCGCAGTGGCCCGGCATGGGCATGGAGCTGTACGACGCCCACCCGGCCTACCGGCAGGCGCTCGACGCGGCCGACGAGGCTCTGCGGCCCCACACCGGCTGGTCGGTGGTGGAGGTCCTGCGCGGCACCCCGGGCGCGCCCGCGCTGGACCGGGTCGAGGTCGTCCACCCCGCGCTGTTCGCGGTGATGACCTCGCTCGCCTGCCTGTGGCAGTCCCACGGCCTCGTCCCCGACGCTGTGGTGGGGCACTCCCAGGGCGAGATAGCCGCCGCCCACATCGCCGGTGCCCTCACCCTGCCCGACGCGGCGAAACTGGTCGCCCTGCGCGCGCAGTCGCTGGCCGCCCTGTCCGGCACCGGCTCCATGGCCACCCTCGGCCTGCCCGCCGACCGGGCCCAGGCGCTCGTCGAGCAGTACGGCGGTGCCCTGGGCGTCGCCGCCGTCAACAGCCCCGCCTCCACGGTCGTCGCCGGCACCACCGCCGCCGTCGAGGGACTGCTGCGGCGGTGCGAGGCGGAGGGCATACGGGCGCGGCGCATCGACGTGGAGGTCGCCGGCCACTCCCCGCACATCGACCCCCTGCACGACGACATCCTGGAACGGCTCGCGGACATCACCCCGCACCCCACCGGTATCGCCTTCCACAGCACGGTGGACGGCCATCTCCAGGACGGCCCGCTCGACGGTACGACCCTGACCGCCGCCTACTGGTGGGACAACCTCCGCAACACCGTCCGCCTCGCCGACACCATCCGCTCCCTCGGCTCCGGAGGGCACCGGACCTTCCTGGAGTGCAGCCCGCACCCGGTGCTCGTGCCGGCCGTCGAGGAGACCGCCGACACCGCCGGGCTCGTCGTCGGCACCCTGCACCGGACCCAGTCCCAGACCGGCTCCCTCGCGTCCGCCGCGGCACGCCTGCACACCCACGGGCACGACCTCGACTGGAACGCCCTGTACCCCGGGGCCCACCGAGTCGACGTGCCCACCTACGCCTTCGAACACCGCCGCCACTGGCTCGTTCAGGCCCCCTCGTCCGAGGTGGTGACCGCGGGGCAGCGCACGACGGGGCACCCGCTGCTGGGCGCGATGGTCGACCTGCCCGACGACGAGGGCCTGCTCCTGACCGGCCGCATCGGCCTGGACACCCACCCCTGGCTCGCCGACCACGCCGCCACCGGAGTCGCGCTGGTCCCCGGCACCGCCTACCTGGACATGGTCCTGCACGCGGCCGACCTGGCCGGCTGCCCGCACACCGCCGAGCTGACCCTGCACGCCCCCATGGTGCTGCCCGACCAGGAGACCCTCGACCTGCATCTGAGGGTCGGCCCGCCCGACGACCACGGGCACCGGCCGGTCACCCTGCACGCCCGTGTCCACACCACCGACACCGATCCGCCCCCCTGGACCCTCCACGCCACCGCGCGCCTGGCCGAGGAACCGGCGACGGCGGCACCGGCACCCGCCGGACCGGCCGTGTGGCCGCCCGACGACGCCCGGCCGGTCGATCTGGCCGGCCTGCGCACCGGCCTCGCCGAGGCGGGCTACGACTACGGCCCGGCCTTCACCGGCCTGCGCTCCGTGTGGCAACGGGGTGAGCACTTCTACGCCGAGGCCGAACTGCCCGACGGCCTGACGTCCACCGGCCACGTCATCCATCCCGCGCTGCTCGACACCGCGCTGCACCCCATCGCCCTGCCCGACACCGCGGGGGAGCCGGCCGACGGACGCGACGGGCCCCGGCTGCCCTTCACCTTCAGCGGTATCACCCGCACCGGAACCCCGGCCAGGCACCTGCGCGTCCACCTGCAGGTCACCAAGCCGGACACCGTGCGTGTGCTGGCCACCGACCGCACGGGCGCCCCGGTCCTGACCATCGACGCGCTCACCCTGTGCGCGACCACCCGCGACCATCTGCGCCGCCAGACCACTACCGGCCCCGAGCACGACCTGCTGCACCTGACGTGGAGCACCCCGCCCGGCGCCCGCACCGACGCCCCCGACAGCACGGGATGGGCCCTGCTCGACACGGACCCCCGGCTCACCGAGGCCCTGGACACAGTCCCCCGCCACGCCGGTCTCTCCGCCCTGACCGCGGCCGTCGACCGGGGAGCGGCTCCGCCCGAGCTGGTCGTCTGGCCCCTGCCTGCACAGGACCAGGCCGATGCCGAGGGCGCCCGGACCCTGTGCGAACACGTGCTGCACTTCCTTCAGGAATGGCTCGCCGACGATCGGCTGACCCGTACGGTCCTCGCGGCCGTCACCCGCCACGCCGTCGTCACCGGTCCCCACGACCCGCCCGGACTGGCCCACGGCCCGGCGTGGGGTCTCCTGTACGCCGCCCAGAACGAGAACCCCGGCCGGATCGTCCTGGTCGACACCGACCGCGACCCCGACAGCGCGGCCGCGCTGACCGCCGTACTGGCCGCCGGGCACCCCCAGTCAGCGATACGGGCCGGGAAGCCGCACATCCCCCGGCTCGCCCGGACCAGCACGGCCGAGCTGCTCACCCCGCCGGCCGAAACCCCCGCCTGGAGGCTGGAGTCCACCGGCGCGGGCGGTCTCGACCGGCTCGCCCTGCTGCCCGCGCCCGACGCTACCGCCCCGCTGCGGCCCGGCGAGGTCCGCGTCGAGGTGCATGCCGCCGCGATGAACTTCGTCGACACCGCCGCCGCACTCGGTCTGATCCCGCCCCGGAGTCTCGGGGCGGAGGCCGCCGGTGTCGTCACCGAGACCGGGCCGGGCGTGCACCGGTTCGCCGTGGGGGACCGTGTGACGGGTCTGATCGAGAAGGCCTTCGGGCCGGTCGCCGTCGCCGACCACCGCCTGCTGGTGCACGTCCCCGACGAGTGGTCGTTCGCGCAGGCCGCCGGTGTGCCCGTGGCGTTCGCCACCGCCTACCACGGCCTCGTGGACCTGGCGGACGTCCGGCCCGGCGAGACGGTCCTGATCCACGCCGCCGCCGGAGGCGTCGGCCAAGCCGCCGTCCAGCTGGTCCGCCACCTGGGCGCGACGCCGCTGGTGACCGCCCACCCCGACAAGTGGGAGACCATGCGCGCACTGGACTGCCCCGACGAGCACATCGCCAGTTCCCGCACCCTCGACTTCGCCGAGCGCTTCCGGGAGGCCACCGGGGGCCGTGGCGTGGATGTCGTCCTGAACTGCCTGGCCGGTTCCTTCGTCGACGCGTCCCTTGACCTCCTAGCGCCCGGCGGTCGTTTCGTCGAACTCGGCAAGACCGACATCCGGGACACCGGGCACCTGGCCACAACCCACCCGCACCTCACCTACCAGGCCTTCGACCTGCACCCCAGCGCGGGCCCCGACCGTCTGGCGGATCTGCTCGCCGAACTCCTCGACCTGTTCCGCACTGGAGCGTTGACCCCCCTGCCCGTCACCGCCTACGGCATCCACCAGGCAGTCGATGCCTTCAAGCTCATGCAGAACGCCCGTCACACCGGGAAGCTCGTCCTGACCTTCCCCCGTCCGCTGGACCCCGACGGCACGGTTCTGATCACCGGAGGCACCGGTACCCTCGGCACTCTGCTCGCCAGGCACCTCGTCGCCACGCACGGGGTCCGCCACCTCGTGCTGGCCAGCCGGCGCGGACCCGGCGCCGACGGAGCCGACCGCCTGCGCGCCGACCTCGAAGGCGCGGGCGCGCACGTCACGATCACCGCCTGCGACGTCGCCGACCCGCACGCGCTGCGGCAACTCATCGACTCCGTCCCGCCCGAGCACCCGCTGACCGGTGTCTTCCACACGGCGGGCACGCTGGCGGACGCCACCATCACCAACCTGACCCCCGAGCAGTTCGCCAGGGCCTTCGCGCCGAAGGCCGAAGCCGCCCGTCAGCTGCACGAACTGACCTGCCAACTCGACCTGGCCGCCTTCGTCCTGTACTCCTCGACCGCCGCCACCTTCGGCAACCCGGGCCAGGGCAACTACGTGGCCGCCAACGCCTTCCTCGACGCCCTCGCACACCACCGGCGCCGCCAGGGCCTGCCCGCCACCTCCATGGCCTGGGGCTGGTGGCAGCCCATAACCGGACTCACCGGCACGCTGACCGACACCGACAACGCGAGGATCTCCGGCACCGGACTCGCCCCGATCACCGCGGAGTACGGGCACGCCCTCCTCGACGCCGCGCTGGAACTGCCGTACCCGGTGCTCACCGCCAGCCCCCTCAACCAGCGGACCCTGCGCGCCAACGGCGAACTGGGCACCCTGCACCCGCTGCTGGAGCGCCTGACCGCCGCCACAGCCGCTCGCCGGACCTCGGGCGCCGTCGACTCGGCCCCCGATCTGCGCCAGGAACTCGACGCCCTCGCCCCCGAGGCACGGCTGCGTCGGCTGCGCACGCTCATCACCGCCCACGCTGGCGCCGTACTGGGTCTCGACGCGGCCTCGCCGCTGCCGGCGGACCAGCCCTTCAAGGCGTCCGGCTTCGACTCCCTGACGGCCCTGGAACTGCGCAACCGGCTCGCCAAGGCCACCGCGCTCCGGCTGCCGGCCACCCTCACCTACGACCATCCGACCCCCGACGACCTCGCCGCCCACCTCGCCGTCGAGCTGTTTCCCGATGCCAACGCCGACGGCGTGGACCGGACGGCGGCCAACCCGGACGCGGCGATCCAGCGGGCCCTCGCCTCGATCCCCGTCGCCCGCCTGCGGGACCTCGGGCTTCTGGAGACGCTCCTGCAGCTGACCGACGACGGCACAACCCCCGCCCGGCACACCGGCGCGGAGGACATCAGGTTGGCGAGCGCCGACGAACTCGTCGCACTCGCCCTGTCCATGGAGGAGTCCGGATGACGCACCGCCCCGGCAGCGCCGCGCCCGCCTCCCAGAACGGACCGACGTCTCCCGAACCGACGGAGCCGACCGTGACCAACCCGCCCGCCAACATCGTCGAGGCCCTGCGGCACAGCCTGCTGGCCAACGAGCAGTTGAGGCGGACGAACCAGAAGCTGCTCGGCGCCGCACGGGAACCGATCGCCGTGGTCGCGATGGGGTGCCGACTGCCCGGTGGAGTCCGGTCCCCCGAGCAGTTGTGGCAGCTGGTCGCCGACGGCGGGGAGGCACTGGGGGAGTTCCCCACCGACCGGGGCTGGGACCTCGACGGCCTGTTCGGCTACGTTGCCGAGCGGCCCCGGCGGGCCGGCTTCCTGAAGGACGCCATCGGCTTCGACGCCGGACTCTTCGGGATATCCGACCGCGAGGCGCTGGCGATGGAACCCCAGCAGAGGCTGCTGCTGGAGACCGCCTGGGAGCTGGCGGAGCGCGCCGGCATCGCCCCGACCTCCCTGCGCGGCACCCGGACGGGCACCTTCGTCGGCGTCACCCATCAGGCCTACCTGCCCCCCATCGACCGGCCCGCCCCCGCCGCGGACGGGTACCGCCTTCAGGGCGGCCTGCCCAGCATCGCCTCCGGCCGGATCGCCTACACGCTCGGCCTGAACGGCCCGGCGGTCACGGTGGACACCGCGTGCTCCTCCTCGCTGTCCGCCGTGCACCTGGCCTGCCAGTCGCTGCGTGCCCACGAGTGCTCGCTCGCCATCGCCGGCGGTGCGACGGTCATGGCTACCCCGGAGGTGTTCGTCGAGTTCACCAGGCAGGGCGGGCTGGCCGCGGACGGGCGGTGCAAGGCGTTCGGCGACGGCGCGGACGGCACCGGGTTCTCCGAGGGCGTAGGCCTGCTCCTGCTGGAGCGGCTCTCCGACGCGCTCCGGGCCGGTCATCCGGTGCTGGCGGTCATCCGGGGCAGCGCCCTCAACCAGGACGGCGCCAGCAACGGGCTGACCGCGCCCAGCGGCCCCGCCCAGGAACAGGTCATCCGCCAGGCGCTGGCCAACGCGGGCCTGACCCCGTCCGACGTGGACATGGTGGAGGCGCACGGCACCGGCACCGCACTGGGCGACCCCATCGAAGCGAACGCCCTGATCAACACCTACGGCAAGGACCGCCCCGCGGACCTGCCGCTTTGGCTGGGCTCGCTGAAGTCCAACATCGGCCACACCCAGACGGCGGCCGGGGTCGCCGGGATCATCAAGACGGTCATGGCGCTGCGCCACGGCCAGCTGCCCCGGACCCTGCACGCCGACACCCGCTCCTCCAGGGTGGACTGGTCCAGGGGGTCGGTGCGGCTGCTCACCGAACAGCGCTCCTGGCCGGACACCGGGCGGCCCCGCCGCGCGGCGGTGTCCTCGTTCGGTATCTCCGGCACCAACGCCCACCTCGTCCTGGAGCAGGCCCCGCCGCCGGCCGCCCCACCGGAGGATCCGGACCGGCCGCCGGCGCTGACCGTGCCCGGGTTCGTCTGGCCGGTCTCCGCCGCCTCGCCCGGCGCACTGCGCGCCCAGGCGGCCCAGCTCTCCCGACTCCTGACGGACGCGCCGGAGACCGACCTCGCCGCCGTCGGCCACTCCCTGGCGACCACCCGGGCTCACCTCGCCCAACGGGCCGTCCTCACCGGCACGGACCGCAACGGCCTGCTCGCCGGCCTCGATGCCCTCGCCAACGACTCCGCCGGGGCGGGCCTCGTCCAAGGGGTGCGCGGCCCGGCGGGCAGGACCGCGTTCCTGTTCTCCGGCCAGGGCTCCCAGTGGCCCGGCATGGGCCGCGCCCTGCACACGCACTCCCCGGTGTTCGCCCAGGCCCTGGACGAGGCGTGCGCCCACCTCGACCCGCATCTGCCACGCTCGCTGAAAGACGTGATGTTCGCCGGGCCGGACACGGACGAGGCCGGGCTGCTGGACCGTACGGACTTCACCCAAGCCGCCCTCTTCGCCCTGGAAGTCGCGCTGTACCGGACCGTCGAACACCTCGGGCCCCTCCCCGACTTCGTGGCCGGACACTCCGTCGGCGAGATCGCCGCCGCCCATGTCGCCGGGGTGCTGTCCCTCGCGGACGCGGCCACGCTGGTGGCCGCGCGCGGCCGGCTCATGGGGTCGCTGCCCGCCACGGGGGCGATGATCGCCGTGTCCGCCTCCGAGGAGGAGGTCCTGGTCACGCTCCGCGGCCGCGAGGACCAAGTGTCCGTCGCCGCGGTCAACGCGCCGACCTCCACGGTGATCTCGGGCGACCACGACACCGTCGTACGCATCGCCGAGGAGTGGCGAGAGCGCGGACGCCGCATCCACCGGCTGCGCGTCAGCCACGCGTTCCACTCCCCGCACATCGACCCCGTCCTCGACGAACTCACCAGCGTGGCGGCCGGACTCGACCTCCGTCCGCCCGCCGTGCCCGTCGTCTCCACGCTCACCGGTGCCGTCCTGTCCGCGGAGGAGGCCTGCTCGCCGGAGTACTGGGCCCGGCAGGCACGCGGTGCGGTGCGCTTCGCCGACGCCGTCGCCCGGCTGCGGGACCAGGGCATCACCACGTTCCTGGAAATCGGCCCGGACGCCGTACTGACCGCGCTTGGCCAGGCCGGCCCCGGCACTGCGGACGGGGCCGGCACGTCCGCGGCCGCGTGGATCCCCACCCTGCGCAGGGAACGTGACGAGCCGCGCGTCCTGACCGCCGCGCTGGCCCGTCTGCACGTCGGAGGAGCGCCGGTTGACTGGACGCGGCTCCTCGCCCACGCCGACCGCGTGGAACTGCCCACCTATCCGTTCCAGCGCCGCCCCTACTGGCTGCACACCCCACCGCCACGGCAGCTGAGCACGGGCGGGGGACTGAGCCCGGTGACGCACCCCTTCCTGGACGCCAAGGCCGTACTCGCCGACGGCGAGGGCTGGTTGTTCACCGGCGGCCTGTCCGTGCGGACCCACCCGTGGCTGCGCGACCACGCGGTGGGCGGCACCCCGGTCGCGGCCGGCGCGGGCACCGCCGAACTGATCCTGCACGCCGGGTCCCAGCTCGGCTGCGGCCGTCTCGACGAACTCACCCTGTACACCCCGCTGATCCTGCCGGAGAACACCTCCGTCGATCTCCAACTGCGTGTCAAGGCGGCCACGGCCGACGGGCGGCGCCCCGCCGACCTCCACTTCCGGATCCCCTCCGACGACACCGACGCGCTTGTCACGGAGACCGGCTGGACCCACTACGCCAGCGGCACGCTCGTTCCGCACGAGGACACCGTGCCCGCATGGCCCGACCTGACGGCATGGCCACCCCCCGGCGCGCGGCCCGTCGACCTCGACCCGCTCTACGAGCGCCTCGCCGAGCAGGGCGTCGACTTCGGCCCCACCTTCCGGCTCCTCACGGGCGCGTGGCGGCGCGGCGACGACACCTACATCGAGGCCCACCTGCCCGAGGACGCCGCCGACCCGGGATTCGCCGTGCACCCCGCACTGCTGGACGCGGGGCTACAGGCCTGCCTCGTGGAGGCGGTGGCGGACACCACGGGCGGGCAACCGGCCCGCATGCCCTTCGCCATCGCCGGCATGCGGATCTTTACACAGGGCGCCACCGTCGTGCGCGCCCACCTGTCGACCACGACACGCGCCATCTCCCCGGCCGGGCACAGCGAACACACGCTCCGGCTGGCCGACGGCACGGGCCGGCCCGTCGCCGTGATCGACTCGCTGACGCTACGGCCCTTCACGGCGGAGACCGTCGGGCGGGCCCACTCCCGTCGCCAGGCGCCGTACCTCCTGGAATGGCGCGAGTTGTCCCCGGCCGCGGACCCGCCGTCCCGCGACGTCCGCTGGATCCTCCCCGAGGACGGCCCGGCCCGGCTTCCGCACGACCTGCGGGCGGACCGTCGCCACACCGGCATCGGTCCCGCCGTCGACGCCCTGGCCACCCGGCCGCACGGTGACGTGGCGGTCCTGGTGTGCGCCGGGCACCCCGTTGCGGACGTCGCGAACTCCGCACACCGTTCGGCCCGGGGGCTCCTCACCGCCGTACAGGATTGGCTGGCCGACGAACGGACCCGGGACCGGCCCCTGGTGGTGCTCACCCACGGCGCGGTGGCGACCGAGGCGGGGGAGGACGTCTCCGACCTCGCCCAGGCGCCCGCGTGGGGGCTGCTGCGGACCGCCCAGTCCGAACATCCCGGCCGGTTCGTCCTGCTCGACATCGACGACCACGAGGCCTCCTGGCAGTACCTGCCCACGGCGCTCGCCACCGCACTCGCCGACGGCGAACCGCAACTGGCCCTGCGGCACGGCCGGTTGCGCGTGCCCCGGCTGACCAGGACTGCTACCGACGACACCCTGACCGTGCCGGACGGCCAAGCGGCCTGGCGGCTGACCCTGCGCGAACCGTCCACCGGCAGCCCGGACGACCTCGTCCTCGCCGCCTGCCCCGACGCCGAGGCCCCCCTCGCGGGGGGACAGGTCCGCGTCGCCGTCCGCGCCGCCGGCGTCAGCTTCCGCGACGTGCTCCTCACGCTCGGCACGTATCCCGAACCCGGGCGGCTCGGCAGCGAGTTGGCAGCAGTGGTGGTCGAGTGCGGCCCCGGCGTGGAGGGACTGCGGCCCGGAGACCGGGTGCTGGGGCTTGCCTGGCAGGGAGCGATGGGCCCGCTGGCGGTCACCGACCACCGCAACCTCGTCCGCATTCCGCGCGGTTGGACGTTCGCGCAGGCCGCCACCGTGCCCACCGCCTTCCTCACCGCCTGGCAGAGCCTCGTCAACATCGCCGGTGTGCGCCCCGGCGAGACGGTACTGGTGCACGCGGGCGCCGGCGGAGTCGGCATGGCCGCCCTCCAGATCGCCCGCCACCTCGGCGCGGACGTCTACGCCACCGCCCACCCCACGAAATACGCCACCCTGCGCGCCCTCGGCCTCGACGACTCCCATATCGCCTCCTCCCGGGACTCCGGCTTCGAGCAGCGGTTCCGCACCATGACGGCGGGCCGTGGGATCGACGTCATCCTGCACAGCCTCAGCGGCGAGCTGACCGACGCCTCCCTACGCCTGCTCGCCCCAGGGGGACGCCTCGTCGACATCGGCAAGACCGACCCGCGCGACCCCCTGCAGACCGCCCTGGACCACCCCGGCAGGCGTTACCTGCCGTACGGACTCGACACGCGTCCCGACCGCGTCGCGTGTACCTTCGCCCGCCTCAGCGGACTCTTCGACGACGGCACCCTCCAACCCCTGCCCGTCACCGCCCTCGACGTCCGCCACGCTCCCCGGGCGATCCGGCTCATGCGGGACGCGGCCCACACCGGAAAGATCGTCCTCACCGTCCCGCGACCCCTCGACCCCAACGGCACAGTCCTCGTCACCGGAGGCACTGGAACCCTCGGCTCCCTGGCCGCCCGCCACCTCGTCACACGGCACCACGTCCTGCACCTGCTGCTCGTCGGCAGGCGCGGACCGGACGCCCCTGGCGCCGAGAGCCTGCGCGCCGAACTGACCGGACTCGGCGCGCACGTCACCCTCGCCGCCTGCGACACCGCCGACCCCGATGCCCTGGCAGCCCTCCTGGACACCGTCCCGGCCGACCACCCCCTCACGGCCGTCGTCCACGCCGCCGGCACGGTGGACCCCGCGACCGTCCGGGGACTGACCTCCGACCAGATGGACAGCGTCCTGCGGCCCAAGGCCGACGCGGCCTGGCATCTGCACCGGCTCACCGAGCACCTCGACCTCGCCGAGTTCGTCCTGTACTCCTCGGCGGCGGGCGTGTTCGGGCTCGCCGGGCAGGGCAACTACGCCGCCGCCCACACCTTCGTCGACGCCCTCGCCCACCACCGCCGCCGCCACGGGCTGCCGGCAACCGCCCTGGCCTGGGGCATGTGGGAGGAGAGGTCGGCAATGGGGGAGGAACTCGGCGCCGAAGGGATCCGGCAACTCCTGGGCTCCGGGATCGTGCCGATGTCCGCCGCAGAAGGACTGGCGCGGCTCGACGCCGCCCTCGGCACCGGGCCCGACAGCCACCATCCGCTGCTCGTGCCGGCACGCCTGGACCTGAACTCGCTACAGGCGCAGCACCCCACACCGCTGCTGTCGGGCCTCGCACCCGCCCCGGCACGGCCGTCGGCCACCGCCGGGGTGGCCGACCGGTTCGCGGCACTGCCGGAGTCGGAACGCCGGCAATTCCTGCTCGACCTGGTCACCCGCCACACCGGCGCCGTCCTGAGCCACCCGGACCCCACGGCCATCCCGGCCGACACGGCCTTCAGGGACCTGGGCTTCGACTCCATGACCGCCGTGGAAGCACGTAACCGGCTCACCGCGTCGACCGGGCTCCCCCTGCCGGCGACCGTCGTCTTCGACCACCCGACCCCCGTCGCTCTCGCGGCCCACCTCCACGACCGGCTGGCCGACGCCACCGAACCCCGCGCCGCCGCGGCGCCTCCGGCCGCCCACCACGACGGCACCGCCGGAAGCCTCGGCACGCTGCTGAGGCAGGCGGTCTCCCTGGGCCGTACCCACGACGGCATCGGGATCCTGGCGGCGGCCGCACGGCTGCGCCCCACGTTCTCCCACCCCCCGAAGCAGGAACACACACCTGCCGCGACCTGGCTGCGCCGGGCGGGACGGCCGGCACTGATCTGCGTGGAGCCGTTCATCCCGGGCGCGGCGAACCTCACCTACCAGCGGCTGGCCGTCGCGCTCGACGGGCGGTACGACGTGGCGGCCGTACCGCTGCCGGGGTACCGCGACGGCGAGCAACTGCCCGCGTCCGTCGACGCCGTGGCCGAGGCACTGGCCGCCGCCGTCCAGACCTGCGCCGAGGGCGAGCCGTTCACCCTGGTCGGGTTCTCCACCGGCGGCTTCGCCGCCCACGCGACGGCCCAGCGCCTTCAGACGCTGGGCACCCGTCCCGAGGCCGTGGTACTGCTCGACAGCCTGTCGCCCGGCGCCCTCCCCGAGGCGGCGTCGGCCGACATCCTCCAGGAGTGGCTGGCGTCGCAGGGCGAGTTCTGGACCTACGACGACACCGGACTCACCGCCATGGGCTGGTATCTCGACCTCTTCGGCCGCGGATGGCGGCCAACCGGACTCACCGCCCCCGTCCTGCTCGTCGAGGCCGCCGAGCAGGTGCCCTCCGCCCCTGAGCAGGGCTGGGCCGGGGACTGGCCGGACCTCACGGCCCGCACCACCACACCCGGCAGCCACTTCACCCTGCTCACCGACTACGTCATGCGGACCGCCGACACCCTCACCGGGCTGCTCGACGCCCACACCACGGCCGGCGAGATCAGCTGACCCCACCCGCCCGCCCGCATCACAGCCGGCCGCCCCAGCCCCCCCGCACACACCGACCGCCGTCGCGAACCACCAGCGCCCGACGCCCCCCGATGCCCCGCAAGGCGATCCCACCGGAGGTACTCATGTCAGTCTTCTCGGACTTCCAGCAGGTCGCGCTACGACAGCCGGACGCGCCCGCGCTGGTCACGCTTGACGGCGCGGTGTCGTACGCGACCGTCCTCGGCCTCGCCGACCGGATCGCCGGTGGCCTGCTATCGGCGGGGGTGCGTACGGGGGACCGGGCCGCGGTGCACCTGACCAACCGGTACGAGCTGGTCGCGGTCTACTACGCCTGTCTGCGTGTGGGAGCCGTGATCGTGCCGGTCAGCCACAAGATGTCGGCCGGCGAGGTGGAGCAGCTGATCACCGACAGCGCGCCCCGGTTCTACTTCGGCGAGGCCGCGGTGCACGGGCCGTGCTCCGACGTCACCGAGAAGACGGCCGCCGTCGAGCGGGCGTGGATCCTGGACGCCTCCGCCACGACCGCGACGACGCGCCCGTGGAACGACGTCCTCGCCGATGCCCCGGCCGACACCGACGAGGTCGACGCGGACGACCTCGCGGCTATCTTCTACACCTCGGGTACGACGGGACGCCCCAAGAGCCTGGTGCTCTCCCACACGACGCTCGACGCCGGCCTCGGTTTGACGCAGGCCCAGGGCGTCGGTCGCGCCGACGCCACGTATTACATGATCAACCTGGTCAACCCGTGGGGCGTCCTCGTCCTGCTCACCTCGCTCCGACGCGGCTCCCCGCTGGCCCTGGCCGCGACCAACGAGCCGGACGTCGTCCTACGGATGCTGCGCGCCCACCGGTTCGGCTGGATCGGCGGTGCGCCGACCACCTACCGCGCGCTCCTCGCCGAGGCCCGCGCCGCCGCCGAACCGGCACCCGATCTCACGGACACGCGCTGCGTCACCGGGGGCGACGCGTGCCCGATCGAGCTCAGCCGGGAGTTCGCCGAGACCTTCAAGTCCTCTCTGACGGGCGTCTACGGCATGACCGAGACCGCCGCCCCCGTGATCGAGCAGCCCCGGATCGACGCCGTCGACGAGCCGTCCATCGGATGGCCGCTGCCTGGCGTGGAGATCAGGGTCGACGCCGAGCCGGGCGAAGCCGGTGAGCTCCTGATCCGCACCCCCTCCAGGCCCGTCGGGTCCTGGAACGGGACGGGAGTGGACCCCTTCGACCGCGAGCAGTGGCTCGCCAGCGGGGACCTTGTGCGGCAACGACCGGACGGCTGCCTGCTGTTCATCGGCCGGAAGAAGGACCTGATCATGGTCGAGGGCTATCCGATCGCGCCGCTGGAGGTCGAACGGGAACTGTCCGGACACCCGGACGTGGCGGCTGCGATCGTCTTCGGCGTGCCCGACGCCACCACCGGCGAACGCGTCGTCGCCCTGATCGAACCCGAACCGGGGCGCGAGGTCTACCTGCCGGAGCTGCTGAAGCACCTGTCCGGCCGTATCGGCGCGTACAAGCACCCCAGCGAGATCATCCCGGTGGACAGGCTCCCCGTCCTGCCCACCGGGAAACTGGGCCGCCAGCGGCTCACGGCGGACTACCTGGCGGCCCGGGAAGACGCGTCCCGCACGGCGGCCCAGGGGAGCGCGTCGTGAAGTTCGGCTTCGTCATGTTCCCTACCCAGGACGCCATTTCACCCGGAGAGTTCGGCGCCCTGCTGGAGGACCGAGGCTTCGAGTCCCTGTTCCTGCCCGACCACACCCATATCCCGGCCGTCACGCCCGAAGGGGACGACGTCGCCGGTCTAGCGCCGGAGTTCAGGAAGGGCATGGACGCGCTGGTCGCCCTGGGCGCAGTGGCGCAGGCCACCACGACCCTGCGGATCGGCACCGGCATCCTGCTGGTCCCGGAACGCGACCCCATCATCACCGCGAAGCAAGTGGCGTCCGTGGACGTCCTCTCCGGCGGCCGCATGAACCTGGGGGTGGGACCCGGCTGGATCAAACAGGAACTGCGCAACCACGGCACCGACCCCGACGACCGCTGGCGCGTCATGCGGGAGCGGGTCGAGGCCATGCGACGGATCTGGACCCACGACATCGCCTCCTACCACGGCGACTTCGTCGACTTCGACGACATCACCTCCTGGCCCAAACCCGTCCAACGGCCCCACCCGCCGATCCTGGTGGCCGGCAACGGCCCTCGGGTCGCCGAACGCGTCCTCGCCTACGGCGACGAGTGGATCCCGATGCTCCGCCCCGGAGTCCTCGACCACATCGCCGAGTTCAAGAAGACCGCCCGCAGGCCGGGCAGCGACCAGCCCCTTCCGGTCACCCTATTCGGCGGCGAACTCCGTGACGCCGACAGCTATGCGGCCGCCGGCGTCGACCGCGTCCTGTTCTGGGTCAGACCCCTCGACACGGCCCGCATGACCAGGACCGTCGACCGGATCGCCCTGCAACTCGGTGACCGCCTGCGCTGACCGGACCGGCAACACAACGAGAGTCCATCGACAGGAAAAGGAGAAAACCCCATGAAGGACATCGTCGGCGCCGTCCTCTCCGGCGACGCGACCAGCGCCGATGTCGCCGGTCTGGCCATCCCGGAGTCCTGTCGCGCCGTGGTCCTCCGCAAGGAAGAGGTCGGCCTCTTCGAGGGAATGGCCTCGGCGGACAAGGACCCACGCAAGTCGCTGCACGTGGACGAGGTGCCGGTGCCCGAACTTGGTCCGGGCGAGGTGGTGGTGGCCGTCATGGCGTCGTCCGTGAACTACAACACTGTCTGGTCGGCCATCTTCGAGCCACTGCCGACGTTCGCTTTCCTGGAGCGCTACGGCAGGCTGTCCGAGCTGACCAAGCGCCATGACCTGCCGTACCACATCATCGGCTCCGACCTCGCGGGTGTGGTCCTGCGCACCGGCCCGGGGGTCAACGCCTGGAAGCCCGGTGACGAGGTCGTCGCGCACTGCCTCTCCGTGGAGTTGGAGTCGTCCGACGGCCACAACGACACGATGCTCGATCCCGAGCAGCGGATCTGGGGCTTCGAGACCAATTTCGGCGGCCTCGCGGAGATCGCGCTGGTGAAGTCCAACCAGCTGATGCCCAAGCCGGACCATCTCAGCTGGGAGGAGGCCGCCGCCCCGGGACTGGTGAACTCCACCGCCTACCGCCAGCTGGTCTCCCGCAACGGCGCCGGGATGAAGCAGGGCGACAACGTGCTGATCTGGGGCGCCTCCGGCGGCCTGGGCTCGTACGCCACCCAGTTCGCCCTCGCCGGGGGCGCCAACCCGATCTGTGTCGTCTCCAGCGAGCAGAAGGCCGGCATCTGCCGGGCCATGGGCGCCGAGGCGATCATCGACCGCACCGCCGAGGACTACAAGTTCTGGAAGGACGAGCACCACCAGGATCCGCATGAGTGGAAGCGCTTCGGCAAGCGCATCCGTGAGCTGACCGGCGGCGAGGACGTCGACATCGTCTTCGAGCACCCCGGCCGCGAGACCTTCGGCGCCTCGGTCTACGTCACCCGCAAGGGCGGCACCATCGTCACCTGCGCCTCCACCTCCGGCTACACCCACGAGTACGACAACCGCTACCTGTGGATGTCGCTGAAGCGGATCATCGGCTCGCACTTCGCCAACTACCGCGAGGCCTGGGAAGCCAACCGCCTGGTCGCCAAGGGCAAGATCCACCCGACGCTGTCGAAGGTCTACTCCCTGGAAGAGACCGGGCAGGCCGCCCACGACGTGCACCGCAACCTCCACCAGGGCAAGGTCGGCGTCCTGTGCCTGGCCCCCGAAGAAGGCCTCGGAGTCCGCGACCACGACAAGCGTGCCCAGCACATCGACGCCATCAACCGCTTCCGGGAGACGGCTGTCGCCTCCCGGCCGGAGGAGGAGACACCTTGGTCGTGACACCGCACAAGCCCGTGGTCGGGATCGTCGGCCTGGGCACCATGGGCCGGGCGCTGCTGGACCTGCTGCGGGAAACCGGGCACGAGGTGATCGGAGTCGACTCCGACCCCGCGGCCCTCGCCCGGCTGAACGGAGGTCCCACGGCCGACGGTTCCGCCCCCGTTCACCTCACCGCGGAGATCGCCCAGCTGAGCAGGGCCGACCTGGTCATCGAGGCTGCGAGCGAGGACGAGGCCGTGAAGAGCGAGGTGCTGCACCGGCTGCACACCCTCTGCGCCGACGGCACCCCCGTGGTCACCACCACGTCCTCGCTGCCGCTGCCCCGGCTGGCGGTCGCCTCCGGCCGCCCCGCGGACACGATGGGGCTGCGCTTCCTGATCCCGCCCGGGCCCCAGGGGCCGGTGCAGGTCCTACGCACGCCCATGACCTCACCGGACACCGCCGTCGCCGTCGACGAGCTGGTCGCCCGGCTCGGTCTGACGCCTGTGGCCGTGAACTCCCGGTGCGGGGCCGACGCCACCGACTTGGTGTACGCGTACCTCAACCGAGCCATGACCCTGTACGAGCGGGGCGAGGCGGACCGGGACGCCATCGACACCGCCATGCGCATGGGCTGCGGCCTGCCGTTCGGGCCACTGGAACTGCTCGACCGCATCGGTCTCGACACGGCGCTGTCCGTCCTCACCAGCCTGTGGACCCGCACCGGTGACGACTCTTTCGCACCCGCACCAGTGCTGACCCGGCTGGTGCGCCAAGGGAGCCTCGGCCGGAAGAGCGGAAACGGCTTCTACGCGTACGACGACGCCGGCCGGCCGACCGAGCCCCACCGCCCCGCCGGTCTCCCCGCAGCACCGGCCGACGTCCGTCGCGTCGGCGTGGTGGGCTCAGGGACCATGGCCCGCGGTATCGCCGAGGTCACGGCCGGGGCGGGCTTCCCGACGGTGCTGGTCGCGCGCGACGCGGACAAGGCCTCCCAGGCCGTGGCGGGGATCGGCGAGTCACTCGTGCGGGCCGTCCGCCGGGGCAGGATCACGCCGCAGGCGAAAGCCGCCGCGCTGGATCTGCTGGTCGGTGCCGACGACGTGGGTGCGCTGGGCGACTGCGATCTGGTGATCGAGGCGGTGGCGGAGGACCTCGACGTCAAACGCGCGCTGTTCGCCCAGCTCGGTGCGGTGTGCGAGCCGGGTGCGCTGCTGGCGACCACGACGTCCAGCCTCTCGGTCACCGCGTGTGCCGAGGCCTCCGGACGCCCCTCCCGCGTGCTGGGAATGCACTTCTTCAACCCCGCCCCGGCGATGCGGCTGGTGGAGCTCGTCCGCACCGACGCCACGAGCGACGAGGCCGCCGCCACCGCGCAGGCCGTGTGCGAGCGGCTCGGCCGGACGACGGTGCACTGCCGGGACCGCGTCGGCTTCATCGTCAACTACCTGCTGTTCCCCTACCTGGGGCGCGCCCTGAACCTGCTGGACCGGTACGACATGGACATCGTAGGGGTCGACACGGCGATCGAGCGGGGCTTCGGCCATCCCATGGGCCCGTTCGCCCTGCTGGACGCGATCGGACTGGACGTCTCACTGGCCATTCAGGGCGAGTTGTACAAGGCGTTCGGGGAGCCGGACTTCATGCCGTCTCACGTGCTCGAACAACTGGTCGCGGCCGGCTGGCTGGGACGTAAGAACCGGAAGGGACTGAGATCACAGTGAATGCCGTTCAGGACGCGGGGGCGTCGGTGGGTGGGCCCGTGGTGCTGGGTGCGGAGTTCGTGCGGGATCCGCATGGGGTCAACGCGCGGTTGCGGGACCTGGGCGCGGTGCACGAGGTGGTGATGCCGACGGGGTTGAAGGTGTGGTGGGTGACCCGTTGGGAGGAGGGACGCGCGTTGCTGGCGGACGCGCGGTTGAGCAAGAACGTGGCGGACGCGGGGAAGTTGTTCGAGCGGCATCAGAGTGACATGAGCCGGCAGCGGGACTACTCGCATGTGGTCAACCGGTCGATGGTGAACATGGATCCGCCGGATCACACGCGGCTTCGGGGGCTGGTGGCGAAGGCGTTCACGGTGCGGCAGGTGACCGGGTTGCGTCCGAGGATCGAGGAGATCGCGGACGAGGTGCTGGGGTCGCTGGAGGGCCGCGCCGAGTTCGATGTGATCGCCGACTTGGCGGCCCCCCTGGTCAGCACGGTCATCTTCGAACTGCTCGGCGTACCGGAGCGCTGCCGGGCGGACTTCTCGGCCGGGACCGCCGTGTTGACCTCCGACAGCGACCGGCAGGCCGCACAGGAGGCGTCGAACGCACTGTTCACGCTCGTGAGCGACATCGTCATGGCCAAGCGAGCCGACCTCGGGGACGATCTGCTCAGCTCGCTGATCCTCGCGGCCGACGGCTCGGACCGGCTGTCCGACGACGAGATCGTCTCCTTCGCCGTACTGCTGTTCGTCGGCGGGTTCGACACCACGGTCAATCTCCTCGGCAACGGCACGCTGGCGCTGCTGCGCAACCCGGACCAACTGGCCGCCGTACGGGACGATCCGGCATTGCTGCCAGGCGCCGTCGAGGAGTTCCTGCGCTACGACGGCCCGGCCAACATCAGCCACTGGCGGCGCACCGTCGAACCGGTACCCGTTGGCGAAGTCACCATCCCAGCCGGCGAGTTCGTGTTCATCGCGCTCACCTCGGCCAACCGGGACGCGGCCCGCTTCCCCGACCCCGACCGCCTGGACGTCACCCGCACCGCGCAGGGGCATCTGGCGTTCGGTCACGGCATCCACCACTGCATCGGCGCACCCTTGGCGAGGGCCGAGGGGGAGATCGCTTTCCGGCGGCTGCTCGCGCACTTCCCGTCGCTGACGCTCGCGGTCGACCCCGAGGAACTGCAATGGCGCCCCAGCGCGCTCCACCACGGGCTGCGGTCACTGCCCGTCCGGACGGCGTGAGGGAGAGCGGCGTGCAGCAAAGGTTCACCGACAAGGTCGCCCTGATCACCGGCGGCGGCTCCGGACTCGGCCGCGCCACCGCGGTCCGGCTCGCGACCGAGGGCGCCCGGCTGGTCCTGGTCGACATCAACGAGCGGGGCCTGGCCGACTCCGTGGTGGAGTTGGGAGAGGCCGTGCCCGGCACGGAGGTACGGACGGTCGTGGCGGACGTCAGCCAGGAGGCGGACGTGGCACGGTACGTGGCACGTACCGTCGAGCACCACGGCCGGATCGACTGTTTCTTCAACAACGCGGGAGTCGAGCCGACGCAACGGCGCACCGAGGACATCGGCCACGAGGACTTCGCCCGGACCGTCGCGATCAACCTCGCCGGCGTGTTCCTCGGCCTGAAGCACGTGCTGAAGTTCATGCGCGAACAGGGTCACGGACGGGTGCTCAACACCGCGTCGCTCTTCGGTATCCGCGCCAACGGCCTGGGATCCGACTACCACGCCGCCAAGCACGGCGTGGTCGGTCTGACGCGTAACGCCGGCGTGGAGTACGGCCGGTACGGCGTCACCGTCAACGCCATAGCCCCCGGGACCATCCTGACCCCGATGCTGGAGGACCACCTGGGCGCGCTTCGCCGGCACGCCCCGGAGGAGATCGACAAGGCCCTCGACAGGATTCCGGTGCAACGGTTCGGCCGCCCCGACGAGGTCGCCGCCCTGGCCGCCTTCCTCCTCTCCGACGAGGCGTCGTACATCAACGCCACGGTGGTGACGATTGACGGCGGCCGCTCCGAGCGGGCATGAGGGCGACGGGGCAGCCACGCGGGCCGCGACCCACTCGCGTCCGACTCCGGGCCGCCGCCCTCCGCGCGGCCTCCGCCATCGACCGCGTCGAGCGGATCCTGACCGACTCAACAGCAATCGCCTGCGGATGCCCGCCCGCCCCGGATCCGTACGAGGATTTCCGGGGCCGGGACGTGCTAGTGCCGTGTCAGGCAACCTTCGCCCCGTCGCGACGCCCGGCACGCACTCTCGCCGCACCGGCCGAAAGCCCAAGTACGTCCAGTACGAGGACTTCCGGCCGGCACGCCGAGAGCACGCACCGGACGCCGCTCCTTGACGGGCAAAGGTTGCCTGACGCGGCACTAGTCGATCGTCTCACGGCAACCGGTTCGTCCACGAACGCAGAGCGGGCGCCAGCCGGAGCAGACGGCGAAGGCCATCAAGCGCCGCTCCAGGCCATGCCCCCTGGCTACGGCGCTCCGGCCGGGTGCACCGCGCTCAGCGGGACCCCGGGGGCTGGAACCAGGAGCCCCGGGGTTCCCATTGGACCAGCCTGAGCACGGCACCCACCGCCGGTCTCGCCGATGACCGGCAGGTCGACCGAGGTCGCACCGCACCCGGGGGCGTAGACGTCGAAGGCGCCGTGATTGATGAAACCGGGCGGCTCCGCCCGACACCGCCCACGCAAGCCGGCCTGATCACGGCTCCCCCGGCCGCCTGGGCCCGACGGGAGCTGCAGATGGACGAGCTGGGTGGCCCAGCGAACGACCCATGCTCTCCAACCGGCCACCCCGCCAGGGCTGTATGGACGTCATCTCCTCAGTGAGGTTTTCTCAACGGTGATCACTTCCAGATTCCGCTGAGGGCGAGGGCGGCGCGGGCGATGTCGCCGATCCGGCTGGGGCTGAGCGTGACGTGCTGCAGGGCGCGCCACCGCTGTTTGAGCTCGGCGGCGGTCCGCTCGCCCAGGGCCCGCACGTGTTGCAGCAGGGTGTTGAACATGCGGGTGTCGACGTGAAGTGCCTGTTCGGACTTGCCTCTTGGTCGTCGGACGGGGATGCGGATGCCGATGCCCGCGCCGATGTAGCCCTTGTCTGCCAGGGTGGGCAGGCCGTCGGCCGCCGCCTTGTAGAGGGCGGGAAGGGCGTGGATCCGGGCAGCGGTGATGTCGGGGACGCTGCCGGGCTCGACCTCGGAAACCCACAGAGGGGTGCCATCCGGCGCGGCGAGGAACTGAATGTTGCCGCCGAACGCAAGTGTTTCTGACTGAACCACAGGTCGTTGCCGTTGTCGCGGACGCCAGCGAGGCGGTCCGATTCGATCAGCGTGCCGTCGAGGATCACGTGCGTCATGCCCTCGCGCCCCGGCAGCGGGCGAGGACGTCGTGCAGATCGGGGGCCTGCTCGGCGAGGACGTCGATGCCCTCGTGGAGGTAGCGGTAGCCGGTGGCCTGGGAGACACCCGCGTCACGGGCCAGGCAGTGCACGCAGCCGCGCTCGCGGAACCAGCGCAGCACCAGCACCGCCTGACGGAACGGCCCCAGCGCGCGGGACCTTCTCGGGGTCCCGATCCGGCGCCGGTGAGCGGCCAGGTGGCGGGCGAGAAACTCGACGACGTGGCGCGGGACGTCGAGCGTGGCACTATAGGTGACCAACGTGAAGCCTCTGGTTCAGCGGACGATCTTGTGAGAGAGACCTGTCCTACCAGGGGCTTCACGCCTGTCCGCAACCAGGGCACGCCAGCCGGTCAAGCCGCGTCTCCCATCTCGACACGACGAAGATCATTTCGTTGAGAAAACCTCCTTACCTTCAGTGCTCAGCCGTCGCTGAGGCCGCTGTAGAGCGAATGGGTGGACGCTGCCGTAGTCGACCTCGGCAGGCGCACGGAGTCCCTTCGCTTCCTGCTCCGGGACCGCGTTGACGTCGCAAATTAGCTCGATGGCGAGGGAGTTAGCCGGCCATGCAGGCGCGCGCGTTATCAGCCCTGTCCGTGTTCATCTCCCGGCACACCGCTGTGTGCGCGCTGCTACGGCTGCCACTGCCGGCGGCGCGGGCGCCTCGGGACGGGTTCTTGCCGCCAGCCGAGTGCGTCCTCGCTGGCCGATCGGGCGCGGTGTCAGTGTCCGGTCATCGAGTGAGCACGGTGCCCCAGCCACTGCAGTACTCGCAGCCGCGCGCGGCGTCTTGGCCCCACCCTCTGAGAGGGAGGCTGGTTGCTGGGAGGGCATTCTGGCATGGCGGAGTCCCTGCCAGCGGGTCAGCGGTGGCCGAGGCTGAAGAGGAGGATGACGAAGCCGGCGAAGAAGTGGGTGGCGAAGACGTAGATGGAGACCCGGATGAGCATGGCCTTGCGCTTGGTCTTCTCGTCGCGGGTGGCGTCGCTCATGGTTGGTTCTCCTGTTCGGGGGAGGTGGGGCGAGTGGTTCGGGGGCGGGGCCGAATGTGCAGGCGCTGGCCGGTGGTGACGGCCTCGGCGAGCAGGTCGCGCAGGGTGGGCAGGTCGACGAGGTCGGGGGCGGTGGCGCTGCCGTGGTCGTCGTAGGGGGTGATCTCGAAGCGCACGGGCTCTCCTTGTCAGGGCCGGGTCTACGGTACGGGCACGGGAATCAGCGGGAGCAGGACGCGGATGGTCTTGCCGGGGCCGGGGACGTCGGGGGTGATGGTGAGCGCGCCGTCGAAGTCCTGGACGAGGTCGGCGATCAGACGCAGGCCGCCTTCCGTCCCGAGGTCCGGCACCTGGGGGTGCCGGTCGTGGACGGCGACGTCCAGGTGCCCGTCGCTCAGGGCCAGCGTCAGCACGGTGGAGGGGAGAATTCGGCGGCGTGGCGCACGGCGTTGGTCACGAGTTCGGTGACGATGAGCAGGGCGGCGCCGAGCGCGGTCGCCTGAGGCGGCATGCCCCAAGAGGTGAAAGCCAGTTGGGTGGCGCGTCGGGCGAGCGGGATGGATGTGGGGGCGGTGGCGAGGGCCAGGGTGTGCTCCCGTTCCCGCCGGGTGGCGGCGGGAACGTGAGGTGTGTACGACGGTTCCGGGCGGCGGCGGCGCCAGCGTCGGGTCACTAGGGGCTCCCCGTGTCCGTGTTCATCGGGTGGCTCCGGCGCTCTCGGCAACCGGGTGGGCCGAGGACTGGGCGGGCAGTGCGCCGCTGTCGTGCAGGTGCGTGCGGGCGTAGGCGATGGCCTCGGGGGTGGTGGCGAAGACGTGGCCGTCGGCGCGGGGCTGGTCCAGGACGCCGAGGGCGTCCAGGGGCTGGTGGTGTTCGTCGCGGATGCCGGAGACGAGGACGAGGGTGCCACGCCGCTGCAGCTTGTCGATGGCGTCACCCAGGACGCGGGCGCCGCTGGCGTCGATCGCGCTGACCCGCGACATCCGCAGGATCGCGACCTTCACCTCGGCGCTCTCGGTCAGTTCCAGCAGGAAGCGGTGGGCGGCGGCGAACAGCAGCGGGCCGTCGATGCGGTAGGCGACGATGTGCTCGCCGAGCAGGGCCTGCTCCTCCTCGTGGTGGTCGGCCGGCGGCAGGTCCTGGTGGAGCGGGACCTGTTCGAGGCGGGCGGCCTTGGCCACGGAGCGCAGGGCCAGGATACCCGAGACGACCAGGCCGGTGATCACGGCGGTGACCAGGTTGAAGGCCAGCGTGGCGCCGGCGGTCAGGATCATGACGGCGGCTTCGCCGCGCCCGGTGCGGGCCAGGGCGCGCAGGGAGCCGACCTCGACCATGCGCACGGCGGTGGCGATCAGTACGCCGGCCAGGGCGGCGAGCGGGATACCGGCGACCAGCGGGGCGGCTGCGAAGACTATGACCGCGAGGACTGCGGCGTGTACCAGGGACGCCAGGCGCGATGCTCCGCCGGAGCGGACGTTGACGGCGGTGCGGGCGATGGCGCCGGTGGCCGCGACGCCGCCGAACAGCGGGGCGGCGAGGTTGGCCAGGCCCTGGCCGAACAGTTCCCGGTTGCTGTCGTGCCGCTCGGAGACGCTCATGGCATCGGCCGCGGAGGCGGACATCAACGACTCCAGTGCCGCCAGCGCGGCGACGGCCAACGCGGCGGGCAGCAGCGAGGGCACTGCCGAGGCGGTGAAGAACCCGAGGGACGGAGCGGGAAGGCCGGCGGGCAGGTGGCCGATGGTGGCCACGGGCAGGCCGGCGGCCTTGACCACCAGTGTGGCGGCGACGACGGCGATCAGCGAGAAGGGGATGCCGGGCTTGAGACGGGCCCCGGCGAGCATCAGCGCGGCCACCGCGAGGGCGAGGGCGATCGCGGCCCAGTGCGGGTGGGCGGCGAAGTCCGCCACCGCCTTGCCCGCGACCAGGGCCGGGTTGTCCCCCTTGGGGGTCTTCACGCCCAGCGCGCCGGGGACCTGCTGCAGGGCGATCACGGCGGCGATGCCGAGGGTGAAGCCCTCGACCACGGGGAGCGGGACGTAGGCCATGTACCGCCCGGCCCTTGCCAGGGCCAGGACTATCAGCAGGACGCCGGCCAGCAGACCGACCGTCAGCAGGCCTGAGGTGCCGTACTGGTGGACGATGGGAACCAGGACGACGGTCATGGCACCGGTGGGACCGGAGACCTGCAGGTTGGAGCCGCCGAAGACGGCGGCCAGCGCGCCTGCGATGACGGCGGTGGCGATTCCCGCCTCGGCGCCCGCGCCGGAGGAGATGCCGAAGCCCAGGGCGAGTGGCAGTGCGACGATCGCCACCGTCAGCCCGGCGATCAGGTCCTTGCGGGGGGAGCGGCCCATGGTGGCGAGGATCTGCCGGTTGGGCAGGACGGCCAGCAGCTGCCCCGCCGCGCGACGGGCGGCGGTGGCGTGTGCGGCGCTCACGCGGGCAACTCGCGGGCGGTGGTGGCGGCGCGCAGCTCGTCGAGCAACTGGCCCTGGTCGGTGATCATCTCGGTGAGGATGCGGCGCGCGGTGAGCAGCAGCTCGGCGACGTCGGGGGTGCTGAGCGCGTACACGACGGTGTTGCCCTCACGGGTGGCGGTCACCAGCTGGGTGCGGCGCAGGACGGCGAGCTGCTGGGAGAGGCTGGATGCCTCGATGTCGATCTGGGCGAGCAGTTCGCGCACGGGCAGCGGGCCGTCCTGGAGGAGTTCGAGGACGCGGATGCGGGCGGGGTGGCCCAGGGTGCGGAAGAACTCCGCCTTGGCCTGGTAGAGGGGGACGGCCATGCTCAGTGGTCTCCTTCGTCTTCCTCGGATGCGTGCGGCAGCTCGATGCCGTGCCCCGCCGCGATGCGCCGAAGCGCGGACACGCGCCCCCCGTAGGCCTGCGCTCCGGCGTCGTCCCCCGCAGTCCTGGCCTCGCCCAGGGCCTGGCGGGCCTGGGCGAACTGCTCGCGCAGCTCTTCGCCGAACACGTCTGCCACGACCGTCCTTCCGTGCCGGCGCCCATGGGCCCGGCCTGCCGCCCGAGTATGTACAGGACACCATCATCTATGAATGTGAAGAATTCTTCAACTTCATCAGTTGGCCGTGAGCTCGGACCACGGACGCAGGCGGGTTGCACCCGGCGGTTCCGGCCTGCGCCATGGCCGCGCTGTCCCTGGTCTCGAACGCTGCGGCGCCGCCTGCCCGCGCGAGCACGCCGCAGGAGGCCCTGGACCGGCTGCGGGCCGGCAACGACAACTGGGTGCGCGGCCGGGCCCGCCGCCCCGATGCCTCGCTCCCGCGCCGCGAGGAACTCGCCCGCCGGCAGGAGCCGGTCGCGGTGGTGTTCACCTGCATCGACTCCCGCGTCCCGCCCGAGTTGGTCTTCGACCAGGGGCTCGGCGACCTCCTGGTGGTCCGTACCGCGGCCCACACCCATGACTCTCTCGTCGCCGGCAGCCTTGAGTACGGCCCCGCCGAGCTGGCTACCCGCCTCCTGGTGGTCCTGGGTCACCAGCGCTGCGGTGCCGTGAGCGCCGCCGTCCAGGCCTTCCGCAGCGGCGATGCGCCGCCCGGCCATCTGGCGGACGTGACCGAGGACCTCCGCCCGGCCTACGAGGAGGCGCTGGGGCAGGGCCCGGCGCCCGAGCAGCTCATCGAGGCGACCGTCCGCGCTCAGACCCGGCAGACCGTCACCCGCCTGCGCACCGACCGGCTGCTGCGTCCGCTGCTGGCCGCGGGCGCGCTGGAGATCGTGGGCGGCTACTACTCGCTCGACACCGGCGCGGTCGCCATCTCCCGCTGACGCCCCGAAGTGCGCCAAGCCCCGCACCGGCGCTGGCGGCTCGCGCGGCGGCAGACGAGCCCCGCTTAGCTTGGGTGGGCGGGGGACTTGCGCGGGCGTCTCAGCGCCGGCGATATCTGGTTTTCGTGCCCTGCGGGCTGTGCAACGATGCCGTGATGATCTCAAGCTTGCCCGTGCCTCCCGTCGTTCCCGCAGGTCGGATGGCTCAGACCGAACAGCCGGTGCTCGAACTTCCCAACGGGCTGGAGCTGCGGCCCTGGCACCTCAGCGACGCCGAGGTCCTGGTTGCTGCGGCCCAGGATCCGGCGATTCGGCTTTGGAACCTCCTGAGTGTGGGGTCGCTGGAGGATGCGTGTAAGCGCATCGAGCGCATGCACGAGCGCTGGAGGGCCGAGCAGGGTGCGATATGGGCCATCGCCCGACCGGGCGGCGGGGCCCTCGGCCTGATCGGATGGGGCGACATCGACCTCGTCCATGGCAACGCCGAGATCCTTTACTGGGTGCTGGCCGCAGCACGTGGTGGGGGTGTCGTCGCCGAGGCCACCAAGCGTGTCAGCCGGTGGGCGCTTGACGATCTCGGCTTGCACCGGCTGCGACTGTGCCACGCGGTGGAGAACCCGGCCTCATGCCGGGTGGCGCTCAAGGCCGGGTACTCGTTCGAAGGCACCCAGCGCAGCGCGCTGCTGCATGTGGACGGATGGCACGACCAGCATCTGCATGCCCTGATCCAGGGCGACGTGTAGTGGGGTGCGCGAGAAGGATGGGCAGAGCGGGTTCGGGCTGAAAGCCGCGCAGGCACGCGTCGTACCTCACCTCCCGGCACCAGCCTGTGCCCGGCTCAGGGCAGCGGCCGGCACCGGCGCGATCCGCAGGCCGGTCAGGAACGGGAGCGGGTGAGGCGGTAGCCCGTGATGGTCTCGGGCCGCAGGCGCAGCAGGTGCTCGGTGTGCTCGTCGGGCCAGGCGCGCATGGTCAGGCGGAAGCGCATCTGGTGGTCGGGGTCGGTGATCTGCTCGGCGGGGCCTGTGACGATCACCATCCAGCCCGTGTGGTCCTCGGGGTCGATCCGGTCGGCCTGGTAGGTGAGCCTGGCCGGATAGGCGGGCGGGCCGGACAGGACCGGCAGCAACCGCACCCGCAGGATGAGCTGCCCGTCCTCGACGAGGTGGCGCAGTGGGAACACGGCGGGCGGGCGGTCGTCGCTGCGGACCAGCCGTCCGGCGTCGCTGGTGGCGAGCAGCGGCAGGGCACCGCCGTCGGACAGGGGGACCAGCTGGGGCAGGGCGCGGCCGGCTCCCCGGTCGGCGCTCACGCGCGCACTGCGCAGGTGCGGCGACGCCGGGACGTCAGCCGGGTGCGCCCGGTGGGGATCTCGGCGTCGAATGCGCCGGCGGGCCGGTCGATCGGCCCCATCAGCTCGGGGCCAGTGCGAGCGGCGAGGTTGCGGGCGAGATGTCGATGCCGTCCCTGAGCGCGAGGTACTGCAGCTCTTCGAGATCCACCGTGTGCACGGCCAGCTTCCATTCGTCGCCCCGTTCGGCGGCGGCCGTTCTCGCCTGCCGCAGTTCGGCCGCGCGGCGGCGCAACACGCCCGCGAACTCCTGGTCCATCAGTGACTCCCGTGTGTACCCGCAGGCGCCGGAGTGCCCGCCTGCCGCCGCGGGACGACGGCGCACGTGCGGTCAAGGTGTTCGGGTGGCCGCCCCGGCGTCGGTTCCAGGCGACCACCACATGACGACCTTAGCAGTTGCTAAGGTTGGCAACTGCGAGGGAGTGAAAGGAGTCGGGGATGCGTGACGGCCCAGCGGTGCTCGTCTCACGCCCGGTGGGCGGCAGTGGGTGCCGCCGCCGCGTACCGGGCGCAGGCGGGCGCCGCCAACGACGCGGGCATCCCCGGCTCCCGCGCACCGGTGCTGACGTGCCGGGTCCGACTTCGGATCCGGTGCCCTACCGACACACGACAAGGCGGTGGTCACCATGCAGTGGCACTTCGAGGAACGGGACGGCACCGGAGTACTTCACCTGTCCGGCTTTCTCGGTGACCACGTCACCCACCGCTTCGAGGGGGCTGTGGGATGGGCCTGCTCCCGGTGCGCCGGTGCGATCGTGGTTGACATGTCCGCACTGGTCGGCTGGAGCCGCGAGGGCGAGGCCGCGATCATGGACGCGGCCGGTCTGCTGGCCGCCCACCGCGCCCCGCTGGCCGTGTGCGGCCTGGGCGACCGCCACGCCCCGCTGCTGCTCGCCGGTGACGCGCTGGCCCTCGTCCGCGTCTACCCGGACCTGGACAGCGCGCTTGCGGCCGTCGCCGCCCGCTGAGCGCGGTTCCGCCGATATCGACGGCGGCACGCAATTGCTAAAGTTGAGAATTAATAATCTTTCGCTTTTTGAGGGTCGAACCGAGACGGTGACCACGTGAACGACGATGCCACACACCCTGCGCCGGACGGCCCGGGCCCCCGGGAGGCGGTTGCGGTGAGCGCGCCTCTCTACCAGCTCAAGGCCGAGTTCTTCAAAACTCTGAGTCACCCGATCCGCATCCGGGTCCTGGAGCTGCTCAGCGAAGGCGAGCGCGCGGTCTCCGAGATGCTTCCCGAGGTCGGCGTCGAGCCCGCCCACCTGTCGCAGCAGCTCGCGGTCCTGCGTCGCGCCAAGCTCGTGACCACCCGCAGGGAGGGGTCCGCGATCTACTACAGCGTCACCAGCCCCCAGGTCGGCGACCTCCTCCAGGTCGCCCGCGCCATTCTCGGCGGCGTGCTGGCCGGCCAGGCAGAACTCCTTCACGATCTGCGCGCCACCACACCAGCCGCCACGGGTGCGGATTCCCCCCGGCCCACAACGCGCTGAGGGTGCGCCAGTCGAGCGGACCCGCGGGGCCCGCGAGACGGGGGCGGCCGACCGTGAGGCAGCGGGGCGCCGAAGTGTGTCGGCGTGCGCAGAACCGGCTCGGCGTGCCGCGCGGGCCCGGCCGTCGCGGATGCGCCGACGACGGCGGTGCCCGCCGCCGGGTTCTCCACCTGGGGGCGGGACCGGCTGGGCTCAGCTCTCGCCCAGTTCTTCCTCGGCGAGGTGCGGGAGCTGAATGCCATGGTGGGCGGCGAGATGCAGGAGCCCGGCGACGCGCCCGGCGTATGCCTGCGCGCCGTCCTCGTCCCCGGCCTTGCGGGCCTCGGCCAACGCCTGGCGGGCCTGCGCGAGCTGCTCGCGCAGCTCCTGGTCGAACATGTGAGTCAACGTCGTCCTCCCATGCCGCCTCTCGCGCCACCGGGTGGAGCGCGGGCCCCCAGTATCCGCGCATGTGAAGAGTTCTTCAAGCGCATAGATTTGCATGTGCTGAAACCGGTCGGGCCCGCTCTTCTTCGGTCGGTTCTGATCATCGCCCCGGCTGGGGGATCGGTCTCTTTACGCTCGGGGCCAGGGCCGATCAACCAGGCCCGGCCGGGCAGAGCGAGCATCAGGAGGATTCCCAATGATGTTGTCAAGCCGGAGTGGTGACTCCAGGTGACTGCATCAGGCTGCGGCAGTTGCTTGCCGGTCAGCGGCTGTCTCGAAGGTGCGGTGGTCGCGTATGAGGGCCCAGAGCACATTGAGACGACGGCGGGCCAGGGCCAGCACGGCTTGCTTGTGGGACTTCCCCTCAGCCCGTTTGCGTTGGTAGAAGCGCCGAGACTCGGGACAGTGGATTGCGGCGGCCTGGGCGGCGAGGTAGCACATCCGCAGCAGGCGCCGGCTGTAGCGGCGAGGGCGTTGCAGGTTGCCGCTGATCTTGCCCGAATCGCGGGGAACCGGGGCGAGACCGGCGACGCCGGCGAGCCGGTCGGGGCTGCCGAAGGCGGCCATGTCGCCGCCCGTGGCGGCGATGAACTCGGCTCCGAGCGTGTCGCCGATGCCGGGCATGCTGGTGATCACTGCGGCGTCGGGGTGCTCGCGAAACCGTTCCTCGATGAGGGTGTTGAGCTGGTCGATCTCCTCATCGAGGGCCATCACCTCCATGGCAAGGGTGCGGACCATCCTGGCGGCGGTCTTCTCACCGGGCACGACGGTGTGCTGGGCCTCGGCGGCGGTGAGCGCGGTGTTAGCGGCGCTCTTGGCGTTGGTGACGGTGCGGACGCCGTGGTTCTTGAGCCAGGTCGTCAGCCGGGCCCGGCCGATCCGCCGCAGCGCGGAGGGCGTCTGGTAGCCGGTCAGCAGGATGAGCGCGGTCTTGGAGGTGCTGTAGTCGAACGCCCGCTCAAGGGCGGGGAAGTACTCCAGCAGCTGGGCGCGGAGCCGGTTGATGGCGCGGGTGCGGTCGGCCGACAGGTCCATACGGCGGGCCGTCATGATCCGCAGGTCCACCGCGATCTCGCTCGTCTCGGTCAGCGGCTGCAGATCACGCCGCATGCGGGCGGTGTCGGCGATGACGAAGGCGTCCTTCGCGTCCGTCTTCCCGCTGCCCCGGTAGGCGGCCGAGGCGTGGTGCACGGTCCGGCCGGGGATGTAGAGCAGCTTCTGCTCGTGGCTGACCAGGAGGGCGATCAACAGGGCGGCGCCGCCGGAGTTGAGGTCGACCGCCCAGGTAACGGGGCCTCCGTCGGCCAACTCCAGGACGTCGCCGAGCAGTTCGAGCAGTTCTGGCTCGTTGTTCGGCACCCGCCGGGAGAGGACCTTGTTCCCGTCCGTGTCGATCGCCGTGCAGTGGTGCTCGCCCTTACCCGCATCTGTCCCGGCCCACAGTTCGGGCACCCGGTCCTCCTCGCTCGACGTGCGTGTTCACGGTCCCAGCAGACGACCTCGCCGACGTGTCCATACGAGCGATCTTGTTCCGCGCATCCCAATCAGCGGCCGAGTCGTCGCGGGGTCCCGGCGGCCAATCCTCCTAAGCCACATCAGCGGCAACAGCATGGAAGCCACACCAGGGACCCCTGGGCGTCCCGATCTTACGAGTGATCCGAATCAACCCACGATGAAAGGTATGGACAGCATGGCCACCACCGAGACCGCGCTCAAGGAAGCCATGGCCATCGACGGCGCGCTGGGCGTGGCCCTGGTCGACGCCGGCAGCGGAATGGCCCTGGGCACGTTGGGAGCCGCGGCGGGGCTGGACCTGGCACTGGCGGCCGCCGGCAGCACCGACCTGGTGCGCGCCCAGCAGCGTGCCCTGGGGGCGCTGGGCCTGCACGGCGAGGCACTGGAGGACATCCTGACCACGCTGACGAACCAGTACCACCTGATCCGCCCGCTGACCGGGGCGGGCGGGCAGGGGCTGTACCTCTACCTGGTCCTGGACCGCGCCCGCGCGAACCTGGCGATGGCCCGCCACCTGGTGCGGCGCGTCGAGGCCGAGCTGGAGGTGTGAGCCCGGCCCGCCGGGAGCGGGCCGGGCTCAGAAGCCGGTCGGGGCAGCCGGGGTGAGGGCCAGGGCCAGGGTGCAGGCCGGTGACGGGGTCTATGTCCTGCGGGGTGAGGACGATTCTGCCGGGCGCGTTGTGCAGGGCCGCGCCCAGCGCGCGGGCGGCCTCGGGCGGGATGTGGGCCCGCAGGCTGTAGGCGGGGCCCAGCAGCCCGTACCAGGGGATCACCGGGGGCCGCCCGGCAGCGGGCGCGGGCAGAACTGGTGGGAGTGCATGGGTGTGCCGGGCTCCTTGTGCGGGGCGCCGCCCGTGGGGCCGCGCGGGTGGGGTTGTCGGCGCCTGGTGCGCGTGAGGCGCCGGCCGGTGACGCTCTCGCAGCGGATACGCAGCAGGTGCTCGCCTGGTGTGCCCACCCACGCGCGCAGCGGCAGGCGGTAGCGGGCCTGCTCCTCGGCGGCGGCGATCCGCTCGCCCCTCGGACGAAGGTCCCCGCCGCTGAGGTACAGATGCGCGTTGAGCCTCTGCGATCACTCGTAGTTGCTAATCTTGGCAATTGATGACTTCGCTGTGCCGCGCCCCGGATCATGGGGTGCGACGGGCGGCTCCCCGCTCGGCGAGTGAGAGGTGGACGTGGCTGGGCTGCTCTGCGCAAGGCGGCCGGATCCGCGACAGCGGCCCCGGGCAACGGCCGTGATGAACACGCCACCGCACCCCGGCGATCTACTCTTCGCCAGCACCCGGCCGGACGCGGGGCGCTGTGCGGGCAGCGCCTGCCGGCACGTCCCGGGCCGCCGTGGCCCGGCACCAGGCGGCGGCCACCGCACGCCGCGCTCACCCTTGCCAGGGGTCGGCGCGCGGTGGCCGCTCTCAACTCCCGCCATGGAAAGCTTCGCTGACGCATAGGGGTACGTGATGAGCCTGCTGCGAAAGATCCGCGCCACAGGCCGGGTGGCCGAGCCGGCTCCGCCGCTCCCGAGCCAGGAGCCCCCATCGGCCGCCCGCGAGCTGGGCGGCTCGGTGCAGGTGCGGTGCGTGGACGCGGGGTCCTGCAACGGGTGCGAGATCGAGATCGGCGGCGCGTTCGGCCCGGTGTACGACGCCGAGCGGTACGGGGCGCGCCTGGTGGCCTCGCCCCGGCACGCGGACGTGCTGCTGGTGACCGGCCCGGTGACGCGCAACATGGCCGAGCCGCTGCGCCGCACCTACGAGGCCACACCCGAGCCGCGCCTGGTGGTCGCAGTCGGCGACTGCGCGATCGACTGCGGCGCGTTCGCCGGGGGCTACGGGGTGCACGGCGCGGTGGACAGTGTGGTGCCGGTGGACCTGGTGGTGCCGGGCTGCCCGCCCGAGCCGGCCGCGATCGTGGCGGCGCTGCGCACCGTGACCGGCCGGTGAGCGTCCTTGGACCGGCGCTGGCGGCCTCGTCCATGCTGGCCGGCGTCGCGGTAGCGGCCGGGGTGTGCGTACCGCGCCGGGCACGACCGGCGGCTGTGGGCGTGTGCACCGCCGCAGTGGGCGCCGCCGCTCTGGTGGCCGGGGTGTCGGCGCTGACCGGAGGCAGGTGGTCAGCAACCCTTCCAGCCCTGCTGCCGCTGGCCGGAGTGCACCTGGCGGTCGACGCCCTGTCAGGCCTGTTCATGGCCGTGGCCGGCGCGGTGGTGGCCGTGGTGGCGCTGTACGGGATCGGCTACGCGGGACACGGTCTGGACAGGCGGGGCGTGCAGGCGGTGCTGCCGCTGTTCGCGTGGACGCTGGTGATGGTTCCGGTTGCGGCGAGCGTCTCCACGTTCCTGCTGCTGTGGGAGCTGATGGCCGCCTCCTCGCTGCTGCTGGTCGTGGCCGAGTACCGGCTGCGGGCCTCGGTGCGCGAGGCCGGCGTCTGGTACGCCGTGATGACGCATCTGGGCCTGGTGGCCCTCCTGATCGCCCTGGTGCTGTTCGCCACCGATGCCGGGGGCGAGACGTTCGCCGCGCTGCGGTCGGGCGCCCACCTCCTCTCGCCGGCGGTGCGCGGGACGGTCTTCGGGCTGGCGCTGGCCGCGTTCGCGTCCAAGGCCGGGATGGTGCCGCTGCACGCCTGGCTGCCCCGGGCCCACCCGGAGGCGCCCAGTCACGTGTCGGCGCTGATGAGCGCCGCGATGGTCAACCTGGGGGTGTACGGCATCGTCCGCGTGGGCTTCGACCTGCTGGGCGGCGGTGCCCGCTGGTGGTGGCTGCTCACGCTCACGGTAGGCGCGCTCTCCGCCGTGTACGGCATCCTGCAGGCGGCGGTGGCCACCGACCTCAAGCGCCTGCTGGCCTACTCCACCAGCGAGAACCTGGGCCTGGTCCTGATCGGCCTCGGAGCAGCGGGCCTGTTCGCCTCCTACGGAGCGCAGGCACTGGCCGCCCTCGCACTGGCCGCCGCCCTGCTGCACGTCGTCAACCACGCCGCGTTCAAGGCACTGCTGTTCCTCGCGGCCGGCTCGGTACTGCGGGCGACCGGCCTGCGGGACCTCGACGCCCTGGGCGGGCTGCGCGCGCGAATGCCCGCGACGACCGCCCTGTTCGCGCTCGGCGCGCTCGGCGCTGTAGCGCTGCCCCCGGGCAACGGCTTCATCAGCGAATGGCTGCTGCTGCAGTCCCTCATCCACGGCGTGGCCCTGCCCTCCGTCACCATGTCGGTGACCCTGCCGCTGGCAGTGGCGGCCGTCGCCCTGGCGGCGGGGCTCGCCGCCGCGACCTTCGTCAAGGCACTCGGGGTCGGCTTCCTCGCCCGCCCGCGCAGCACCGAAGCCGCCTCGGCCCGCGAGAGCCCGCCCAGCATGCTCGCCGCGATGGGCCTGTGCGCCCTCGCCATCCTCACGCTCGCCCTTGTCCCCGGCGCACTGGCCGCCCCCCTGGCCCGCGCCGAGAAGGCGGCCGGGCTCCCCACCGGGCCAGAGCTCGCCACCCCCGACCTGCAACTACACCTCAACCAGCTGTCCGGCTCGCTGTCCCCGCTCTGGCTGGCCGCCTCCCTGACCGCGACCGTGCTCGCCGCCGCAGCCGCGGTCCGGCTGGTGGCACGCGGGCGGCGACGCCGACAGGCAGCGCTGTGGGACTGCGGCGCCGGTGCGCCCACCGCCCGCATGCAGTACACCGCCACGTCCTTCGCCGAGCCGCTGCAGCGCGTCTTCGACGACGTACTCGCCCCCGAGCAGGACGTCGACGTCACCCCGGTGCGCGAATCCGCCTACCTCGTCGAACGGGTGCGCTTCCAACGCAAGGTCCCCGACCGGATCGAACACCGCCTCTACACCCCCGTCCTGACCATGCTCGCCAGCGTGGGGCACGCGGCCCGACGCCTGGCCGGCGGCAGTGTGCACCGCTACCTCGGCTACGGCTTCGCCGGCCTGATCACCCTGCTGGTGGCCCTGGCGGTGACCCGGTGAACGCCCTCGGCGCCGCAGCCGCAGCCGCGCAGGTCGCACTCGTCATCGCCGGCGCGCCGTGGCTGGCGGGCGTGATGCGCCAGGTCCGCGCCCGCCTGGAGGGACGCGCCGGAGCCGGACTCGCCCAGCCGTGGCGTGACCTGCGCAAACTGATGCGCAAACAGCCCACCACCCCGGTCGGAGCCGGACCGGCGTTCCGCACGGCCCCGCTGCTGCTGGTCGCCACCACCGCCGTCGTCGCCGCCCTGATCCCCCTCGCCTCCACCGCCACACCCGTCAGCGGCTCCGCCGACCTCATCGTGGTCGTCGCACTGCTCGCGCTCGGCACGGTCGCCCTCGCGCTCGCCGGCCTGGACACCGGCACCGCGTTCGGCGGCATGGGCGCCTCCCGCGAGATGACCATCGCCGCCCTGGTCGAACCCACCATCCTCATGTCGGTGTTCGCGCTATCCATCCCCGCCGGATCGACCAACCTCACCACGATCGTCTCCGGCGCCGCAGGCAACCCCGCCCGCCTCGCCAGCCCGGCCAGTCTGCTGGCCGCGTTCGCGCTTGCGGTGGTCACCCTCGCCGAGACCGGGCGCCTGCCGGTGGACAACCCGTCCACCCACCTGGAACTGACGATGATCCACGAGGCGATGATCCTGGAGTACTCCGGCCCGGACCTGGCCCTCGTCGAACTCGGCGCGCAGATGCGCCTGACCGTCCTCCTCGGCCTGCTCGCCTCCCTGTTCGCCCCCTGGGGCATCGCCACCACCACACACCTTGCGGCCCTGCTGGTGGCGCTTGTCCTGTTTGCCACCAAGGTCACTCTCCTCGCCGCCGCACTGGCCGCAGCCGAAGTCTTCTGGGCCAAGGTCCGCCTGTTCAAGGTGCCCGAACTGCTCGCCGGCTCCTTCCTGCTCGCCCTGCTCGCCGTCTCCGCCTCCTTCTTCCTCACCGGAAAGTGAGCGTGACCCCCATGCCCCCGATCCGCCGATCCGCCCCGGGCGGGCCCAGGTGAGCACCGGCCTCTTCTCCCAGCTGCTGGACCTGGCTTGCGGCGTCTTCCTGCTCGCCGCCGTTCTCATCCTGTGGCGGCGCGAACTGGCCGCCATCGTGCGGATCTTCGCCCTCCAAGGCGTCGCGCTCGCCGCCATCGCCGTCATCCTCGCCGTCCACGAGCACCACTGGGTCCTGCTGGCCGTCGCCGCGCTGATCGCCGCACTGCGCGCCGGGCTGCTGCCGCACCTGATGCGCCGGGCCCTGGCCGCCAGCGGCGAGAGCCGCGAAACCCAGCCTCTGGTCAACGTCGCCGCCTCTCTGCTGACCGCCGCCGCCCTGACCCTGCTTTCCTACGCTGTCTGCCAGCCCCTGATCCGCCTCGCCCCCTCGCCCGCCACCCGCGCCCTGCCGGTCGGGCTGGCCGTCGTCCTGATCGGCTTCTTCACCCTGGTCACCCGCCGGCGCGCCGTCTCCCAGGTGGTCGGCTTCCTGCTGCTGGACAACGGCACCACCGCGGTGGCGTTCCTCGCCACCTCCGGCGTTCCGCTGATCGTCGAACTCGGTGTCTCCTTCGACCTGTTGTTCGCCGTCCTGGTCCTGCAGATCCTCACCGCGCGCATCCAGGTCGCCTTCGGCAGCACCGACCTCGACGATCTGAGGGAGCTCCACGACTGATGACCGCTGCCACCAGCGACCTTCTGCTCACCGCCCCCGTCGTCGCCCCGCTGGCCATTGCCGCCCTTTACGCAGCGGTCGGCTGGCGGACCGTCACCGCCTGGGCCGGACTTGCCGCACCCGCCGCGATGCTCGCCTGCGCCGCCGCCCTCGCCGGCCCTCACCAGCAGCCCGTCAGCGCCTGGGGACGGCTGCTGCGTGCCGACGCCCTGTCGGTGTGGATCCTCCTGGTGATCGGCGCGGTCGCGCTGCTCGCCTGCGCCACGGGCCCCGCCTACCTCCAGGCCGAACGGCGGGCCGGGCACGCCGACGCGTCCGCCGCACGCCGCTACGGCGTCCTGGTCCACCTCTTCCTCGCCGCCATGGCCACGGCCGTCCTCGCCGCCAACCTCGGCGTGCTGTGGGTCGCCATCGAGGCCACCACCATCGTCACCGCCTTCCTGGTCGGCCACCGGCGCACCCGCGCCAGCGTCGAGGCCGCCTGGAAGTACGTGGTCATCTGCTCGGTCGGCATCGGCCTGGCCTTCCTGGGCACCGTCCTGATCTACTACGCCGCCCGCCAGGCCGGCCTCTCCGAGGCCGACGCCCTCGACTGGCCCACCCTCGCCGCCCACGCGAGCCGCCTCGACCCCGACGTGACCCGCCTGGGCACCGCCCTGGTCGTCTTCGGCTTCGGCGCCAAGGCCGGCCTCGCCCCCCTCCAGGCCTGGCTCCCCGACGCCCACAGCCAGGCCCCCGCCCCCGTCTCGGCCCTGATGTCAGGAGTTCTGCTCGCGGTCTCCTTCACCGCCGTCCTGCGCTACAAGGTCATCGCCGACGCCGCCCTGGGCCCCGCCTTCGTCAAAGGCATGCTGCTCGGCACAGCCCTGCTCACCCTCGCCGTCGCCGCCGCCCTGCTGCTCGGACAGAGCGACTACAAGCGGATGCTCGCCTACTCCAGCATGGAGCACATGAGCCTGATCGCCCTCGGCGCCGCCAGCGGCAACACCCTCGCCATGTCGGCGGCGCTGCTGCACATCGCCGGCCACGGGCTCGCCAAGACCGTCGCGTTCTGCGCCTCCGGCCACATCCTGCACCTGCAGCACACCACCCGCATCGGCCGCGTCCGCGCCCTGCTCACCCGCGCCCCGGCGCTCGGCGCCGCCTTCGGCCTCGCCGTCCTCGCCCTGCTCGGCCTGCCCCCGTTCAGCCTCTTCGCCTCCGAACTCGCCATCACCCGCGGCACCTTCGCCGCCCGCCTCGGCTGGGCCATGACCATCGCACTCGTCCTGGTCCTCACCGCGTTCGCGGCACTGACCACCCGCACCGCGCACATGCTCCTGGGCATTACCCCCGCCACGCCCGTCGGCCAGCCCAGCCCGCCACCCGCCGCCACAACCGCCTCGACCTGGGCACCACTGGCCGCCGGACTGCTCGCCTGCGCCGCCCTCGGCATCAGCCTCGGACCCCTCACCGGCCTGCTCGCCGACGCCACCGCCACCGTCCTCGGAGGCCACTGACCCCATGCACTCGCGCACCGTGATCGACACCGAGCCCGCCGAACTGACCGGCCTGGCCGCCGACCTGCTGGCAGCAGGCCACCGCCTGGCGCTGGTCGCCGCCCACCACGACGATGCCACCGCCCCCGGCGGCAAGGCCATCCGCGTCGTCTACCTGTTCACCGCCGGCCCGCCCGACCTGCGCACCGAACTCCACGTCCGCCTCGACCCCGAAACCCCCGAACTGCCCAGCCTCGCCCATCTCTCCTTCCCCGCCGGCCGCTTCGAACGCGAGATGCGCGACCTGCACGGCATCATCCCCCTCGACCACCCGCTGCCCCGTCGCCTGGTCCGCCACCCCCACTGGCCACAAGGCTGGTACCCGATGCGCCCCGATGCCGGCGACCCACCACCCTTCACCGACACCGAAGGCCCCTTCCCGTTCCTGACCGTCGAAGGGCCCGGCGTCTATGAGATCCCCGTCGGCCCCGTCCACGCCGGAATCATCGAACCCGGACACTTCCGCTTCTCCGTCGTCGGCGAGACCATCCTCAAACTCAAAGCCCGCCTCTGGTACGTCCACAAAGGCATCGAGAAACTCTTCGAAGGCAGGACCATCGAGCACGGCGTGCCGCTGGCCGAGCGGATCAGCGGCGACACCGCCGTCGGCCACACCCTCGCCTACTGTCTCGCCCTCGAAGACGCCACCCACACCCACGTCCCCGCCCGAGCCCAGCAAGCCCGCGCACTGCTCCTGGAACTGGAGCGCCTGCACAACCACACCGCCGACCTCGGCGCCCTGTGCAACGACGTCGGCCACTCCATCCTCAACGCCCACGCCCTACGCGTGCGCGAGCAACTCCTGCGCCTGGGCCGGCACATCACCGGCCACCGCCTGCTACGCGGGGGCGTCGTACCCGGCGGAGCCGTCCTGCGCGCACTGCCCGACCCCGCCCAGCTGAAGGCCATCGGCGCCGACATCCGCGAGATCGTCGACCTCGCCCTGGGCCACACCGTCGTCCGCGACCGCTTCACCGGCACCTCCGTCCTGCCCCCCGACGCCGCCCGCGACCTCGGCTGCCTCGGCTACGTCGCCCGCGCCAGCGGCCTGGCAACCGACGCCCGCCGCTCCCACCCCTTCCACGACCTGGGCGACACCCTGACCACCGCGGTCGAGACCGGCGGCGACGTCCTCGCCCGCTTCCTCATCCGCGCACGCGAGATCGAGGTCTCCCTCGCCCTGATCGACCATCTCGCCGACGGCCTGCAACCCGGCACCGTCACCACCCCCTTGGGCCGCTCAGGCGTCCCACGCTCCGGCGTCGGCATCGTCGAAGGATGGCGCGGCACCATCACCACCCGCCTCGAACTCGCCGCCGGCCACACCCTGACCCGCGCCAAGATCGCCGACCCGTCCTTCTTCAACTGGCCCGCCCTACCGGTCGCCCTCACCGGCACCATCGTCCCCGACTTCCCCCTCACCAATAAGAGCTTCAACCTCTCCTACGCCGCCAACGACCTGTAGCCACAGCACCGCGCCGACGAACGGGATCCCGAAGCGGCCAGGCACCCGACCGCACCCCAGCACCAACCCCACACCGAGGCCCCTCGTCCGACCGACCTTCCCGAAGCACCCCCACGAACCCCGCCCTCCGCACCACCCTTGCAAGGAGCAACGCAGTGAGCACCACGGCAGCCCGACCCGGCCAACGATCCACCCACGACCCCGCACCCGCCGCGCGGCTGCCACGCGCTCGCGTCGTCGGCCCGGTAACCGCGACCCGCTCACTGACACCCACCGCCCACGACCTCCTCCTCCTTCACCACCTCAGCGCCCTGCGCCACACCCCCGGCCACCACGGACAGCAGCCCTCACTGCCCGCCTGGGCTCACGATCACCTGCGCGCCCGCCCCTGGGTCGCCGTCAGCCGATCCCCCATCCTGGTCGGCCGCTCCACCACCCCGACCCAGCCGGGCCGCCGCACTCCCAACACCGTCCCGGCATCAGAACAGTGGATCCCCGTCACCATCCACGGACCCCAGCGCCACCAAGAGCTCTCCGCCTTCGCCCCGCGCTCCACCATCGCCCGCGTAATGCGCCCCGAAGACCTCCTCCACCGCCTCGGCCTCCTGCCCGCCACACGCACCACCCGGATCCCCGCCCTGCACGTCCTCCCCTCCGTCGACGAGATCATGACCCGCCAAGGCCTGTCCTGGGGCCCAACCGGCGAAGTCGCCTACGAGCTGGCCTCCGGTGCCCCGGTCACCCGCCCCACCAGCCATCTGCAAGTGCTGCTGCGCGCCCCACAGCCACTCGGCCGCAACGAAACCGCCCAGCTACGCCAATGCCTGCGCCAGCTCCCGGCCCAGATCGATGCCGAATTCGAGACCCGCCACGGCGCCGCCTCCCTCACCGAATACGCCGCCTCCACCCGCATACTCACCCTCCACACCGAAAACGGGCCCCGCACGGTCACCGACCCCTGGCACCCCGATATCCGCGCGCAATGATTCCGCGCCCGCACACGATCCCGCGGAGCAGATTGCGCCACCCCGGCGACCAGACCTTCACCCTGCTCCAGCAGGACGCGAAATGCATTGAGGGCCGAAGCCACCGGGAGGTTGCGGCGACAGCGAAAGCGGCCATCACCCACAGTCGTCACCCGCGCACGTGCCCGGGCCCGTGCCGGAGGTCGGATATTCTGACCGAATGAGCGAGAACCTGCCCCCGTGCCCGAAGTGCTCCAGCGAGTACACCTATGAGATGAACGCTCTGATGGTCTGCCCGGAGTGCGGCAACGAATGGGTTTCCGCCGAGGGCACCGCCGATGACGCGAGTTCCTCGGGAGAACGGGTGGTCAAGGACGCTGTCGGCAATGTGCTGAGCGACGGCGACACCGTGACCGTCGTCAAGGCCCTCAAGGTCAAGGGCAGCCCCTCCGGAATCAAGGCCGGTACCAAGGTCCGCAACATCCGTCTCATCGACGGCGTCGACGGCCACGACATCGACTGCCGCATCGAGGGCTTCGGCGCCATGCAGCTCAAGTCCAGCGTAGTCAAGAAGGCCTGACCCAAGAGTCGGCGCTCGCGTCCGTGCGGGGCAGTGAGCCAGCATCGTCCGCTGGCTGGTGCGCTCCACGAACCTGACGGAGACCACCACTTCGGACGTCGCAGCGGTCCACGGAATGACCCGCGCTCCGTCGCCGGGAGCCGGGGCCGGGAGACAGTTACTGCTTCCCGGCGGCAGGACGCTCGAACGGTCCGGCTAGACCGTGGCGCTCGCGACGACGCCAGGATCGATCACGGCTGGACCCAGATTGCTGCCGCACTGTGGACTGGTCCGTGTCAGCCCACCGCTTGATCCTGGCGAGCAGACGCCCTCCGCACTGACTGAGCCCGGCCCTGTCGATCTTCTTATCAGCCGGCGTGGTGCCGTGCACGTGGGCCGGTCGGTCTACGCTCACGGCACCACCCTGTGGACCGCGATCTGCGGCCTCGTGCCCCTGCTCGTCAGCGGTAGCAGCGGGGGCGCTGCCCTCCAGGTGCTGGCGAATGCTGGCGTACCGCTCGGGCCCCCACTCGGGCGAGGCGGCCAGTTCTGCCTCCACCCAAGCGTCTTTGTTCTTACCCAGTCCCTCATCGTACGTGTCCATGCGGTTACCCCCTGGCAACGCCCCAGGTCAGGACTACCTGGTTGGGTTAAGTCCTGGCACCAGTGGCATGCCGCGTACCCGACGGGCGGCGTCCTCAGTTGCTCAGTCCGGACGAATGTCGCCTGGGCCCCCAGGGCCGCCGATCGACTGAGATCCTGGCACACAGTGGGAGATGGCGTCAGAATGTGCCACCGAGTCCCCTTTGGTCCGCATGCTGGATCCCCAGCAGGGCAAAGATCCTCTTCCGCTTCTCGGCAGACCACGCGGGCGACAGTGCGAGATGCTCCTCCACCCAGGCGTCGATCGACTTGCTCAAGTCATCGCCTACTGCACCCATATGGCGACTCTACGGCACCAGGCGCGTCGTCCGCGATGGCGATCGAACCTGCCCATCCATGACCGGAGTGAGCAGCGCGCGGCTCTCCTCGACCGTACGGGCCAACTGCGATGGCGAGATTGAGTCGTTGGACGTGTGGAACGTAGTCCGCGAAGCGGGTGAAGCCCGGGCAGTTGCAGCCGCCCGTGTTGGGAGGGGCCTTTCGCCGGACGGCGTTGGCTTCTACAAACCGAGGCGATTCCGGGAGCGTCAGCTGACCCCCACTCAGGAATGACGGATCGTTGCGTAGTCCAGTTGCAGGCTAGTGGCAGCCTCGGTCGTCGCTCTGGGACAGACAGTGCGACGACCGCGATAGCCGATACCAATTGCCTGATCTTCTTTCTGTGCTACAGGAGTTGGTCGAGGTCGAAGGCGGCGGTCACTGGTGCGTGGTCTGACCAGCGTGCGTCGTGAGAAGGGGCCTTTTCGACGCACGCTGAGACGCAAGCGTCCGCGAGTTTCTGACTGGTCATCAGGTAGTCGATCCGCCAGCCGGAGTCGTTGTCGAAGGCGCGGCCGCGGTAGGACCACCAGGTGTAGGGGCCGGGCTGGTCGGGGTGGTGGCGGCGGACGATGTCGACGTAGCCGGCCTCGTCGAGGACCTGGGTGAGCCAGGCGCGTTCCTCGGGGAGGAAGCCGGCGGCCTTCTGGTTGGCCTTCCAGTTCTTCAGGTCCGCCTCCTGGTGCGCGATGTTCCAGTCGCCGCAGACCACGACCTCGCGGCCGTCGGCGGCGGCGCGGGTGCGCAGCTCGGTGAGGTGGGTGAGGAACTCGGCCATGAAGCGTTCCTTCTCGTCCTGGCGCTCGGTGCCGACTTCACCGGAGGGCAGGTAGAGGCTGGCGACGGTCAGGCCCGGGAGGTCGATTTCAAGATATCTGCCCGAATTGTCGAATTCATCCGAATCGAACCCGATCTTGCTGCGCTGCGGCTCGATCCGGGAGAGGATCGCCACGCCGGCCCGGCCCTTGGCGGCGGCCGGCGCCCAGAATGCGTGCCAACCGTCCAACTCAAGGATCTCGCGCGGCAGTTGGTCGACCTCCGCGCGGACCTCCTGAAGGCACAGGACATCCGCCTCGGTGTTCGCGAGCCACTCCACGAACCCCTTCTTCGCGGCGGCCCGAATTCCGTTCACGTTCACACTCGTCACCACGTACGTCACCCGGGCAGCCTACCCGCCGTCCTTCCGGGGGTCGGGCAGCCGCGTGTCGCGGGCCGGTCAAGGCTCCGTCATTGGTCTTGACCATCTCCCGCGGCACCCCCTAGGGTCACTTACTGCAAGGACCTTTAATAAAGAAGGACGGATAAAGCCCGAGCCCTCACCTGGCAGAATCTGCCGGTCCGGCCGGGGCGCACACGGTCCTTCGAGATGCCGGCGGCCGCCCCACAGCGACCTAAGGCCGGCCAGGGTGGAGGATACGGTGGGGACAGCTCAGCTCACGGCGGTACCGGAGCCGAAGTACTGGCACCTGCGCACGGTCCTGCTGCGCGCCATCGACTCGGAGTTCTCCACCGGCCAGGTGATCCCGAACGAGCGCGAGCTCGCCGCCCGCTTCGGCGTGGCCCGGGCGACCCTGCGCCAGGCCCTCGACCAGCTGGAGATGGAGGGCCGTCTGGTCCGCCGCCGTGGCATCGGCACCCTGGTGGCCGCGCCTCGGGTCGGCGTCCCGGTCAGCCGGCGCGAGGAGGGCTGGCCCGGCGGCAGCCGCGAGCAGGTCTGGCAGACCGTCGACTGCGTGATCGCCCCGGCCACCGAGCAGCTGGCCAAGGCGCTCGGCGTGCCGGCCGGCGAGACCGTCTACACGGTCCGCCGGGTGCGCGTCGCGCAGGGGCAGACGGTCGCCACCGAGTCGCTGCACGTGCCGGACTCCGCGCTGGCCCGACTGCCCGCGATCCGGCTGTCCGGCGCGGCGGCCGAGGGCGAGGAGCCGGGTCGTGAGGAGCAGGGCCGCACGGTGCTGCGCCGGCTGGAGCGGCTCACCGTGGACGGCGAGTCGCGATCGGTGGAGCTCGGCGTCGCCGAGGCGGACGAGGCGCAGCTGTTGCAGCGCCCGCCGGGCACCCCGGTGCTGGTGGTCACCACCCAGTACGCCTCGGGCGGTCGGCTGGCGGCGCTCGCCGTGGCGACCTACCGCGCCGACACCTGCCGGCTGACCTTCGGCGAGACCGGCCTGGTGGAGGTCACCCCGGTCGCGGCCTCGGCACGCACCGCCTCCTGAGCGAGCAGCGGCGAGCAGCAACGAGCAGCAAGCCGGTAGCGACGAGCAGCAAGCCAAGCAACGAGCAGCGACGAGCAGCAAGCCGGCAGCAAGCGGGTACCAAAGCGTGAAGGCCCGGACTCCGTACGGAGTCCGGGCCTTCGCGCGTGTCCGTCACCCCCGGGAGACCGGCTGGTCCACCGCGAAGAGCTGCTCCTCCACCTGATCCAGCGCCAGCCGCAGCGCGCCCAGCGCCACCACGTCCTCGCCCAGCGAGGAGAGCGCCACCTCGGGGGCCCGCAGGCAGTACTGGGCCAGCTGCTCGCGCAGCGGGTCCAGCACGTCGTCCAGGCCGGCCGCCCAGCCGCCGACCACCACCAGCTGCGGGTCGATGGCCAGCACCAGGGCCGCGACATCGTGCACCAGGCGGCGCAGGAAGCGGTCCATCGCCACCTTGGCGACCTCGTCGCCCTCCCGAGCCAGCGTCAGCACCCGGGCCACGGCGGCCTCGTCCAGCGGGTCGAGCGGCTTGCCGGTGGTGGAGAGCAGCCGCTCGGGCGTGGCCTCCTGGCCGAGCAGGTGCAGTGCGCCGATCTCGCCGGCAGCGCCGCCGAAGCCTCGGTGCAGCCGGCCGTTGATCAGCGAACCGGCGCCGGGGCTCAGCCCGGCCAGGACGAAGACCACATCGCCCATGCCGACCGCGACGCCCTGCCAGTGTTCGGCGATCGCGGCCAGGTTGGCGTCGTTCTCGATCAGCACCGGACAGCGGAACGAGCGGCGCAGCCGGGCGCCCAGGTCGAGGCCGGTCCAGCCGGGCATCGCGGTGCCCAGGCGCACCGAGCCGTCCTTGTCCACGATCCCGGGGCTGCCGACGCCGACCGCCCAGAGGCTGTCCCGGGAGACCCCGGCCTTGCGCAGCAGTTCGGCGACGGCGGTGCGCACCGCGCCCAGCCGCTCCTCGGCGTCCAGCGTCTCGTCCACCTCGCGGGCGTAGCTGCCCACCTGATCGCCGGCCAGGTCGGCGAGCACCACCCGGACCACGTGCACGCCGATCTCGACGCCCAGGATGTGCCCGGCCTCGGCGCGGAACCGGAACCAGCGGGCCGGGCGACCGCGCTGGCGGCCGCCGTCCTGGGTCTGCTCGACCTCGGCGACCAGGCCGGACTCGACCAGGCCCTCGATCACGCCCTCGACGGTCGGACGGGACAGCCCGGTGTCGCCGACCAGCTGGGTCAGGGTCACGGCCTGCCCGTCGCGCAGCGCGCGCAGGGTGACGGCGGCGTTGATCCGACGCAGCAGCGAGGAGTCTCCTCCGGTGAGCCGATCCGCCAAATCGCTGCCTTTCCGCGTTCGCGCGACTGCCCTGGCGCGCGGTGACGAGTGTCCACGGGCATCCACCACCCCGCGAGCAAAGGCCCAGCGGCTACGCCACGAGGGAGTGCCGCAGGCCGAAGGGCATCAGCCGGATCCTAGCCCCGCCCCCTCCTGGCCGCGAGCATCCGTGCAGCTCATGACTGGTTCGGTATCGAAAGTTGACCTACGGCGGTGGTCGGCGAGGCTGCGACCGGCCGTCGACGTTTGGTGACGGTCCGCATCCGGATCGGCGCGTACAGTTGCCGCGTGTAATCGGCGGTCGCCAAGATGGCCGCACGGCGACACAGCTGCCAGGGCTCCCGACCGGAGCCGGAGTGCCGCCGGAGCGAAGGAGTCGACATGTCGAATGGCCAGGCCAGTGGGCCGGTTCCGGACCCGTGGCGGGTCCCGGTCAACATCACCGTGCCGATGTCGGTGGCGAGCGACCTCGATCAGATGCAGGGGGTGCTCAAGGAGGTGATGACGCAGCTCGGTTGCCCGCACTGCCACTCCGGGCGCGACATCCGGTTCAACGTCACCTCGGACTTCGTGGTGAACCCGGCCGGCCAGGTCGCGCCGGCGGTCGGAACCGTCGGCTTCGGGGGCTGACGGACCATGACCCGGCTCGGCGTCGGGCTCACCCACGCGCCCGGACTGGACCGGGTCATGGCAGCGTGCGGCGATCTGCTGGAGGTCGTCGAGATCGAGCCGCAGACCCTGTGGCGGACCCGGACCGATGGCGAAATCGACGTCGACGAGGAGGCGCTGCGTCGACTGGCCGATCTGCCTGGAGCCCGCCTCCTGCACGGGATCGGCAACCCGGTCGGAGGGTGCCTGCAGCCGGACGGCGAGCAGCTCGACCGCTTCGCCCAGCTCGCCGAGCGGCTCGGCACGCCCTGGGTGAGCGAGCACCTGGCGTTCAACCGGGTACGGCCGCCGGGCCAGGGCGGCGGCGCCGAGTTCCGCACGGGTTTCATGCTGCCGCCGCGCCAGACTGCCTCCGGTGTCCGGCACAGTGTCAGCTCCGTGCGGACGATGATGGACCGGCTGCCCGTGCCGCTCGCGGTCGAGATTGGCACCAACTACCTGCGGCCGCGCCCCGACGAACTGCCTGACGGAGAGTTCGTCGCGCGCGTGGCCGAGGGCGCCGGGTGCGGTCTGCTGCTGGACCTTCACAACGTGCTGGCCAACGAGCGCAACGGCCGCGGCGGGGTTGAGCAGCTACTCGCCGACCTGCCGCTGGACCGGGTCTGGGAGGTGCACCTGGCCGGCGGCCTCGAACACCGGGGCTACTGGCTGGACGCACACAGCGGACTGCCGGACCAGGAGTTGCTCGATCTCGCCGCGCGGGTGCTTCCCCGCCTGCCGGCGCTGCGCGCGGTGCTCTTCGAGGTGGTGGGCCCAGCCGTCACACAGCTGGAGGCGGCAGAGGTCCGCGACCTGCTGGTCCGGGTACGGGAGATGTGGCCCCAGCACCCGGCTGCCGACCTGCCCCGACCGTGGCGGTCGCCGCTGCCAGCGCAGGCGGGCCCGGACCCGGTGTCGCCACAGGAGGGGTCGCCACGGGAGTGCTCGCCTCAGGAGTGCTCGCCACAGGAATGGGAGCACACGCTCGGCAGCCTGGTGATCGGGCGGAGCCCGGACAGCCCGCTCGCCCGGGAGTTGGCAGCCGACCCCGCGCTGCCGCTGCTGCGCGAGTTGGTCAGCGAGTTCCGGGCCGGCGCCTTGGTCGGCACCCTGGTGCACACTCTTCGCCTGCTGCTCCTCACCCTCGGCACCGAGGGCGTACGCGAGCTGCTGGACGGTTACACACGAGCCCAGCCGCCGCCGCTCTTCGCCACTCAGGAGGCGTTCGCCTTCGCCGACCACCTGCGCCGCGCCCGCCCGGCCGTCGAGTGGTTGAGCGACGTGCTCGAACTCGACCTCGGTCTCATCCGGGTGCAGCTCGACGGGGAGCCGCAGACGGTCGAGCTCGACACCGAGCCGACCGCCCTGCTGGCTGCCCTCGGCGCCGGCCGCCTCCCGGTCGGCGCACCGCGCGGCCCACACCGGGTCCGGCTGGTCGACGACCGCGCGCCGGAGCGCAGCAGCGCCTGAGGCGGCCGGCCGTGGCTCTATGCTGCGAGCATGTCGAACGCGCTCAGCGCCCTTGAACCTGGTACCGCCGCTGGATCGGGTACAGCTGCTGGATCGGGCACCGCCGCTCTGTCGGATGCCGCTTTCGTGCGGGCCCAGACTCGCCTGACGCCCGTTCCTTCGGTGCCCGAGGTCCGCCTGCAGATGGCCGAGGACGCCATCGCGCTGTGGGAGACGACGGAGTCGGCGCGCGGCGAGATCGGGCTGCCGCCGCCGTTCTGGGCCTTCGCCTGGGCCGGCGGGGTGGCGGTCGCCCGGTACGTGCTCGACCATCCCGAACTGGTGGCGGGGCGGACCGTGCTGGACCTGGCGGCAGGCTCCGGACTGGTCGGGATCGCGGCTGCGCTGCGTGGTGCGAGCGCGGTGCGGGCCGCCGAGATCGACGCCTACGCGGTGGCGGCAATCGGCATCAACGCCGTGGCGAACGGCGTCCGGGTGGACGCGGCGTTCGAGGACCTGCTCGACGGTGACGGCGGTCCGGCCGAGGTGGTGCTCGCGGGGGACGTGTTCTACGAGCGGGCGATGGCCGCGCGGTTCCTGCCGTTCCTGGAGCGGGCGCAGGCCAGGGGAGCGCGAGTGATCGTCGGCGACCCGGGACGGGCGTACCTGCCGCGGGAGCGGTTCACGGCGCTGGCCGCGTACGAAGTGCCGGTGGTGGCCGACCTGGAGGACACCGCCCTCAAGACCACCACGGTCTGGGAGCTGGGTCGTCCCGAGGATTGAAATGGCCGGTGCTCGGGCCAAGTCGGCTGGTAGAGCTGGGCGCATGACTGATCTGATCATCCGACCGGCTGTCGTCGAGGAGATCCCCGCCCTGCTGGCCTTCTGGGCCCGGGCGGCCGAGGGCACCAGCATCACCGACGACCCGGCCGGTGTGGCCCGCCTGCTGGAGCGCGACCCCGAGGCGCTGATCGTCGCCGAGCGCACGGGTGCGGTGGTCGGGACGGTGATCGCCGGCTGGGACGGCTGGCGCGCCTCCCTCTACCGCCTCGCGGTCGACCCCGAGCACCGCCGCCAGGGCATCGGCGCGGCCCTGCTGGCGGCGGCCGAGGAACGGTTCACCGCCCTCGGCGGCCGCCGCGCCGACGCCATGGTGCTGGAACGCAACGAGCTCGGTCGGCGCACCTGGCAGGCCGCCGGCTACACCCGTGAGGACCACTGGCGCCGGTGGGTCAAGCCGCTGACGGACTGACGGACTGACGGACCGACCGGCTCGCCGATTGCCCGGGGCCGGGCCGAGGCCTACCGCGCCGCGAACTCCGCCGTGAACTCTGCCGTGAACTCCTCGGCGAAGGCCGCCGCGTCCCAGTGCCCGCCGAGGGCCGGGGCCAGCGCCGCCGCCGCACGGTCGGCGAAGCCCGCTGCCTGCGCCGTCGCCCCGGCGGGGAGGGCGCCGAGCAGCGGGGCGCCGGCGTCCTTGGGGAGGTCGGCGAGGTTGCAGCGCATCGCGAGGTCCGGGTCGCCGGGCCAGCTGCCGATCACGATGCCGGCGCTGCGCAGCCCGCGGGCGCGCAGTGCCTCCGCGTTGAGCGAGGTGGTGTTGAGGCTGCCGAGACCGGCCGTCACCACGGTCAGCACCTCGGCGTCCAGGGCCTGTGCCATGTCGGCCAGGGTCAGCCCGTCCTCGTTGTAGCGGACCAGCAGGCCGCCCGCACCTTCGACCAGGGTCAGGTCATGATGAGGCGTCAAAGCATTGACGCCGGACACGACCTGATCAAGCGTCAGTGCGGGAAGCCCCGACCGCCGGGCGGCGGTGTCCGGCGCCAGCGGCTCCGGATACCGTGCCAGCTCGCGCAGCGTCACGCCCGCGCCGGCCAGTCGTCCGACCTCCTGCGCGTCACCCGGCTCGCCGGGCGCCACGCCGGTCTGCCCGGGCTTGAGCACGGCCACCGACCGTCCGGCCCGCACCGCGAGCGCGGCGATCGCCGCCGTGACCGCGGTCTTGCCGACCTCGGTGCCGGTGCCGGTGACGAAGAGCAAACGACTCATGCGCCCACCTCCGCCGCCGTGACCTCCGCAGTCGCCGCTGCCGCCGCCGCGACCGCCGCGCCGATCCGGGCCAGGTCGTCGTCCCCGGTGACATACGGCGGCATCGTGTAGATCAGGTCCCGGAACGGGCGCAGCCAGACACCCTCGCGGGCGGCGGCCTCGGTGGCCGCCCGTACGTTCACCGGGCGGTCCAGCTGGACCACGCCGATCGCGCCGAGCACCCGCACATCGGCCACGCCCGGGAGGTCGACGGCCCCGGCGAGTCCGGCCCGCAGACCGGTCTCGATCCGCTTGACCTCGGTCTGCCAGTCCTGGCGCAGCAGCAGGTCGATCGAGGCGTTGGCGACGGCGGCGGCCAGCGGGTTGCCCATGAAGGTCGGCCCGTGCGCCAGCACCGGCATCTCGCCGCGGCTGATCCCGTCCGCCACCTCGCTGGTGCAGAGCGTGGCGGCCATGGTCAGGTAACCGCCGGTCAGCGCCTTGCCCAGGCAGAGCACATCCGGCGAGACCCCGGCGTGGTCGGCGGCGAAGAGCGCGCCGGAGCGGCCGAAGCCGGTGGCGATCTCGTCGAAGATCAGCAGCACGCCGTGCCGGTCGCACAGCTCGCGCAGCAGCCGCAGGTACCCGGGGGAGTGGAAGCGCATACCGCCCGCGCCCTGGACCACGGGCTCCACGATCACGGCGGCCAGCTCGTCGGCGTTCCGCTCGATCGCCTCGGCCAGCTCGGCAGCGTACGCCGGGTCGACCTCGGCGTCGAAGCCGGCCGGCGGCTCGGCGACGAAGAGCTGACGCGGCAGCACCCCGCCCCAGAGCTGGTGCATCCCGCCCTCCGGGTCGCAGACCGACATCGGGTGGAAGGTGTCGCCGTGGTAGCCGCCGCGCCAGGTCAGCAGCCGCTGCTTGGCGGGCCGCCCGATCGACTGCCAGTACTGCAGGCACATCTTCATCGCGACCTCGACCCCGACCGATCCGGAGTCGGCCAGGAACACGTGCTGCAGCGGTTCCGGGGTGATCTCCACCAAGGTCGAGGCGAGCCGGATGGCGGGCTCATGGGTGAGCCCGCCGAACATCACATGGCTCATCCGGCCCAGCTGCTCGCGCACCGCCTCGTTGAGCACCGGGTGGTTGTAGCCGTGCACGGCCGCCCACCAGGAGGACATGCCGTCGATCAACTCGCGGTGCCCGCCGACCGGTTCGGCCATCCGCAGGCGGACCCCGGAGGCCGACTCGACCAGGTACGAGGGCACCGTGCCGGGCATCGGCCCGTAGGGGTGCCAGACGTGCGCCCGGTCCAGCGCGAGCAGGGACTGCGGGTTCGATGCGTGGAGCATTTCGTGGGGCATCAGGCGTTCGGGGCCAGCTCGGTACCGGCGCCGCGACGGCGCACCTTCACCAGGTCGGAGCGGAGCTCGTCGTTGCCCGTCTCCGGAGCGGCCGCCGGGCCGTCCCCGCACGGGCCGCAACCGCCGCCCGCGTGCCCGCCGCAGCCCGCAGCAGCAGCCGGCGCCTCCCCGCCGCAGGCCGAGGCCTCGCCGTGGGAGCCGCAGCCGCCGGCCGCCGGCACCTCCGAGCGGTGGCGGGGCAGTGTCATCTCGCCCTGGCCCTCGACCTCGAAGCCCGCGTCCTTGATCATGTCGAGGTCGGCCTGCCCGGCCTGGCCCTCGCTGGTCAGGTAGTCGCCCAGGAAGATCGAGTTGGCGATGTGCAGGCCGAGCGGCTGCATGCTGCGCAGGTGCACCTCACGGCCGCCGGCGATCCGCACCTCGACGTCGGGGCAGACGAACCGGACCATCGCCAGGATCCGCAGGCAGCGCTGCGGGGTGAGGTTCCACTCCTTGGCCAGCGGGGTGCCCTCGAACGGGATCAGGAAGTTCACCGGCACCGAGTCCGAGCCCAGCTCGCGCAGCGCGAAGACCACGTCCACCAGGTCCTCGTCGGTTTCGCCCATGCCGGCGATCAGGCCCGAGCAGGCCGACAGGCCCGCGCCGTGCGCCTTCTGCACGGTGTCCACCCGGTCCGCGTAGGTGTGGGTGGTGGTGATGTCCCCGTAGGTGGACTCGGAGGTGTTCAGGTTGTGGTTGTAGGCGTCGACGCCGACCGCGGCCAGCCGCTCGGCCTGGTTGTCGGAGAGCAGGCCCAGACAGGCGCAGATCTCGACGCCCGGCTCCTGGTCCTTGATCGCGGTGATGGTGTCGGCGACCCGCTCGATGTCACGGTCCGTCGGACCGCGCCCGCTGGCCACCAGGCAGACCCGCTTGGCGCCGCCCGCGACACCGGCGACGGCCGCCTCGGCCGCCTGATCCGGCTTCAGCCAGGTGTACTTGAGGATCTCCGCCTTGGACCCGAGCCGCTGCGAACAGTAGTTGCAGTCCTCCGGGCAGAGCCCGCTCTTGAGGTTGACCAGGTAGTTGAGCTTGACCCGGCGGCCGAACCACTGCCGGCGCACCCGCCCGGCGGCCGCGACCACGTCGAGCAGGTCGTCGTCGGTGGTGGCCAGGACGGCCAGTGCTTCCTCCCTGGTGGGGAGCTCGCGGTTCAGGCCCTTGGCAGTGAGAGTGTCGAGCAGATCCATGGAGCTGATCCTGCCTGGACCACCTTGAGCGGCGCCATACCGAATCGGCCAGAAGATCTCTCCGAGGGTGTGACAACTCGCACAGTGTCGCTTCAGCGGATCGTTCGGACCCGATCGCATGTCCGAACGACCGGGTCGAGCGGTCCGGGCAGATCCCCCTGACCTGCGCCGCCGCGTTGCTGCATACAATCTGCGGCATGACCACGCAGGGGGATTCCCGCTCCATATCCGACGGCCCGTCCGAGACCCCAGGGCACGTCAGAAACGGTACGCGTGGCGGCTCCAGGCGCCTGTTCGTCTGGGGCGGCGTACTGGTCGCGCTCGCGGCCGGCGGCTGGGTGGTGGCCAGCCCGCACCCCGGCGACTGGCTGCCCGGGCTCGGCCCGTCCAGCCAGGACAAGGTGACGGTGGTCGGCAGCCCGCCGCCCACCTCGGCCACCGACCCCAACCCCTTCACCGTGGAGGGGTACTTCCCGTCCAGTCGGCCGATCGAGCTCAACAACTACAAGGGCCGGCGCTCCTCCGGCGGCCGACAGGGCAACGACTGCGCCGAGACGCTGCGCGACCCGGCCAAGAACGTGCTCAAGGACACCGGCTGCCAGGGGTATCTGACGGTCAGCATCAGCCGCCAGGACACCAAGGTGCTCACCAGCGTCACCGTGCTGCGGTTCGCGGACGACGCCGCGGCCGCCAAGGCGGCGGGGCTGATACAGGGTCAGGGCGGCCTGCTCACCTTCGTGCTGCCGGACTCCACCATCGCCTCGCCCTCGGCGGCGGCCGCGGCCAAGAGCGACTCGGCGCCGCGGGTGGAGGCGGTGCGGCACTACGTCACCGTCACCACCTCGCGCTACGCCGACGGGCACCCCCCGAACGTCCCGGTCGACCAGGACCTGGACGAGGCCTCCCGCGCCGCCTCCTACACGGCGGGGACGGCCTTCGTCTGGTCGTAGCCGGACGGGTCGTGGCCGGACGGGTCGTGAAGGGACGGGCCGTCGCCGGACGAGCCCCCCGGGGGCAGGTCCGGCTCAGCCCAGCCGGTCCACCGCCGTGACCTGCAGCACGGCCCGGCCCTCGTCGTCCGAGCCGTGCAGGTCGACCTCGGCGCTGATGCCCCAGTCGTGGTCGCCCGCCGGGTCGTCGAAGATCTGCCGGACCCGCCAGATGCCGTCCGCCTCGTTCTCCTCGATCAGCAGCATCTTGGGCCCGCGCGCGTCCGGACCGGTGCCGAGGTCGTCGTGCTCCTCGTAGTAGGCGTCCATCGCGTCCGCCCAGCGGTCCGCGTCCCAGCCGTACTCGCCGTCCAACTCGCCGAGCTCCCGGTAGTGTTCGAGCGCGGCCAGCTCCACCCGGCGGAACATCTCGTTGCGCACCAGCACCCGGAAGGCCCGCGCGTTGGCGGTGACCGGGAGCGGCTTGGACTCCAACTCCCGCTCCTCCTCGGTCTCATCGGTCGGATTGGCGAGCTGCTCCCACTCGTCCAGCAGGCTGGAGTCGACCTGGCGGACCAGCTCGCCCAGCCAGGCGATCACGTCCTTGAGCGCCTCGGTCTTGATGTCGTCGGGCACCGTCTGTTCCAGGGCCTTGAAGGCGCCCGCCAGATAGCGCAGCACGATGCCCTCGGTGCGGGCCAGGTCGTAGTGGCCGACGTAGTCGGTGAAGGTCATCGCCCGCTCGAACAGGTCGCGGGCCACCGACTTGGGCTGCAGCTGGTAGTCGCCGATCCACGGGTGGGCGCGGCGGTAGACCTCGTAGGCGTGGTCGAGCAGCTCCTCCAGCGGCTTCGGGTAGGTCACATCCTGCAGCCGCTCCATCCGCTCCTCGTACTCGATCCCGTCGCGCTTCATCTCGCCGATCGCGTCGCCGCGCGCCTTGTTCTGCTGCGCGGCCAGGATCTGGCGCGGGTCGTCCAGGGTCGCCTCGACCACCGAGACCACGTCCATCGCGTAGCTGGGGGACTCCTGGTCCAGCAGCTCGAAGGAGGCCAGCGCGAAGGTGGAGAGCGGCTGGTTGAGCGCGAAGTTCTCCTGCAGGTCCACGGTCAGGCGGACGATCCGGCCCTCGGCGTCCGGCTCGGGCAGCCGCTCCACCACGCCGCCGGCCAGCAGCGAGCGGTAGATCGCGATCGCCGAGCGGATGTGCCGGCGCTGGGCCGAGCGCTCCTCGTGGTTGTCGGTGAGCAGGTGCCGCATCGCCTCGAAGGCGTTGCCCGGACGGCCGATCACCGCGAGCAGCATCGCGTGGCTGACCTTGAACCGGGAGACCAGCGGCTCCGGTTCGGCCGCGATCAGCCGCTCGAAGGTCTCCTCGGTCCAGCCGACGAAACCTTCCGGCGCCTTCTTGCGGACCACCTTGCGCTTCTTCTTCGGGTCGTCGCCGGCCTTGGCGATCGCCTTGTCGTTCTCCACCACGTGCTCGGGCGCCTGCGCGACCACCTGGCCGACGGTGTCGAAGCCGGCCCGGCCGGCCCGGCCCGCGATCTGGTGGAACTCGCGGGCCCGCAGCACCCGCACCTTGACCCCGTCGTACTTGGAGAGCGCGGTGAACAGCACGGTGCGGATCGGCACGTTGACCCCGACGCCGAGCGTGTCGGTGCCGCAGATCACCTTCAACAGGCCTGCCTGGGCGAGGCGTTCGACCAGGCGACGGTACTTGGGCAGCATGCCCGCGTGGTGCACGCCGATACCGTGCCGGACGTAACGCGACAGGTTGCGGCCGAACTTGGTGGTGAAACGGAAGTTGCCGATCAGTGCGGCGATGGCGTCCTTCTCCGCCTTCGAGCACATGTTGATGCTCATCAGCGACTGGGCCCGCTCCACCGCCTCCTTCTGGGTGAAGTGCACGACGTAGACCGGGGCCTGACCGGTCGTCAGCAACTCCTCCAGGGTGTCGTGCAGGGTGGTGCGCTTGTACTCGTAGAACAGCGGGACCGGACGGGTCGCCGAGCGGACCACGGTGGTCGGCCGGCCGGTGCGCCGGGTCAGGTCCGTCTCGAACCGGCGGACGTCGCCCAGCGTCGCCGACATCAGCAGGAACTGCACCTGCGGCAGCTCCAGGATCGGGATCTGCCAGGCCCAACCGCGGTCCGGCTCCGCGTAGAAGTGGAACTCGTCCATCACCACTTGGCCGATGTCGGCCCGGTCGCCGTCCCGCAGCGCGATGTTGGCCAGCACCTCCGCCGTGCAGCAGATGATCGGCGCGGTCGGGTTCACGCTCGCGTCGCCGGTCATCATGCCGACCTGCTCGGTGCCGAAGATCTTGCAGAGGTCGAAGAACTTCTCCGAGACCAGCGCCTTGATCGGCGCGGTGTAGAAGGTCCGCTTGCCCTCGGCCAACGCCGCGAAGTGCGCACCGGCCGCGACCAGCGACTTCCCCGAGCCGGTCGGGGTCGCCAGGATCACGTTGGCGCCGGTGAACAGCTCGATCAGCGCGTCCTCCTGGGCGGGGTACAGCGTGATGCCCCGCTCCTCGGCCCACGCGGCGAAGGTGGTGTACAGCGCATCGGCGTCGGCGGGCTTGGGCATCAGGTCAAGGAGGGTCACCTGCTTACCCTATCGTTCACCTGCGCCGACCCCGGTGTGCAGCGGATTACGTTGCCCTTGGTGCGCCCGGCGTGCCAGTCTGCGATTCATGATCGAGCCCTCCGCCCCCGCCCGCCCGTACGCCCCGGCCACCGTCTTCGACTGGCTCGACGAGGCCGCGGAGCTGCGCGCGAAGGCCGGACTCACCCGGACCCTGCGCAGCCGCCCCGCCGAGGACCCGGTGCTCGACCTCGCCAGCAACGACTACCTCGGCCTGACCCACCACCCCGTGGTCACCGAGGCCGCTGCCGAGGCGGCCCGGCGCTGGGGCGGCGGATCGACGGGATCGCGCCTGGTCACGGGCACCACGGCGCTGCACACGGAACTGGAAGTCGAGCTGGCCGACTTCTACGGGGTGGAGGCGGCGCTGGTCTTCTCCTCCGGCTACGCCGCCAACCTGGCCGCGCTCACCGCGCTGACCGACCCCGACACGCTGATCGTCTCGGACGCCTACAACCACGCCTCGCTGATCGACGGCTGCCGGCTCTCCCGCGCCGCCGTCCACCGCTCCCCGCACGGCGACCCGGCCGCCGTCGCCGCCGCGCTGGCCGAGCGCAGCCAGCCGCGGGCGCTGGTCGTCAGCGACACCGTCTTCTCGGTGGACGGAAACGCCGCCCGGCTGCCCGAGCTCTCCGCCGCCGCCCGGGCGCACGGCGCGGCGCTCCTGGTGGACGACGCGCACGGCCTCGGGGTGCTCGGCCCCGGCGGGCGGGGCGCGCTGCTGGCCGCCGGGCTGGCGGGGGAGCCCGACACCGTCGCCACCGCCACCCTGTCCAAGTCGCTCGGCTCGCAGGGCGGGGTGGTGCTCGGGCCGGCCCGGGTGATCCGGCACCTGGTCGAGACCGCCCGCACCTTCATCTTCGACACCGGCCTGGCACCGGCGGCGGTGGGCGCCGCACTGGCCGCGCTGCGCCTGCTGCGCGCCGAGCCCTCGCGGGCCGAGCGGGCCCGCGAGGTGGCCCACACCCTGGCCGCCCGACTCACCGCCGCCGGACTGACGGCGAGCACCCCGGACGCGGCCGTCGTCTCGGTCCGGGCCCCCGGCCCTGAGCAAGCGCTCGCTTGGGCGGCGGACTGCCGCCGGGCCGGGCTGGCGGTGGGGTGCTTCCGCCCGCCGTCCGTCCCGGACGGCTACTCGCGGCTGCGGCTGACGGCGCGGGCGGACCTGACGGAGGAGCAGATCACGCTGGCGGTGTCCACGCTGGCGCGGACGCGCCCGGAGAGCTGACGAGCGAGGAGGGGTCGGCCTCCCCGGAGCGACCACCGGCCGGCCCCGAGCAGCTCGCTGAGCCGGGCCCGCAGCACCGGTCCGAGCGGTGGAGCGCAGGCACCGGCCACTGCGGCCAGCAGCGGCAACCAGCGCGGCCCCGCGCAGGCGAGCAGGAGCAGCAGGGCCGCGTACGGCGCGGCCAGCACCGGCAGTACCCGGCGCGCACCGTGACGGTCGATCAGGGCGGCCCGCACCGGGGCGAGTGCGGCCGCGGTCAGTCCGAACAGGGCCAGCACCGCGCCGACGGAGGTGTAGGACCCGGTGGTGTCACGGACCGTCAGGACCAGGGCCAGCGCCACCGTCCCGTACGAGAGCCGCCCCACCAGGGCGGCCAGGAATACCGGCGCGAGGCCGGGCATGCGGTTCATCGGAGGGTTCCTCAACGGAGAGAGCGTGCGGGGGACACCGAAGGACCGCACCACCACAGGCCGTGGTCATGGGTGCGGTCGCACGCCCGGTCCTACGCAAGGAAGAGGAACACGCCCTCACGCTAGCAGCACCGGTGCCGCTACTGTCAGGGTTTACGACCGTTAACCTTCTCCGCGAAATCTGCGAAACCCCACTGGAGGCTCCCTCATGACCCGGTTCGTCACCCTGGAGGTCGCGGACGCCGTCGGCACCATCCGACTGGCCCGCCCGCCGATGAACGCGCTGGACGTCGCGATGCAGGACCAGCTGCGCGAGGTCGCCGACGAGGCCACCGCGCGCGAGGACGTGCGGGCCGTGGTGATCTACGGCGGCGAGAAGGTGTTCGCGGCCGGCGCGGACATCAAGGAGATGCAGCGGATGTCGTACACCGACATGGTCGCCCGCGGCGGCGCGCTGCAGGACGCGTTCACCGCCGTGGCCCGGATCCCCAAGCCGGTGGTGGCCGCGGTGACCGGCTACGCGCTGGGCGGCGGCTGCGAGCTGGCGCTGTGCGCGGACATCCGGATCGCCGCGGAGAACGCCAAGCTCGGCCAGCCGGAGATCCTGCTCGGTCTGATCCCGGGCGCCGGCGGCACCCAGCGGCTGGCCCGGCTGGTCGGCCCGGCCAAGGCCAAGGAGCTGATCTTCACGGGCCGTCAGGTGCGCGCCGAGGAGGCGCTGCGGATCGGCCTGGTCGACCAGGTGGTTCCGGCCGAGGAGGTCTACCAGGCCGCGCTGGACTGGGCCGGCAAGCTCGCCACCGGGCCCGCCTGGGCGCTGCGGGCCGCCAAGGAGGCCGTGGACCGTGGCCTGGAGGCCGACCTGGACACCGGCCTGGCGATCGAGCGCACCCTGTTCGCCGGCCTGTTCGCCACCGAGGACCGCGCCACCGGCATGCGCAGCTTCATCGAGGACGGCCCGGGCAAGGCCAAGTTCGCCTAGGGCTTGTCCGACCCTAGGTCTGCGGCTGACGGCGACTGAGCAGCACCTCCGCGCCCACCGGCCGGTAGCCGGCCGCCTGCAGTGCGCGGACGCTGGCCGCGTTGCCCGGCGGCTGCTGGGCCCAGACCGCGTCACCTTCCGGCAGCAGGTGCCGGGCGCTCACCCCGAGCGCCCGGCCCAGGCCGCGCCCGCGGGCCTCGGCGTCCACCTCCAGTGCCGCCTCCCAGCGCCCGGCCACCCCGCGCCCGAGCACCAGTACGCCGCCGGGCGCCGTCCACACCCGTACGTCCTCGCGGAACTTCAACGCCCGTACCACTCGCGGGTGTTCGCGGTCCTCGATCTCCACCAGCGGGAGCGGGGGCGGGCCGGGCAGCCGACCGGCCACCGTCATCAGGTCGGTGTTGCCGATCACCCGGTCGGTGCGCCTGGCCAGCGCGAGCAGGAACTCCGGACAGACCGGCGCCGCCAGCGGGTCCGCCTCCACCGAGGCCAGCGTCCGGTGCACCCAGTGCGGGTCCTCGTCGACGAAGACCACCGCGTGCGCGCTGAACGACAGCACGCCCGCCTCCCGGTCGTTGGGCTGGCGCACCACCGTGACCTGCCCGTTGGAGGGCGGGAAGACACCGCGCGCGGCGTCCTGCAGAAAGTCTCCGAGCATCATGATCGACACCTTACGCAGTTCGCCCTTCCGGGTGAGGCCCGGCATGGTGTCGGGCCCGGCAGGCCCAGCTCGGGCACCATCGTGAAGCCCAGCTGTGGCGGCCGTTAAGCAATCCTCGATGGACCGCACCCCCTCCCACCAGGCAGATTGCTGACTGCCCGGTGGCGGAATGGCGCCGTTGCCGGGCCCACCCCCTCCCGTGTCACCGTGTCAGGAGCCGCAGCCGTGAAGGCACTCGTCAAGAAGCACGCAGAGCCCGGACTGTGGCTGACCGAGGTCCCCGAGCCCGAGATCGGCTCCGGCGACGTGCTGATCAAGGTGCTGCGCACCGGCATCTGCGGCACCGACCTGCACATCCGCAACTGGGACGGCTGGGCGCAGCAGACCATCACGACCCCGCTGACCATCGGCCACGAGTTCGTCGGCGAGGTCGTCGCGATCGGCCCGGCCGTCGCGGACATCAACGTCGGCGACCTGGTCAGCGGCGAGGGCCACCTGGTCTGCGGCAAGTGCCGCAACTGCCTGGCCGGCCGCCGGCACCTGTGCCGCAACACGATCGGCCTGGGCGTCGGCCGGGACGGCGCGTTCGCCGAGTACGTCGCGCTGCCCGCCTCCAACGTCTGGGTGCACCGGGTCCCGGTCGACCTGGACGTGGCCGCGATCTTCGACCCGTTCGGCAACGCGGTGCACACCGCGCTCTCCTTCCCGCTGGTCGGCGAGGACGTGCTGATCACCGGCGCCGGCCCGATCGGCATCATGGCGGCCGCCGTCGCCAAGCACGCCGGCGCCCGGCACGTGATGATCACCGACGTCAGCCCGTACCGGCTGGACCTGGCCCGGGAGGTCGGCGTCACGCTGGCGCTGAACGTGGCCGAGCACGGCATCGAGGAGGGCCAGCAGAAGCTCGGCCTGCGCGAGGGCTTCGACGTGGGCCTGGAGATGTCCGGCCGCCCCGAGGCGCTGCGCTCGATGATCGACAACATGACGCACGGCGGCAAGATCGCGATGCTCGGCCTGCCCGCCGAGGAGTTCCCGATCGACTGGGCGAAGGTGGTCACCTCGATGATCACCCTCAAGGGCATCTACGGCCGCGAGATGTTCGAGACCTGGTACGCGATGTCGGTGCTGCTGGAGGGCGGCCTCGACCTCAGCCCGGTGATCACCGGCCGTTACCCGGCGCAGGACTTCGAGGCCGCGTTCGACGAGGCGGCGAGCGGCCGCTGCGGCAAGATCATTCTCGACTGGACCTCTTTCTAGGATCTCTGGGAGCCTGAAGTGTTCGACTCCGTCCGCGACGACATCCGCACCACCCTCGAGGAGATCCGCGAGGCCGGCCTCTTCAAGCCGGAGCGAGTGATCGGCTCCCCGCAGAACGCGACCGTCACGGTCCCCGGCGGCGAGGTGCTCAACTTCTGCGCCAACAACTACCTGGGCCTGGCCGACCACCCCGCCGTGCTCGCCGCCGCCAAGGACGCGCTGGACCGCTGGGGCTACGGCATGGCCTCGGTCCGCTTCATCTGCGGCACCCAGGACGTGCACAAGCAGCTCGAGCAGCGGCTCTCCGAGTTCCTCGGCCAGGAGGACACGATCCTCTACTCCTCCTGCTTCGACGCCAACGGCGGCGTCTTCGAGACCCTGCTGGACGAGCGCGACGCCGTCATCTCCGACGCGCTCAACCACGCGAGCATCATCGACGGCATCCGGCTCAGCAAGGCCGCCCGCCACCGCTACGCCAACCGCGACATGGCCGAGCTGGAGCAGCGCCTCAAGGAGAGCCAGGGCGCGCGGCGCCGACTGATCGTCACCGACGGCGTCTTCTCGATGGACGGCTACCTCGCCCCGCTGCGTGAGATCTGCGACCTGGCCGACCGCTACGACGCCATGGTGATGGTGGACGACTCGCACGCCGTCGGCTTCGTCGGTCCCGGCGGGCGCGGTACCCCCGAGCTGCACGGCGTGATGGACCGGGTCGACATCATCACCGGCACCCTCGGCAAGGCGCTCGGCGGCGCCTCCGGCGGCTACGTCGCGGCCCGCCGTGAGATCGTCGCCCTGCTGCGCCAGCGCTCCCGCCCGTACCTCTTCTCCAACTCGCTCGCTCCGGTGATCGCGGCCGCCTCGCTGACCGTGCTCGACCTGATCGAGAGCTCGCACGAGCTGCGCGAGCGGCTCGCCGCCAACACCGCGCTGTTCCGCTCGGCGATGACCGAGGCCGGCTTCGAGATCCTCCCCGGCGAGCACCCGATCGCCCCGGTGATGATCGGCGACGCGGCCAAGGCCGGGCGGCTCGCCGAGCTGCTGCTGGAGCGCGGGGTCTATGTGATCGGGTTCTCCTACCCGGTGGTCCCGCACGGCCAGGCCCGGATCCGGGTGCAGCTGTCGGCCGCGCACTCCACCGAGGACGTCCAGCGGGCGGTGGCGGCCTTCGTCGACGCCCGGGCGGCTCTCGAGGGCTGAGCTGCTGTTCGGGGCTGACCGGCTCCTCGGGCCTGAGCTGCTGTTTCGCCCTGGCAGAATGAGTAAGTGATCGACGCCAGACGCCTGCGGACGCTGCGCGCCGTGGCGGACCACCGGACGGTGACCGCCGCGGCCGCAGCGCTCTACCTCACCCCCTCCGCCGTCTCCCAGCAGCTCGCCGCGCTGGAGCAGGAGACCGGGCACGCGCTGCTGGCCCGCGACGGGCGCGGGGTACGGCTGACGGCGGCCGGCGAGATCCTGGTGGGCCACGCCGACGCGGTGCTCGCCCAGCTGGAACGGGCCGAGGCGGACCTGGCGGCCTACGCCGCCGGCGCCCAGGGCCAGGTCACGGTGGCCGCCTTCGCCACCGGCATCGCGCTGGTGCTGGCGCCCGCGATCGGTGCGCTCGCGCAGTCCGCGCCCGGGGTGCAGCTCAAGGTGCTGGACGCGGAGGGTGACGCCAGCCTGCCGATGCTGCTGGACGGGCAGGCCGACCTGGCGGTGGCCGTCGAGTACCGGGGCGCGCCGCGCGCCGACGACCAGCGGTTGGCCCGATTCCCGCTCTACGCCGAGCCGTTCGAGGCCGTGCTGCCACTGGACCACCCGCTCGCCCAGCAGCCCGGGCCGGTGGCGATGGCAGACCTCGCCGCCGAACCCTGGATCGGCCCCTATCCCGGCAACCCCTGCCACGACGTGGTCCTGCTGGCCTGCGAGCACGCCGGCTTCGCGCCCCGGCTGGTGCACTCCTCCGACGACTTCCGCGCCGTGGTCGCGCTCGCCTCGGCGGGCGCGGGGGTCGCCCTGGTGCCGCGCTCCGCGCTGCGCGGGGTGGACCTGGCCCAGGTGGCGGTGCGGGCCGTGGACAGCGAGTTGGCCACCCGCAAGGTCTTCGCCGCGGTGCGCGGCGGTGCCGAGGACCACCCGCTGATCCGGCCGGTGCTGCGCGCCCTGCAGGCGGCCGCGGCCGAGCTGGGGTAGTGGAGTGGCGCGGTAGTCGAGTGATGCGCTGAGGGGTATGGGTTGTACGGACAACATGTCATCAGTTGTCCGTACAACTCTGTGGCGCTCGCTATGGCATGTTGGCCCGCTGTTCGCCCCGACGACAGCCTGGAGCGCTACTTATGACCCGGCACGACACATAAGCGCTTCGACGGAAGGGTCGGCTGAGAATGAGACGTATGTGGGGAGCGCTCGGCGCAGTGGTGGTCCTGCTGGGAGCGCCGATCGCGGTGACGCCCGCGAACGCGGCCACCAGCAGCGGGAACCTGATCGTGAGCGGCAACGCCGAGGCCGGCTACTGCACCAAGGACTGGACCGCGGCCACCACCATGCCCGGCTGGACCGTACTGTCCGGCAGCCCGGACGTCGTCTGCTACTCGGCGGGCAGCTTCGGTCACCCGAGCGACCAGACCCCTGGCAGCGCGTTCTTCGCGCCCGGCAACCAGGGTGACGGCGCGATGACGCAGACCGTCGACGTGTCCTCCGCCGCGAGCGCGATCGACGGTGGCGGCGTCAGCTACAACCTGTCCGGCTGGCTGGGGGGTTGGACCAGCTACGCGGGCTACGTCCAGGTCTCGCTGGCGTTCCGTGACGGCACCGGCCGCCAGCTCGGCGCGAGCGCGAACCTGCCCACCGTCTCCGCCGCGGACCGTTCCAACACCACCTCCTTCCTGTCCCGCAGCAGCACCGGCGCCGTCCCGGCCGGCACCCGCTCGATCCTGGTCGAGGTGCAGTTCCTGAACAGCTCGGGGGAGTCCGGCTACCTGGACAACCTCTCGCTCACCCTCAACACCCCGGTCACCGCGGCCACCCTCGCCCCGCCGGTCTCCAAGGTGCCCGGCTACGACCACGTCTTCATGGTCATGATGGAGAACACCGACTACTCGGCAGTGATGGGCGACCCCGCCGACACCCCGTTCATCCACAGCCTGATGACCCAGGGCGCGTCACTGTCGAACTACCACGGCGTCTACCACCCCAGCGACGAGAACTACCTGGCCATCTCGGGCGGCGACACCTACACCACCGGGGCCACCTACTTCCCGAACATCAACGACCCCAAGACCAACCTGGGTGACCGACTGGAGGCCGCCGGCAAGAGCTGGAAGGCCTACGAGCAAGGCATGGGCACCCCCTGCAACACCAAGAACAACAACGACTCGTACTACCAGCCGGACGACGCGCCGTTCATCAACTACACCAACATCAGCGGCAATGCGAGCCGCTGCGCGGCCCACCTGTTCGACACCACCCAGCTGACCACCGACCTGCAGAGCGCGGCCAGCACGCCGGCCTTCTCCTGGATCGCCGCCGACGACTACTACGACGGCGAGGCCTCCGGCAACGGCAACGCCACCAGCCTCAAGGTCCAGGACGGTTGGCTGAAGCAGACGCTGGCGCCGATCATGCAGTCCCCGGCCTGGACCACGCAGAAGTCGCTGCTGATCCTCACCTGGGACGAGGACACCAGCAACCCGGACAACCAGGTGGTCGCGGTGGTCAACGGCTCCCAGGGCACCGTCCCGGCCGGCACCACCAGCGCGAGCCGCTACGACCACTACAGCACCGCCCGCACCATCGAGGACGCACTCGGCCTGTCGGGCATCACGGCCAACGACACCTACGCGACGCCGCTGAACGACGCCTTCGTGCCCAGCTCCACCCCGGCCCCGACCAGCTCCCTGGCCACCGGCACGCCGAGCGTCTCCAACGGCTCGAGCGTCACTTTCCAGTACTCGACCCCGGTGAACACCACCAGCTCGACCAACTGGATCGGGATCTACCCCAAGGGCGTGACGCCTGGTCAGCAGTCCTCGCTGACCTGGCAGTACGCGCCGAACGGCAGCGGCAGCCTGACCTTCGACACCGGCAAGCTGAGCGGCCCCGGCTCGTACGACGTCTGGTACCTCTACAACAACGGCTACACCTCGCTGGCCGGCCCGCTCGGCCTGACGGTGAACTGACCGCCGCCTGACGGACGCCGGCCCCGCCGCCCGATGCCCCGCCGCCCAAGGCCCCGCCGCCCGAGGAACTGGGCGGCGGGGCCGCCGAGCCACGGGTACAACGGGGCGTCTTGGGGCTAGGGTGACGCTTGAGGTTGTGCACTGTGCTTGAGTGCGCGCACTGTGCTTGATTGCGTGCGCGGTGGGGAACGATTGCCGCTGGCATATGCCGTACCCACCCACCGCCGAGCCGTCGGCCGGCCGACCACCCTCAGGTAGCTAGGAGCGACCGTTGAGTGCCTCCCCACGCCCGCTCGACTCCGACCCGATTGACTCAGACCCGCTCGACGCTGACCCGCTCGACTCCGACCCCGTCGACTCCGCGGAACCCCTGCCCGTCGCCGTGATCGGCCTGGGCGACATCGCGCAGAAGGCCTACCTGCCGGTGCTGGCCGCCCAACCCGGCCTCGATCTGCGGCTGATGACCCGGGACCGGGCCAAGCTGGACCGGATCGGCGACACCTACCGGATCCCGCAGCGCTTCACCGACCTCGGCGACCTGATCGACAGCGGCGTGCGGGCCGCCTTCGTGCACGCCGCCACCGACCAGCACGTGGCCATTACCGAGCGCTTGCTCACCGCCGGCGTCGACGTCTACGTGGACAAGCCCCTCGACTACCACCTCGACCCGGCCCGCCGCCTGACCGACCTCGCCGACCGCCTCGGCCGCTCCCTGATGGTCGGCTTCAACCGCCGCTACGCCCCCGGCTACGTCCAGGCCAAGGAACGCCCCCGCGATCTGATCGTCCTTCAGAAGAACCGCGAGGGCCTGCCGGAGGCGGTTCGCACTCTGGTCTACGACGACTTCATCCACGTGGTGGACTCGCTGCGCTTCCTGGTCCCCGGCGAGATCGAGCAGGTGGACGTCCGTTGGCGCAAGCGTGACAACCTGGTCGAGCACTTGGTCCTCACCCTGTCCGGCGAGGGTTTCACCGCGCTCGGCATCATGAACCGGGTCAGCGGCTCGACGGAGGAGGTGCTCGAGGTCTCCGGCGGCGACTCCAAGCGCGTGGTGGTCAACCTCGCCGAGGTGATCGACCACCGCGGCCAACCGACGGTGCGCCGGCGTGGGGACTGGGTGTCGGTGGCGCGCCAGCGGGGCATCGAGCAGATCGTGCTCGGTTTCCTGGAGTCGGTCCGGTCGGGCAAGACGGTGACGGCCCACGACGCGCTGCGCACACATGAGTTGTGCGAGCTGATCGTGAAGCGGGTCGGGGAGTAGCGGCTGCGGTCACGGTAACGGGCACGGGCACGGGATCAGGGCGGGCCCGTGCCCGCATCGCTGTGACGAAGGTCAGAGGACGAGGGTACGGGTCTCCTCCAGGACGCCGAAGCCGACCGCGGTGTAGAGGGACATCGCCACCTCGTTGCCGCCCCAGACGGTGAACATCAGGGCCCGGTCACCGGCGGCCCGCACGGTCTGTTCGCCGACGGCCATCGCCGCGCGGCCGAGGCCCCGGCCGCGGAACTCCGGATGGACCACCAGATCGTAGCCGTAGCTGACGCCCGGCAGGTGACCGTGCCTCACCCAGGCGTTGCCGATCGGCTCGCCGTCGGCCTCCAGCACCACCAGCGCGGTGTCGGGGGTGGCCAGGCCCTCCGGGAGCAGGCGCTGGAAGTCCTCCTCCGCCTTCCGCCGGGCCTGCTCGGGCTCCAGCGAGCCGGAGCGCAGGATGTCACCCGTGTAGGCCTCGATCCCGCGGGCCAGCCAATCCGCGTACTCGGCCTCGGTCAGCGGCCGCTGGGTCACCCCGGGGGGTGTCTCGGTCGGGGTCGTGATGAGCTTGAAACGGACCTGGCCACGGACCGGGTACTCGGCGAACAGCTCGTCCGGCGCGGTCAGTTGCACCATCACCTGGTCCACCCCGCGGTCCGCGCACCAGTCGCGCGCCCAGGCGTGGGCCGCCCGCCGGTGGGTGTCCTGCTCGTCCAACTCGGGGTCGGTCCACAGCTCGCGGATCCGGCCGATGCCCTGTCCCTGCTGGTCGGTGACGCTCACCACGACCTGCCCGATCCGGCGACCGCCCTGGTCGAGGATCGCCGCCGCCGTCCATTCGTCGGCCTTCTCCATGAGCTTGGTGACATGCGCGTCGGCGGCCGGCCCGGGGAGTCCGGCGGCCTGGTAGCCGTCGATGAGGCGCCGGCGGAAGTCCGGCTGCCAGGCGGCGGGGTCGGTGATCACGGAGAAGTCGGTCATCCGCGCAGGATAGGGCGACCGGGTTCTTCGGTGTCCAACGGTTTTCCGGCCGGGAGTGGGAGGTGACCGGTGAGACAAAGTTTGGCCGGAACATGGCAATCCCCTTCCGGGGTACCCCCGCCGCTGCCAAGATCACGTTCGGCCGGCCGCCCTAGGGGGTCCCCTGGCGAAGGCTGGGGGGAGAGGTCCGCGCCTTCCCCGCTCCCGCCTGCTCCTTTCCCAGGAGGCACCTGATGTCCATAGAAGCGGATTTCGGCTCCGTCCAGGACTCCGTCCGGCTCAGCCTGAGCACCGCCGCCGCGCGGAACCTGGCGACGACCACGAAGTCCGCCCCGCAGATGCGCGGGATCACCTCGCGCTGGCTGCTGCGCCAACTTCCGTGGGTGCAGGTCTCCGGTGGAACCTACCGGGTCAACCGGCGGCTCTCACTGGCCGTCGGCCGCGGCCGGGTCGGCTTCGTCCAGGCCGGGGCGGACGACGTGCGGATCATCCCCCAGACGCTGCGCGAGGTGCCGGCGCTGCGCGACTTCGAGGACGACGCCGTACTGACCGAGCTGGCCGCCCGGTTCACGCCCCGCGACGTCCGCAGCGGCGAGGTCCTGGTCGAGGAGGGCCACCCGATCGAGGAGGTCTTCATCGTCGCCCACGGGCGGATCGATCGGATCAGCACCGGGAAGTACGGCGACCAGAAGACCCTCGGTGTGCTGGCCGACGGTGACCACCTCGGGGACGAGGCGCTGCTGCAGAGCGATCCGCTGTGGACGGCCACCGCCAGGGCCGCCACGGCCGGCACCGTCCTGACGCTTCCCTGGGAGTCCTTCCTCGAGGTCTTCAACCGCTCCGAGGAGCTCCGCGAGCACCTGCGCCGGTTCGTCGCCCACTCCGCACGGAAGGTCAACGCCAAGGGCGAGGTGGAGGTGGCCGTCGCCGCGGGCCACGAAGGCGAGCCCGAGGTCCCCGGCACCTTCGTGGACTACGACCTCGCGCCCCGCGAGTACGAGCTGTCCCTGACCCAGACCATCCTGCGGGTGCACTCACGCGTCGCCGACCTCTACAACGACCCGATGAACCAGTTGGAGCAGCAGCTGCGGCTGACGGTCGAGGAGATCCGCGAACGCCAGGAGTGGGAGTTGCTGAACAACCGCGACTTCGGCCTGCTCCACAACGCGGACTACGACCAGCGGATCACCACCTGGTCCGGTCCGCCGACACCGGACGACATGGACGACCTGCTGGCGATGCGCCGGGGCACCGACTTGTTCCTCGCCCACCCCAAGGCCATCACGGCGTTCTTCCGCGAGTGCAACAAGCGCGGCCTGGCCCCCGAGGGCACGGAGGTCGGCGGCCACCGGGTCCCCGCCTGGCGCGGCGTGCCGATCTTTCCCTGCGGCAAGATCCCGATCACCGACGGCCACACCTCCGCCATCCTCGCGATGCGGACCGGCGAGCAGGACCAGGGCGTCATCGGCCTCCACCAGACCGGGATCCCCGACGAGTTCGAGCCCAGCCTCAACGTCCGGTTCATGGGCATCAACGACGCGGCGCTCATCCGCTACCTGGTGACCGCCTACTACTCGGTCGCGGTCCTGGTCCCGGACGCCATCGGCATCCTGGAGAACGTCGACATCGCCGCCCCGCGGTCCTGACCCCGATGGCGATCCCGACCCGGCCGAGCGGACTCGGCACCTCGGCGGCACGCGTCACCGACCTGCTGCGGCCGCGCTCCGCGGCACCCGTCCCGCCCGCCCGCGGCAAGGCGGTGCCCGAGCTGTACTGCCCGCCGCACCTGCGCGACGATCCGGCCCTGGCCGCCGAGGTCAACGACCGCCTGGTCGACTGGGCCGAACAAGTCGGCATCTACGCAGGCCAGTTGGAGAAGTTCCGGAAGGCCGACTTCGGGCGGCTGCTGATGCTGACCCACCCCGACACCGAGGACCCGGACCGCCTGCTGGCGGCGGCCCGGTGCATGGCGGCGGAGTTCGCCGTCGACGACTACTTCTGCGACGCTGCCGCCGCCGGCGACCACCCCCAGCGCCTCGGACCACAGCTGATGCTCGCCCAGGCGGCCATCGACCCGATGCGGATGCCGAGCCGCTCGCACGAGCGCTACGAGCGCGAGATGCGCGAGCAGCCGGTGTGGCACGCGCTGCGGCGCTCGGTGCAGGAACTCGCCGGGTATGCCAGCGGGTCGCAGATCAACCGGCTCCGGCAGGAGATCGCCGGCCTGTTCCTCGGCATGGACGCCGAGGCCGGGTGGCGGATCGAGGGCAGCCTGCCGCCCGTGTGGGAGTACCTGACGAACCGTCAGCTGAACAGCTTCCTGCCGTGCATGACGCTGGTCGACGCGATCGGCGGCTACGAGCTGCCGGCGAACGTCTACGGTCGTCCCGACGTGCGCCACGCGACCCTGCAGGCCGCCCTCGCGTCCGTGCTGCTCAACGACATCTACTCGATGCACAAGGAGGGCGGCGCCCAGGGCGTCGAGTACAACCTGCCCACCGTGCTGGCAGCCGAGGACGGTTGCTCGCTCGAGGAGGCGATCGCGCGTTCCGTGGAGATCCACAACGAACTCGTACGTTCGTACGAACGCGCCGCGGCCGCCCTCAGCCGCACCGGCGACCCGGTCCTGACCCGCTACCTGGGAGCCCTGTGGGCCTGGCTCGGCGGCAACCGGGAATGGCACGCCACCAGCCCCCGCTACAACCAGTCGTGAAGGAATGAACACCATGACGATGCTCGACAGCTCCGCTGCCACGCCTGCTGCCACCCCTGCTCCCAGCTCCGCTCCGGTCCTGGCCACCAAGTACCAGCAGGCCGTGGCCGACTACTGGAACGCGGAGAAGGACCCGGTCAACCTGCGCCTGGGCGAGGTGGACGGCACCTACCACCACCACTACGGCATCGGTGACGTGGACCGGTCCGCCCTGGAGGGTCCCGCCGACAACCGGGAGGAGCGGATCGTCGAGGAGCTGCACCGCCTGGAGGCCGCCCAGGCGGACTTCCTGCTGGACCAGCTCGGCGCCCTGGGCCCCGGCGACCGGATCCTCGACGCCGGCTCCGGCCGGGGCGGCACCAGCTTCATGGCCAACGCCCGCTTCGGCTGCCGGGTGGACGGCATCTCCATCTCCGAGGAGCAGGTGAAGTTCGCCAACAACCAGGCCCAGCAGCGGGAAGTGGCGGACCAGGTCTCCTTCCACTTCCGGAACATGCTCGACAACGGCTTCCCCGCCGGCACCTTCCAGGCGATCTGGAACAACGAGAGCACCATGTACGTGGACCTGCGGAGCCTCTTCGCGGAGCACGCCCGGGTCCTGGCGCCGGGCGGTCGCTACGTCACCATCACCGGCTGCTACAACGACGTCCACGGTCGGCAGCCCTCCCGTGCCGTCAGCCAGATCGACGCGCACTACATCTGTGACATCCACCCGCGCAGCGAGTACTTCGCCGCGATGGCGGCGAACGACCTGATCCCGATCAGCGTCGTCGACCTGACCGCCGCCACCATCCCCTACTGGGAGCTGAGGGCCGAGTCGGCCGTCGCCACCGGCATCGAGGACGCCTTCCTGACGGCCTACAAGGAGGGCAGCTTCCACTACCTGATGATCGCGGCCGACAAGGCGTAAGACCGAGCCTGGTGCCGCTGTCTCCGGCTGTCCGCGCTCACGCCCAGGGCAGCGCGGAGCGGGTGCGCCAGTAGGCCTCGGCGGGCTCGCCGAGCGAGGCGAGTGCGGCCAGTTCCGGCAGCGCGAGGTCGAGTTCCGCGGCGGTGAGGTTGGAGGCCAACTGCTCGGGAGTGGCCGCTCCGGAGAGCACGAGGTCGGCCCAGGGCTGGGCGGCGGCCGCGGCCAGTGCGAGCGCGTCGCAGGACGTGCCGGCGCGGGAGGCGAGTGCGCGCAGCGCGGCGAGCTCCGGGCCGGTGGCGTTGCGGTCGGCGAGACGCCCGTTGGCCATGCCCTCCTTCACCACCACGAGCCAACCCGCCGCGTGCGCCTCGGCCAGCGCCGGCCCGGCCGACGGCTCCAGCAGGTTCCAGGTGGCCTGGACGGCGGCGAACAGCGGTCGGCCTGCCGCCGTCACCTCCAGCGCCGCCCGGACGGTCTCGGCCTGTGCCGGACCGCTGGTGGACAGGCCGACCCGGACACCCTCTGCGGCCAGCTCGGCCAACCGGGCGTGCAGCGCCGGGTCGGTCAGCGCCGGGCTGTCCGGGGTCACCGAGTGCACCAGGTACACGTGCAGCCGCCGGCCCAGCAGCGCCCTGGTCTCCTTGACCTGACGGTCGAACACCGCCACGGAGTGCTCCTTGACCTCGTGCGCGGGCACCCCGGAGGACTGCCAGTCGGTGGTGTAGGTGTAGCCCCACTTACTGCCCACCATCACCTCGGCCGCGGCCTCCGGCCGGGCGTCGAGCCAGTCTCCGAGGAACTCCTCGGCGCGGCCGTACGACCGAGCCGTGTCGAAGTACCGCACCCCGGCCGCGTAGGCGGCGTCCAGCAGGGTGTGGGTGCGCTGCCGCATCGCCTCGACGGTGCGCTCGGCCGGCAGGTCGAGGTCACGCCCGAGCGTGATGTAACCGGGCCGTCCGACGGCGGCCGTGCCCAGACCGAACCGCGAGAGCGCCGGGCCGGCACCGGATCCGCCGGCGGGTGCGGTCAGCATGGCGAGGTTCCCTTCCACGGTTCCGGCGGGCGACGGTGCTGCGCCCACCTGCACCGAAAGCCTATCCGCCGGGCCGGGGCCCTAGGACGGCTGGCTGCTCCCGTTGACGAAGGTGTACAGCTCGACGATGACGCCGTCCTTGCAGCGGGCGATGTCCATGCCGGTCACGATCGGCGGCTGACCGGCCGGGCCGAACTCGAAGCCGAGATGGCCGAGGTCGTCGTTGACGGAGACGGGGCCGTCGGGCCGCATGACCCAGTCCGGGGTCTGCGCACGCAGCTCCGCGGCGCGCTGGGCGAGCGCCTCGCGGCCCCGGTTGACGCGGTCGGGTTCGTGCCACACGACGTCCTGGGCATAGGTCAGCGCGATGGCCGCGCTGCGCCGCTCGGGGTCCGGTTCGTTGAAGACGTCGAGCAGGTTGCGCCGCATCAGGTCGGCGACGGTGCTGGTCATGGGCGGCCCTTCGGGTGGGTTGCCGGGCGAGCAGAAGCTCCCTGTGACACACCATCACACCGGCGGCCTTCCGGTCCGGCAGGCGTGGAGTGCGCGCCGCGCGCGGCCTGAGATGATCGGTGCATGGTCGAACGAGTCATCGCAGCCTGTGACGGAGCTGCCAAGGGAAACCCGGGTCCAGCGGCCTGGGCCTATGTGATCGCGGACGGTGCGGGGGTGCCGCAGCGCTGGCAGGCCGGTGCGCTGGGGCACAACACCAACAACGTCGGCGAGCTGACCGCGCTGGAGCAGTTGTTGGCCGCGACGGATCCCGGGGTGGCGTTGGAGGTGCGGCTCGACAGCACCTATACCCGTGACGCGGTGACCAAGTGGCTCGCGGGGTGGAAGCGCAACGGCTGGAAGACCGCCGGCGGCAAGCCGGTGGCGAATCAGGGGCTGATCCAGCGCATCGACGCGCTCCTCGCGGGCCGGGACGTGACCTTCGTCTACGTTCCCGCCCACCAGGTGGACGGCGATCCGCTGAACGCGATCGCCGACAAGGCCGCCAGCGACGCCGCCCGCACCCAGCAGGACGCGGGGGGAACCGCCGCCGACCTCCCGGTGCCGGACCCGGCTCCGGCCGCCGCGCCGCGCAGCCGCCGCACCTCCACCTCGGGCGCGACGGCGAAGAGCTCCGCGGGCAGCTCGCGCACCCTGGCTGCTCGGTTCCCCGGCACCTGCCCCTGCAGCCGCCCGTACGCCAAGGGCGAGACGATCACCAAGGTCGGCACGAGCTGGGGACACCCGCAGTGCGCTCAGGCCCACGCCTGAGCGGCTCCCTGGGCCTCCGCACTCGGTCGGCCGGGCTGTGCTCGGTCAGCCGGTATCTGCCCGGTCAGCCGGTGTGGAGGACTCGAAAGCGAGCGGGTTCCGCCGGGTCTCGGTCGACAAGCGACTGTCTGCGCCAACCGTCGGAGGACTACCGGAACCGACCGCTTAGCGTGAACACTTCATAAATCGCGCATGCGGGCCGCCGCAGCCGGACAGGGATCTGAGTCGGCGTCAACCAACGACCGATCCGGAGGATCCCGTGCGTAAGAAGCTGCTCGTCTCCGCCGCGGCTGCGGCCACCCTGGTGTTGGCCGTTCCGGCCTCGGCGGCCGCGCCGACCCCAGGTGCGCCAGGAGTCGGCGACCCGTACTACCCGAGCTACGGGAACGGGGGCTACCGCGTCTCGCACTACGACCTGCGGCTGAAGTACCAGCCGGCCACGGACCAGCTGGAGGGCACCGCGACGCTCCTCGCCACCGCGACCCAGGACCTCTCCCGCTTCAACCTGGACTTCGCGCTGGACGTCAGCCAGGTGCTGGTCAACGGCCGACCGGCGAAGTTCGCGGCGAGCGGGGTCCAGGAGCTGGAGGTCACGCCCGATGCGCCGCTCGCCCGGGGCAGCCAGGCCACCATCGTGGTCCGCTACTCCGGGGTGCCGTCCACGGTGTCCCGGTACGGCTTCACGGCCTGGCGGCACACCCCCGACGGTGCGGTGATCGCCGACGAGCCGGAAGCCGCCTGGTGGTGGTTCCCCAGCAACGACCACCCGTCGGACAAGGCCACCTTCGACGTCTCGGTCCTGGTCCCCGACGGCACCCAGGCGATCAGCAACGGCGTGCTCACCTCGCAGAGCTCCAAGCTCGGCTGGACGCGCTTCAACTGGCGCGAGAACAAGCCGCAGGCGACCTACCTCGCGACCCTGGCGATCGGCAAGTTCGACATCACCACCGGCACCAGCGCCGGTGGCGTCCCCGTCCTCAACGCCTACAGTCCGGACCTCGGCGACAACGCCGACGCCGCCCGCGCGAGCGTCGAGCGCACCGGCGAGCTGGTCGACTGGCTGAGCGGGTACTTCGGCCCGTACCCGTTCAGCTCGGCCGGCGGCTACGTGCCGAACGTGCCCACCCACTACGCCCTGGAGAACCAGACCCGGGTCTACTACAGTCCCGCGCAGTTCGCCCACGGCGCCAACGCCTCCGTCGTCGTCCACGAGTTGGCGCACCAGTGGTACGGCGACAGCGTCTCGCTGGAGCGGTGGAGCGACATCTGGCTCAACGAGGGCTTCGCCACCTACGCCCAGTGGCTCTGGTCGGAGCACGAGGACGAGGGCACCGCCCAGCAGCTCGCCGACTACGTGTACGCCTCGCACCCGGCCGAGGACCCCTTCTGGACGGTGAAGCCCGGCGACCCCGGCCCGGACAACCAGTTCGACGGGGCGGTCTACGACCGCGGCGCCCTCACCATCCAGGTCCTGCGCGACACCATCGGCGACGAGGCCTTCTTCAAGCTGCTCAAGGCCTGGCCCGCCGAGCACCGCTACGGCAACGGGACCATCCCCCAGTTCCAGGCGCTCGCCGAGCGGATCTCCGGCAAGAAGCTCGACGACCTGTTCCGCACCTGGCTCTACACCCCGTCCAAGCCGGCCGCTCCGACCGCCGCCAAGGCCCAGCTGGCCACCACCGCACCGACGGCCGAGCCCCACTCCTGGCAGAAGATCAAGGCCGCTCAGGAGCACTGACCCGGCGATGACGAGGGGCCCTTCGCTCGCCGAGCGAAGGGCCCCTCGTCATGGGCATCGCGTGGCCTCCGGTGCTGCGGAGTCCCAGTTAGCCGCCGTCCGCCGCCGTCCGCCACCGCCTGACACCGTCTGACACCGGATCAGCTCAGGGTGGGGGCGTTCGCTAGGGTTCATCCGGTCGAGATGGAGCCGGGGGAGGCGTGGTGCTGGCATACGAGGAGCTCAGCGAGGTCGAGCGACAGGTCTGGGACGCCTTCCCGACCGGCGCCGCCGTCGACCTGGGGCCGGCCGATCCCGTGGACGAGGCCGGCTGGGGCGCCGAGCGCACGGTACGGGCCGAGGTGGTCGCCGCACTGCTGCTGGGCGTGCGCAGCCCAGAGCCCGGCGCGGTCGCCGCCGTACGGCTCACGGGTGCGCGGATCACCGGGCGGCTGGACCTGGCCGGCGCCCGGGTGGAACACGAGCTGACGCTCAGCCGGTGCCGCTTCGAGGAGCAGGTGAACCTCCGCGGCGCCACCATGCGCTCGACCGCGCTGCTCTCCTGCCGAATACCCGGACTGGACGGGTGGCTGCTGAACCTGGACGGCAACCTCTTCTTCGAGAACTCCGTCATCGACGGCCGCCTCACCCTCACCCGCGCCCGGGTGACCGGTGAACTACGGCTCAGCGGCGTCCGGTTGACCGCCGGGGAGCTGCTGCAACCCGGTGAGCCGGGGCCGGCCTGGGCACTGTGGGCAGGCGGCATCGTGCTGGACGGGGGCTGCTTCGCCCGCAACGGCTTCAGCGCGCGGGGCGGACTGCGGCTGGTCGGCGCCAAGTTCAACGGCGGCCTGTTCATGGAGGGCGCCCGGATCGACAACCCGGGCGGCGACGCGCTCACCGGCGACGATCTGAACGCATCCGCCATGATGCTGTCCGACGGCTTCACTGCCGACGGCGCGATCCGGCTGCCCGGCGCCACCGTCCGCAGCCGGCTCTCGCTCGCCGGATCCGTCTTCGGCAACACCGAAGTCGCCCTGGACGCCAACCGGTTGCGGGCCGGCGAGCTGCGGCTGGCCCCCGCCGCCACGCCGCGCGGCAGCGTCGACCTGCAGGAGGCGCAGCTGGCCGTGCTCAGCGACAACGAGCTCGGCTGGCCGCCGGACACCCGCCTCGACGGCCTCACCTACACCTCACTGCAGAGCGCCGCACCCAGCCTCGACGTACCCCGCCGCCTGGCCTGGCTGGCCCGACTGCCGGGCTACTCGCCGCAGCCGTACGAGCAACTGGCGGCCTGGTACCGCAAGGTCGGTGAGGACGACGCGGCGCGGCGGGTACTGCTCGCCAAGCAACGCCGCCGACGACGGACCCTGCACCCGCTCGGGCGGGCCTGGGGACGGGTGCTCGACGCCACCGTCGGCTACGGCTACCGCCCGTGGCAGGCGGGGATCTGGCTGCTCGCCCTCACCGCCCTGGGCACGGCCGTCTTCACCGTCGGACACCCGACCCCGGCCCAGGCCGACCCCGGCGCCCCGTTCAGCCCGATGATCTACACGCTCGACCTGCTGCTGCCGATCGGCGGTTTCGGCCAGCGCACGGCCTGGTACTGGACCGGCTCGCAGCAGTGGTTCGGCTACGGCCTGATCGCGGCCGGCTGGCTGCTCACCACAGCCCTGCTGGCCGGCGTCAGCAGATCCCTCAACCGCCAGTAACCGCTCGGTAACCGCTGCGACGGTGACGCACGGCCTGCGCAGCGGCAGCGACCGAGAAACGGCGTCAGGCACGTCGGCCACATCGCCAACCCGGTGCTCGACGAGCTCCCGGTGTCCGAGCGGCGCCTCGCCGAGGCCGGCGAGGGCTGCCTCTCCGTGCCCGGCCCCTACCGCGACCTGTCCCGCCCCGACCGCGCCGTGGTGCGCGGTCAGGACAAGGACGGCAAGCCACTGGTGATCGAGGGGACCGGCTACTTCGCCCGCTGCCTCCAGCACGAGACCGAGCATCTGCTCGGCCGGCTCTACCTGGACCGGCTCTCCACTCGGGCCCGCAAGTCCGTGCTGCGCGAGATGGCCAAGCGTCGAGACGAGGTGCTGGCCCGTCGGGCCTCCCTCACCGAGGCGCTGGCCGGCCGCTGACACCCTCTCCGGCCAACGCGCTGTCAGGAGGTCGAGCCGCCGGGAGGCCTGGCCGCCAGGCAGTCCGACCACCTGACAGCCCGGCCGTCAGGAAGTCGGGCTGTCCGTCACTCCCGGCGAGGGCTCACCGGAGGCGGGAGCTGACGGTGCGTCCGACCCGCGGGCGGGCAGCAGCGGCTCGCAGGTCTTGTAGGCGGCGGCCGTCGCCGGATCGGCGGTGTTGAGCGCGCGCAGGCCGCCGCTCGCGGGCAGCGTCACGCCGTGGTCCTTCAGGCAGCTGGTGAACGCCTGCATCGCCGTGCTGTTGAACCCGCCGCGCCCCTGCCCGTTGCCCTGCGGGCGCAGCGAGGCGCAGGCCTGCAGCGCGGCCTGCCGGGCCGGGTCGGGCGAGCCGCCACCGAAGAAGCCGCCACCGCCCGGGCCCCCGCTGGGCCGGTCAGTGGGCCGGTCGCTGGGCCGACCGCTCGGACGTCCGCTGGGCCGCCCGGACGGCAGCGTCACACCGTGCTGCTTCAGGCAGTCGGCGTACGCCGCCATCTCGGCGGACCGGCTGTTGGAAGCACTGGCGGACGGTGAGCCGGCGGCGGCCGAGCTCGACGAGGCCGTGGAGGAGGACGAGCAGCCCGTCAGCAGCAGGCCGGCGGCCAGCAGTGCAGCGGCCCCGGCGGAGCGGATGGTGGTCCGGGACAAGGCCGGTGCCTCCTGGATTCGGTTCAGCGGGTGCGGAGTCGGTCGGGGGTGCCGTTGGCGCAGCGGGGGCTTGGCGCCAACGGCACGGATGACTGTTCCGCACGGTCGTTGATAAAGCCTGGGCCTTCCTGGGAGCTTCCCGGATCCGATCGCGCCGACGACCCGCCCACCCGCGCCCGACATCAGCCGAGCAGCACCCATTTGTCCGAACTTGTCCTTAGCTGGCTCTCACCTGTCTCCCAGCCTCTTCGAAGCCGCAGAAGAGCGAACCTTTGCCATCCGCGCCCCGCCGCCATGACCGCCACCATGACCGCCGCCAGCGCCGGGAACCGCTACCGAGCGGGCCGGGCGTCACCAACCCCGGATTGCCGGGCGACTACCGTGGCTCCGCATGACCCACACCGAGATCGAGATCACCGCAGAGCTGATCCGGGATCTGCTGCGCGACCAGCACCCCGACTTGGCCGACCGTCCGTTGAGCCTTGGCGCGCGCGGCTGGGACAACCAGCTGTGGCGGCTCGGCGACGATCTCGCGGTGCGGCTGCCCTGGGCGACGCAGTCCGCCGACGAGCTGCTGCGCAAGGAGTACGCGTGGCTGCCCGCACTTGCCCCGCAGCTCCCTCTTCCGGTCCCCGTACCGCAGCGCCTCGGTGAGCCCTCCGAGCGGTTGCCGCGGCCGTGGATCGTCACCACCTGGGTGCAGGGCGAGCCCGCCGACCGCGCCCCCGTCACGCGCGGCGCGGAGGCGGCCGACGCCCTGGCAGCCTTCCTCACCGCTCTTCACCGGCCTGCTCCCACCGGGGCTCCCACCGGCCGCTACCGCGGCGGGCCGCTGGCCGAGTACGCCGAGGGGTTCGCCACGATGCTCGCCTCGGCCACCGAGATGGGGCTGATCCCCGACCCGGAGGCCGTCCGCGCCGTGTGGGAGGACGCTGCCGCTGCGCCCGCCTGGGCCGGCCCGCCGCTGTGGCTCCACGGCGACCTGCATCCGGCCAACGTCCTCACCGCGGACAGCACCATCTGCGGCGTGATCGACTTCGGCGACCTCTGCGCGGGCGATCCCGCCTGCGACCTCGCTGCCGCGTGGATCCTGCTGCCGGACGGCGCCGCCGACCGTTTTCATGCCGCATACGAGTTCCATGCCGCACACGAGCCGACCGTGGACGCAGCGACCCTGCGCCGCGCCCGCGGCTGCGCGGTGCTGAAAGCCCTCTCCTGCATCCTCATCGGAGCTGCCGGCGTCCACGGCCGCCCCGGCGGCAAGCCCACCTGGGGCCCACCCGGCCACGCCGCCCTGGAACGCCTGACCGCAACGGCCCACCGCACAAGGTCCGCCGGCGCAGAAGACCAGGGAGCTCGGCCAGCCGATGCCGTCGGCCTCGTTCCGGGGCACTGACCGCAATCTCGCCCCTGTGGCCGGGCACCTCTCGGTAGCGTCAGGCGTCTGGACCGAGCCCACCCGTCGAGCTGGTTCACGCAGTGACGATGGGTCAGGGCAGCGGCCAGCTGGGCGGCAGCGACTGCGGGACGAAGGGCGTGGGGCTGTCGGTGCGCGGAATCGGGATGCCGCTCTGCACCGGGTCACAGGTCATGATCACACCCTGCGGATTCCGTGCGCAGGTCGCCGTGGGGCCCGCTGGGGTGCCCATGCTGCAGTTGTCGCAGGCTCGCGGCGACATCTGGGTGAGCGGCGTCCGGGTGGCATGCGCAGTGCTGCGCGGTCGCGCCGAGGTGGTGGCGGGCGTCGGCTCGGTGCTTCCGCTCGGGGACGGCGTGGGAGACGGTGTGGGGGACGCGGTGGACGCCGCGGGCGTGGGCGTCGAACTGTCGCTCGGGGAGCCGGAAACCGAGGCGGCGGCAGAGGCGACGGCCGAGGCGGCAGTCGGCGATACCGACGGGCTCGGCGCCGGCGCGACCGCCGTACCGCCCCCGCCGTGCCCGGACGCGCCCCAGACCACCACGCCGGTAGCCACCAACACCGCGGCTGCCGCCGCGAGCGCGAGCCCACGACGGCCGGCCACCCGGGCCGCGAGCGGACGCCGAGCGGGAGACACCTGCTCAGTGGGCTCCGGCTGCTCCTCCTCGCGGAGCGCCGGTATGTGCTCCGGCTCGCCGCCGCCCGGCTCTGCCTCGTGCTCCGACATGCGGTGACGCCCCGCTCTCTTCCTCGACCGTGGTTCGGCGCGGATGGTAGCGCGCGGTACCGCCTGACACCGAGTCAGCCGCTCTTACCGGTGGTGTCTGGGTCCTGTCCGCGGACAACCCCGTGGCCCGCCTGCACACATGCCGGGCAGGCTCGGCAGCGGCGTGCCGGCGTAGCGGGGGTCATCGTGGATCAGCCGCGCGCTGTCGTGGAACCCGGGAAGCGATCACTTCAGCGGAAAAGGCACTCGATGCGGCCGACCGCAGCGCGCGCGGCTGGCGCTCTCGCGTGGACTGCGACGTGCCCCGGCGCGCTCAGACCGAGCCGGCCGGGGCGCTGTCGGTCGCTCCGGGGACCGGGGTGCTGCTCGGGGTGGCCGGCCGATTGTTCTCGGTGAGCCCGAGGGCCGTGCGGGCGAGGTTCTCGGCTATCGAGGGGGCGTTGGTCCGCAGAGCGTTGTGGTACGCGGCGACCGGGTCCGCGGTGTCGTTGGCGGCGGCCCGCCAGACCGCCTTGTCGGCCTCGAGACTGCTGACCAGCGTGGCGATGGTGCCCTGCACCTCGCTCGGCCACTGCCGCTTGTCGAGTTGCACCTCGGTGTCCACGAGGACCTGTGCGGTTCTGGTCGACTCCTCGAACGCCATGCCCCGGTCGTCCACCGGGATCTCCAACACCCGGTTCTGGAGGTCGAGCTCGGTCATGGCGTCCACGAAGTCCTGCTGAACCTGGGTCAGGCCGGACAGGCTCGGCGGTGTGGTGGGCAGACCGCTCGGCCAGGGCAGGGCCGGCAGGGACGGCCGGCTCCTGGGCGCCGCGCTGACGTCCAGGAAGTCGTCGCTGACCACCTGCACCACCCCCGCGATCAGTCCCAGGACCCCGAGCAGTACCCCGGCGACGGCGAGCCCGAGCCCGCCCTGGCGGCGTCGCCGCAGCTGGACCAGCGCGGCGATCCCGAAGCCCAGCGCCGCCGGCCACAGGCAGCAGGTGAGTCCGGTGACCAGCGAAGTGATGGCCAGTCCGTTGGTCCCGGCCACCATCGGGCGCTGGTCGACGGGACCGTACCGGTGGGGGTAGCCGGGCTGCGGGTACCCGTACCCGGCCGGTCCGTGCGCGTGCGGGTACGGGTAGCCGATCGGGACCGAGTCATCACCCGGGGCGCCAGGCGCCGCCCACGGGTTGGCAGGGCGGGCGTCCTGCGGCACCGCGTCCTGCACCGCCTGCTGCGGCACGTCCTGCGGCACCGCGTCCTGCACCTCGTCCTGAGGCACCGCGTCCTGCGGCGCTCTCGTCGCCCCGCCGTCCTCCGGTCGTTCCGCGTCCGTCATGCTTCCCCCTCCCCGCCCCAAGCCGCTGTCTGCTGCCCACGCAGCAGTTCGATCACGGCCGGACTCTAGCGTGCCGCGGCGACCCGCCCCCCGGTGCGGTCGTTCGCGCGCTGGTGGCCACTGTGCAAGCGGGACTTACCCGGCCGTGCCCCCGTGTGCCTCGGCGGTTGCCCGGGTCAGCCAGTCCAGGTACCAGTCGCGGAAGTCGACGCGGTTCGGTCCGGCCGAGAGCGGTTTGATGGGGCCGTCGGCTGCTCGAAGGTCGATCCACAGACTGCCGCGCTCCGGCCCGGTGACGACGAGCCAGGTGTAGTAGCCGCATCCGTGGTGGTTGAGGCGGATCGCCCCCGCAGTCATCGCTGCGTGCAGGGTCTCCCACTCGGCGTCCCAGGAGCGGAAGGCGGCGAGATATGACTGGTCGTTGGGAAAGTCCTCCTCGACGGGCTCGCGGGCATCGAGTTCCTCCGCCCACCGGGCCCGCTCGGTCGCTGATGGAAACGCCTGTCCCAGGAGGGCGTTGTCACTGCGAATCCCGCTGTCATCGATCCAGTGCCATCCCCGCCCGTCGTGCCGGAGGGGAAAGATCCCGTAGTAGGGTCCGGCCCCGCCTGCGCCCACCTCCAGGAGGAACGTGCGATAGGTCGCGGGCAGGGAGACGCCGAGCTCGTCCTCGGCCGCTGCCACCTCGGCCTCGCTCAGGGGCGGTTCCAGTTGGAAGGCATGCCCGGACCCCTGCTGGCGGGCACCGAAGACCTTCTCCGAGAACGGCGCTGCCCCAAGAGCCAGGACCTGCGCACGCACACCCGGCCAGTCCACCCTTGCCCCCATCACTTACCGCCTCCATGCAGCGTTGGTCATCGGCCTCTGCTGTGGCTGCGCTGTCGAACCGACGGCACGTCACCTGCCGCCCAGGTCGACCGCCCAGATCCGGGGCTCGCTACCGGCGATCGTGCCAGCCCTGTTGAGAAGGATCAATGCGGATTCGGACGGACCGGGTCGCCGGCCCGGCCGCTTAATGATCTTGCGCCAGGGCCACACCGGGCTCCTGTGCCGGGGTGTCGTCAAGGATCCGCGTCAGGACGGGGCGAGGACGCAGAGCTCGTGGCCCTCCGGGTCGGTCAGGCAGGTCCACGGGACATCGCCCTGGCCGAGGTCGAGGTCGGTGGCGCCGAGGGCCCGCAGCCGAGCCGCCTCCGCTGCTTGGTCGTCGCCGGGGTAGGGGAGCAGGTCAAGATGGACGCGGTCCGGCACGGTCTTCACGTCGGGCGTGCGGAGGAACTCGAGATACGGGCCGACCCCCTTGGGGGAGCGCAACGCCGCATGATCGTCGGTCACCTCGTGCAGGGTCCAGTCGATCGCCTTACCCCAGAACCGGGCCATGGCCCGCGGATCCGTGCAGTCGACCACCACGGCGGCGATCGGTCCGGTGTCCCGGTAGCTCTCCCGAGGCTCCAGCACGCAGAGCTCGTTCCCCTCGGGGTCGGCGAGAACCGTCCACGGCACCTCGCCCTGGCCGACGTCGGCGGGCGTCGCACCGAGAGCCTGGAGGCGCGCGACCAACTCCGCCTGATGGGCCGCGGAGGTGGTGGCGAGATCGAGGTGCACACGGTTCTTCGTCGATGTCTTGGCTTGCGGGACGGGGATGACATCGATGCCGACGCCGACCGGGTCCGGCCAAACGGGCCCGCCGACGGGTCCGACGTAAGTGGTCACGCCGGCGCTGTAAGCACTCCAGCCGAGCGCCGCCGCCCAGAACCGGCCGACCACCGAGTGATCGAGGGCCTTGATATTCACGTGAACAGGTCGCAGTGCCATGCCGGCGATCCTATGCACCGGCGCTGCAGCGGCATCCGCACCGTTGCCGAGCAGAGAGTCATCGTGTCCCAGGGCAAAAACAAGCACGCATGATTGCTTTTTTCCTGAAGCTGCCCCACTATCGATCCGACCGCGTACCCCGCACCCCGCACCGCGCTCCGCGCACCACGCACCACGCATCGCGCCCGCGTCAGAGAGGCTGCCGCCGTATGCCCAAGTCCGCAGCGTCCGCACAGCAGTCCGCGTCACCGGCTCCGCTTCGGATCGGGAACGCGTCCGGTTTCTATGGCGATCGCTTCTCGGCGTTCCGCGAGATGCTGACGGGTGGGCCGCTGGACGTCGTCACCGGGGACTACCTTGCCGAGCTGACCATGCTGATCCTTGCCCGCGACCGGCTCAAGGACCCAAACCTGGGGTACGCCAAGGGATTTCTCCGGCAGCTGGAGGAGTGCCTGGGGCTCGCGGTGGAGCGGGGGGTGCGGATCGTGGTCAATGCTGGCGGGCTCAATCCGGCTCGGCTCGCCGATGCGGTTGGCGAGCTCGCCAAGCGCCAGGGCATCGACCTGCGCGTCGGTCATGTCAGCGGCGACGACCTGCTCGCCCGTGCCCCGGAGTTCACCGATCCCGCCAACCTGCTCGCTGCCAACGCCTACCTCGGTGCGTTCGGGATCGCCGACTGTCTGCGCGGCGGCGCCGACCTGGTGGTCACCGGGCGGGTGACCGACGCCGCACTGGTGGTGGGACCGGCCGTCGCGCACTTCGGTTGGGGGCCGACGGACTTCGACGCGCTCGCCGGTGCCGTGGTCGCGGGTCACGTGCTGGAGTGCGGGGCGCAGGCGACGGGCGGCAACTACGCGTTCTTCGCCGACCTTGCCGAAGCCGGCCACGACCTGGCCCACCCGGGCTTCCCGCTCGCCGAGCTGCACGCCGACGGCAGCAGCGTGATCACCAAGCACCCGGACACCGGGGGAGCGGTCACGGTCGGCACGGTCACCGCCCAACTCCTGTACGAGACCGGTGGTCCGCGCTACCTCGGACCGGATGTGACGGCCCGGCTGGACACCGTCCGGCTCGAGCAGCAGGGACCGGACCGGGTGCGGATCAGCGGCGTGCGCGGCGAGGCGCCGCCGGCCACCCTCAAGGTCGGCCTGAACCGCGTCGGCGGCTGGCGCAACGAGGTGGTCTTCGTCCTCACCGGCCTGGACATCGAGGCCAAGGCCGCCCTGGTCCGCACCCAGTTGGAGGCCGCGCTGGCCGGCGAGCGGCGGCCCGAGGAGCTGCGCTGGACGCTGGCGCGCACCGACCGGCCGGATGCCCCGACCGAGCAGCAGGCCAGCGCACTGCTCCAACTCACCGTGCGCGACCGGGATCAGGCCAAGGTCGGACGGGCCGTCAGCTCCGCCGCCGTGGAACTCGGCCTGGCCGGCTACCCGGGCTTCCACCTCACCGCACCCCCGGGGCCCGGCGCGCCCTACGGGGTGTTCGAGGCGGCCTACCTGGACGCCAAGGAGGTCGAGCACTGGGCCGTCCACCCGGACGGGACCAGGCACCCGATCCCGCCCGCGAGTGTCAGCGCGACCGCCACGCCCCTGATGGAGGAGGCCGAGGAGGAGGTACTGGAAGCGTCGGACTTCGGCCCCACCCGCCGCGCTCCGCTCGGCCTGATCGCCGGCGCCCGCAGCGGGGACAAGGGCGGCGACGCCAACCTCGGGGTCTGGGTGCGCACCGACCAGGCCTGGCGCTGGCTCGCCCACACCCTGACGGTCGACCGGCTGCGCCTACTCCTGCCCGAGACAGCCGAGTTGACCATCACCCGCCACCTGTTGCCGAACCTGCGCGCCGTCAACTTCGTCATCGAAGGCCTGCTCGGCGAGGGCGTCGCCGCCCAGGCCCGGTTCGACCCGCAGGCCAAGGCGCTGGGCGAGTGGCTCCGCTCCCGTCACCTGGACATCCCGGAGGTGCTGCTGTGACCGTCCTCGCCACCCGCCTCGACCCCGGCTCGCCCGACTACCGCGCGCACCGCGAGGCGATGCTCGTCAAACTCGCCGCGCTGGACACCGAACACGCCAAGGCGCTGGCCGGCGGCGGCCCCAAGTACGTCGAACGCCACCGGGCGCGCGGCAAGTTGCTGGCCCGGGAGCGGATCGAGCTGCTGCTCGACCCGGACTCGCCGTTCCTGGAGCTCTCCCCGCTCGCCGCCTGGGGCAGCGACCACCCGGTCGGCGCGGCGCTGGTCACCGGCATCGGCACCGTCGAGGGCACCGAGTGCGTGATCACCGCCAACGACCCGACCGTGCGCGGCGGCGCCAGCAACCCGTGGACCCTGCGCAAGGCACTGCGGGCCAACGAGATCGCGCTGCGCAACCGGCTGCCGCTGATCAACCTGGTCGAGTCCGGCGGCGCCGACCTGCCCAGCCAGAAGGAGATCTTCATCCCGGGCGGCGCGCTCTTCCGCGACCTGACCCGACTGTCCGCCGCCGGAATCCCCACCATCGCCGTGGTCTTCGGCAACTCCACGGCCGGCGGCGCCTACGTCCCGGGCATGTCCGACCACACCGTTCTGGTCAAGGAGCGCGCGAAAGTGTTCCTGGGCGGCCCGCCGCTGGTCAAGATGGCCACCGGCGAGGAGTCCGACGACGAGTCGCTGGGCGGCGCCGAGATGCACGCCCGCATCTCCGGCCTGGCCGACCACTTCGCCGCCGACGAGCCGGACGCGCTGCGGCTGACCCGGCGGATCGTGCACCGGCTGCACTGGCGCAAGGCCGGCCCGGGCCCGGACCTGACGGCCGAACCGCCCAAGTACGCCGAGGAGGAGCTGCTCGGCATCGTCCCGGGCGACCTCAAGGTCCCCTTCGATCCGCGCGAGGTGATCGCCCGGATCGTCGACGGCTCCGACTTCGACGAGTTCAAGCCGCGCTACGGCGCCAGCCTGACCACCGGCTGGGCCACCCTGCACGGTTTCCCGGTCGGCATCCTGGCCAACGCCCAGGGTGTGCTGTTCAGCCAGGAGTCGCAGAAGGCCACCCAGTTCATCCAGTTGGCCAACCAGCGGGACATCCCGCTGATCTTCCTGCACAACACCACCGGCTACATGGTCGGCAAGGAGTACGAGCAGGGCGGCATCATCAAGCACGGCGCGATGATGATCAACGCGGTCTCCAACAGCACCGTCCCGCACCTGTCGGTGCTGATGGGCGCCTCCTACGGGGCCGGGCACTACGGGATGTGCGGGCGGGCCTACGAGCCGCGCTTCCTGTTCGCCTGGCCGAGCGCCAAGTCCGCCGTCATGGGACCGCAGCAACTGGCCGGTGTGCTCTCGATCGTGGCCCGCCAGTCGGCCGCCGCCAAGGGGCAGCCGTACGACGAGGAGGCCGACGCGACCATCCGCGCCATGGTCGAGCAGCAGATCGAGGCGGAGTCGCTGCCGGCCTTCCTCTCCGGACGGCTCTACGACGACGGCGTGATCGACCCGCGCGACACCCGAACCGTGCTGGGCCTGTGCCTGTCCGCGATCCACAGCGCCCCGGTACAGGGGGCGCGTGGATACGGCGTCTTCCGGATGTGAGGAACCGTCAGATCATGATCCAGAGCCTGCTGATCGCCAACCGGGGCGAGATCGCCCGCCGGATCGCCCGGACCTGCCGGGAGCTCGGCATCGCCACCGTCGCGGTGCACTCCGATCCGGACGCGCAGGCCCCGCACGTCCGCGAGGCCGACACCGCCGTCCGGCTGCCCGGTGCGGCGCCCGCCGACACCTACCTCCGTGGCGAGCTGCTGATCCGGGCCGCGCTGGCCGCCGGGGCGGATGCCGTCCACCCGGGCTACGGCTTCCTCTCCGAGGATCCGGCCTTCGCCCGGGCCGTCCTGGACGCGGGCCTGACCTGGGTCGGCCCCTCGCCCGAGGCGATGGCCGCGATGGGTTCGAAGACCGCCGCCAAGCGGCTGATGGCCGAGGCGGGGGTGCCGGTGCTGGCTCCCGTCGACCCGGCGGAGGCCGCCGAGGCCGACCTGCCGCTGCTGGTCAAGGCGGCTGCCGGCGGTGGCGGTCGTGGCATGCGAGTGGTCCGCGAACTCAAGGACTTGCCAGGCGAGTTGACGGCAGCTGCGGCCGAGGCGGCAGCTGCTTTCGGGGACGGCGAGGTGTTCCTCGAACCCTATCTGCCGGCCGGTCGGCACATCGAGGTGCAGCTGCTGGCCGATGCGCACGGCACCGTCTGGGCGCTCGGCGAGCGGGACTGCTCGATCCAGCGCCGGCACCAGAAGGTGATCGAGGAGACCCCGGCGCCCGGTCTGGACGAGGAACTGCGCACCCGGCTCGCCACGGCGGCCACGGCTGCCGCCCGGGCGATCGGGTACACCGGGGCGGGGACCGTCGAGTTCCTGCTCGCACCGGACGGGCGGTTCTTCTTCCTGGAGATGAACACCCGCCTGCAGGTCGAGCACCCGGTCACCGAGTGCGTCACCGGACTCGACCTGGTCGAGCTGCAACTCGCCGTCGCCGAAGGCCAGTCACTGCCGATCGAGCCGCCGGCCCCGCGCGGCCACGCGATCGAGGCCCGGCTCTACGCCGAGGACCCGGCGGCCGGCTGGCAGCCACAGAGCGGCCTGCTGCACCGGATCGAATTCCCCACCGGCGACGGCCTGCGAGTGGATTCGGGTGTCGAGAGCGGCGGCACGGTGGGCGTCCACTACGACCCGATGCTCGCCAAGGTGATCGCCTGGGCGCCCACCCGGGCCGCCGCCGCCCGCCGACTGGCCGCCGCGCTGACCCGTACCCGGATCCACGGCCTGGTGACCAATCGCGATCTCTTGGTCCGGGTACTGCGCCACCCAGCCTTCCTGGCCGTGGAGTTGGACACCGCCTTTCTGGCCGAGCACGCCGCTGAGCTGCTCGGCGAGCCGGCCGACAAGCGCGAACTGCCGTTGGCCGCCCTGGCCGCCGCCCTCGCCGACGCCGCCGTCCGGCCCGGCGCGCTGCCCTCGGGCTGGCGCAACCTGCCGTCGCAGCCGCAGTTCAAGAGCTACCGGGCCGCCGACGGCGCGGAACTGACGGTGCGTTACCGCATCACCAGGGACGGACTGTTCGCCGAGGACCACCCCGGCGTGCGGCTGATCTCGGCCACCCCTACCCAGGTGGTGCTGGAGGTCGACGGCCTGCGCCGCACCATCGAGGTCGCAGCCCACGGCTCCGCGATCCACCTCGACCTGCCGTCAACCTCCGTTGCACTCACCGCACTTCCGCGCTTCCCCGAGCCGGTGGTCCAGCAGGACCCGGGCGCGCTGCTCGCTCCGATGCCCGGTACCGTGATCCGCCTCGCCGTCGCGGCGGGGGAGCGGGTGGCGGCCGGCCAGCCGCTGCTCTGGCTGGAGGCGATGAAGATGGAGCACCAGGTCACCGCTCCGGTGGACGGCGTCCTGACCGAACTGCGCGCCGCTGCCGGCCAGCAGGTCGAGCTGGGCGCCCTGCTCGCAGTCGTCGAGCCCGTAGCCGGGTACGAAGCCGAACACGGCGCGGAGCCCGAAACCGAGCCCGAAACCGATCGCCTGGTCGAGCCCGCAGCCGAGTACGAAGCCGAGCCCGTAGCCGGGCCCACAGTCGACCCCGTAGTTGATCCCGCACCTCAGCCCTGACCGGAGGACCAGCCATGTCCGCACCGAACAGCACCGAGAGCCCCCTGATCGAGACCCCGGAACGGATCGCGCTGCGCCAGGCGGTCGGTGACCTCGGCCGCCGCTTCGGCTCCAGCTACTTCCTGGCCAAGGCCCGGGCCGGCGAGCACACCGACGAACTCTGGTCCGAGGCCGGCAAGCTGGGCTTCCTCGGCGTCAACCTCCCCGAGGAGTACGGCGGTGGCGGCGCCGGTGTCTACGAACTCTCGATTGTTCTCGAGGAGTTGGGCACGGTCGGCTGCCCGCTGCTGATGCTGGTGGTCTCCCCGGCGATCTGCGGCACCATCCTGTCCCGGTTCGGCACCGAGCAGCAGAAGCAGGCCTGGCTGCCCGGACTCGCCGACGGCACCCGTCGGATGGCCTTCGCCATCACCGAGCCCGACGCCGGTTCGAACTCGCACAAGCTGTCCACCGTGGCCCGCCGGGACGGGGAGGATTGGATCCTCAACGGCCGCAAGGTCTTCATCTCCGGGATCGACGGCTCCGACGCCGTGCTGGTGGTCGGCCGCACCGCCGATGCCCGCACCGGCAAGCTCAAGCCCGCGCTGTTCATCGTGCCGCGCGAGGCACCCGGCTTCGAGTACCGCCCGATCCCGATGGAACTCCTCTCGCCCGAGCGGCAGTTCCAGGTGTTCCTGGACGACGTCCGGCTGCCCGCCGACGCGCTGGTCGGCGACGAGAACGCCGGCCTGCTGCAGCTCTTCGCCGGGCTCAACCCGGAGCGGATCATGACCGCCGCCTTCTCCCTCGGGGTGGCCCGCCAGGCCCTCAACACCGCCACCGAGTACGCGAAGACCCGCACCGTCTGGGACACCCCGATCGGCGCCCACCAGGGCCTGGCGCACCCGCTCGCGCAGTGCGCGATCGAGATCGAGCTGGCCCGCCTGATGATGCGCAAGGCCGCCCACCTCTACGACGCGGGCGACGACCTGGCCGCCGGCGAGGCCGCCAACATGGCCAAGTACGCCTCCGGGGAGGCCGCCACCCGCACCGTCGACCAGGCGGTCCAGACCCTCGGCGGCAACGGCCTCACCCAGGAGTACGGTCTGGCCGCGCTGCTCGCCGCCACCCGGGTCGGCCGGGTAGCCCCGGTCAGCCGCGAGATGATCCTCAACTACGTCGCGCAGCACACCCTCGGCCTGCCGCGCTCCTACTGACAGGTACTCGGCCGTGCCGGGGCGTGCGCGCCCCGGCACGCGGGTAGCACCTCGGGCATCCGCAGTGCTCCCACCCACCCGCAGGAGTCGCCATGGTGTTCCGCAGCGAGTACCCCGATGTCCAAGCCGTCGAACTGCCGCTCCACGAGGCCGTACTCGGCGGCGCCGCTCGCTTCGGTGACGCGCCCGCGCTGATCGACGGGCTGACCGGCGAGGTGCTCAGCTACGCCGAACTGACCGCCGCCGTCGACCGGGTGGCCGCCGGGCTGGCCGAATCCGGCCTGGTCAAGGGTGATGTGGTGGCCCTGCTCAGCCCCAACTCGATCACCTACCCGGTCGCCTTCTACGCCGCCGTCAAGGCCGGCGCCACGGTCACCACCGTCTCCTCGCTGGCCACCCCCGAGGAGCTCGCCGGCCAGCTCCGTGACAGTGGCGCGCGCTGGATCATCGTCGCCAGGGCCCTGCTCCCCGTCGCCCTGGCAGCCACGGAAAGCACCCCGATCCGTGAGATCTTCCTGCTCGACGGCACCGACCACGGCACCGACGACGGCACCGACGAGAAGCACCGCACCCTCGCCGACCTCGCCGCCAGCACCGCCCCCGCACCCGAGATACCCATCGACCCGGCCACCGACCTGGCGGTGCTGCCCTACTCCAGCGGCACCACCGGCCTGCCCAAGGGCGTGATGCTCACCCACCGCTCGATCGCCACCAACCTCGCCCAGGTCGACGCCCTCCACCACACCGAGCCCGGCGAGCGCCTGCTGGCCGTCCTGCCCTTCTTCCACATCTACGGCCTGTGCAGCCTGATGCACCGCCCGCTGCGGGTCGGCGCGACCGTGGTGGTGCTGCCGCGGTTCGACCTCGAGCAGTTCCTGCACGCCATCCAGGAGCACCGGATCGAGGGCCTGCTGGTGGCACCGCCGATCGTGCTGGCCCTCGCCAAGCACCCGCTGGTCGACCAGTTCGACCTCTCCTCGCTGCGCTACGTGCTCAGCGCCGCCGCCCCGCTGGACGCCGCCCTGGCCGCAGCCGCCGCCGCCCGGCTCGGCCTGCCGACGATCCATCAGGGCTACGGCATGACCGAGCTCTCCCCGGCCACCCACCTCGTCCCGCTCGCCGACCCGGACCCGTCGCCCGGCGCGGTCGGCAAGCTGGTCGCCTCCACCGAGCTGCGGGTCCTCACCGTGGACGGCTCCGCACAGGACCTGGGCACCGGCGAGCGCGGCGAGATCCTGATCCGCGGCCCGCAGGTGATGAAGGGCTACTTCGGCCGCCAGGGCGAGACCGACGCGATGATCGACCCCGACGGCTGGCTGCACACCGGCGACGTCGGCTACGTGGACGAGCGCGGCTACCTGCACATCGTCGACCGGGTCAAGGAGCTGATCAAGTACAAGGGCTACCAGGTGGCGCCGGCCGAACTGGAAGCGCTGCTGCTGACCCACCCGCAGATCACCGACGCCGCCGTGGTCGGGGTGACCGACCAGGACGGCACCGAACGGCCGAAGGCCTTCGTGGTCCGCGCGCCGGGCAGCGAGCTGACCGAGACCGAGGTGATGGAGTTCGTGGCCGCCCGAGTCGCGCCCTACAAGAAGGTCCGCTCGGTCGACTTCCTGAGCGCGGTACCCAAGTCCGCCAGCGGCAAGATCCTCCGCCGCGAGCTGCGCGAGCTGCGCGGGCGGTAGCCGGCCGGGCGGGCGGCGCCGGTCTGCGAAGATTCGACAGCCGCCCGCCCGTACCGCACCGCGTCCACCCCAACCGCACCGCCCCCGCACCCCCACCGGAGCGCACCACCATGAGCACCGCCGCCCGCACCCCGCAGCAGGACCGCAGCCGAGCCACCCGCCGCCGGCTGCTGGAGGCCGCCGTGGAGTGCCTGGCCGAGCTGGGCTGGAACGGCAGCACCGTCACCGTGGTGGCCGAACGCGCCGGCGTCACACGGGGAGCCGCTCAGCACCACTTCCCGACCCGCGAGGACCTCTTCACCGCTGCCGTCGAGCACGTCACCGCTGAGCGGCTGGCCGCCGTCCGGGCCGACGCCGACGAGCTGCCGCCGCCCGGACCGGCCCGCACCGAGGCCGTGGTCGACCTGATCGTGCGCCTCTACACCGGCCCGCTGTTCCGCGCCGCCCTGCACCTGTGGGTGGCCGCCGCCACCGAGCAGCCGCTGCGCGAGCGGATCGTCGCCCTGGAGAACCGGGTCGGCCGCGAATCGCACCGGGCCACCCTGGAGTTCCTCGGCGTGGATGAGAGTGCCACCGGCGTCCGCGAGTCCGTCCAGGCCACCCTGGACCTGGCCCGCGGCCTGGGCCTGGCCAACCTGCTCACCGACGACGCCGCCCGGCGTGCCAAGGTGGTCCGCCAGTGGTCCCGGATGCTCCAGGCGGCGCTGGACGACCACCGGCCGCGCTGACCGCCGGTTCACCATCGGTCGCGCGCGGTCGCCAGCCGCGCCATCACCGGGCAGGCTGGAACCGAGCAGCAGCACGCACAGGGAGCCGGGGTGGTCGCCAGCATGGACACACCAGCACCGGACGCCGGGGGCGAACCGGCCTCCGGGATCGTCCCCGCGCGCCTGGACGGCCATCGGCTGGTCCCGCTGGCGACTGCCCTGCTGGACGCCGACGGTGTGGTCCTGCACTGGAGCGAGGACGCCGAACGGCTGCTCGGTTGGCGGGCCGACGAGATCGTCGGCCAGTTGGCCGCCCCGCTGCTCAGCAGCGGCGAGCAGCGCTCCGAGGTGTTGGCGCTGTACGAGCGGATCCTGTCCGGGCGCCGCTGGTCGGGGGTCTTCCCGGTCCGGCACAAGGACGGCCACCAGGTCGAGCTGGACTTCCGCACCTACGGCATCACCGGTCCCGACGGCCGCCAGCTGGTGCTCGCCACCGGCTCCGACGTGCGCGCACTGCAGCAGGTCGAGGCCGACCTCGCGGTGCTCGACGGCTTCTTCACCCAGTCCCCGATCGGCATGGCCGTCTACGACAACGAGCTGCGCTTCGTCCGCCTCAACCAGGCGCTGGCCCAGATCAACGGCCTGCCCGTCGATCAGCACCTCGGCCGCCGGATCGACGCCGTGCTGCCCGGACTCAACGGCGCCGAGATCGAGGCCGTGATGCGCCAGGTGCTGACCACCGGTCAGCCGGTGGTGGACGCCCGCTCGTACGGCCGCACCCCCAGCGACCCGCGCCGCGACCATGCCTGGTCGGCCTCCTACTTCCGGCTCGCGGACGCCTCGGGGCGGGTCCTGGGCGTCAGCTCCTCGATCATCGACGTGACCGAGCGGTTCCAGGCCGAGGCCCGCGCCGCCCGCGCGCAGGAGCGGCTCGCGCTGCTCGCCGAGGCCACCGCCCGGATCGGCACCACCCTGGACCTGCAGCGCACCGCCGAGGAGCTGGTCGCCGCCGTGATCCCGCGGTTCGCCGACTTCGCCACCGTCGACCTGCTCGACCCGATCCTGCGCGGTGAGGAGCCCGGACTGCTCGCCCCCGACCAGGGCGTTCAGCTGCGCGCGGTGGCGGCCGGCGAGAGCTACGAGTCGGTGCTGACCGGCACGGCCGACGCGGTCGGCGAGACCTCCGCATACGACTCGCACCGGATCTATACCAAGAGCCTGCGCAGCGGCCGGCCGCTCCTCGTCCCCCATATGGACGAGGAGAAACTGCGCACCATCGCCGCGCGCCAGGAACGGGTCGGGCCCGCGCTGGCCGCCGGCCTGCACTCCTACCTGCTGGTCCCGCTGCTGGCCCGCGGCAAGGTGCTCGGCGGCGCGGAGTTTGTCCGGACCCGCAACCCCGAGCCGTTCACCGAGTCGGACGTGGCACTGGCCGAGGAGCTGGTCGCCCGCACCGCGGTCTGCATCGACAACGCCCGGCTCTACCGGCGAGAACGGGAGACCGCGCTGACCCTGCAGCGCAGCCTGCTGCCGCAGGAGATCCACCGCACCCTCGGCCTGGAGATCGCCTACCGCTACCTGCCCAGCAGCGTGGTCAGCGAGGTCGGCGGCGACTGGTTCGACGTGGTGCCGCTGGCCTGTGGACGGGTCGCGCTGGTGGTCGGCGACGTGATGGGCCACGGTATCCGGGCCGCCGCCACGATGGGTCAGCTGCGCACCGTCGCGCGCACCCTGGCCACCCTCGACATGGCCCCAGCTCAGGTGCTGACCCGGCTGGACGAGACCGCCAACGGCATCGGCGAGGGCCAGTTCGCCACCTGCGTCTGCGTGGTCTACGACCCGGTGGACCGCAGCTGCACCCTGGCCAGCGCCGGGCACCTGCCGCCGGTGGTGATGAGGCCGGACGGCGACGCCCGGGTACTGGACATCGCGCCGGGCGTGCCGCTCGGGGTGGGCGGAGTGGCCTTCGAGAACACCGAGTTCACCCTCCCCGAGGGCAGCATCCTGACCCTCTACACCGACGGCCTGGTGGAGCGCCGCGGCGAGGACATCGACCAGGGCATCGACACCCTGCGCCTGACCCTGGCAGCCCGCGGCCGCACCCTGGAGGCGCACTGCGACGCGGTGGTCAGCACCCTGGTGCGCGGCGACAGCGAGGACGACGTGGCGATGATCATGGCCCGCGCGCTGCCGCTGCCGCGCGACCGGATCGCCACCCTGCCGCTCACCGGCGAGGGCCCGATCCCCGGCCTGGCCCGCCGCTTCACCCGCACCACCATCGCCTCCTGGGGGCTCAACCCGCTGGCCGACTTCGCCGAACTGCTGGTCAGCGAGCTGGTCACGAACGCCCTGGTGCACGGCGGTGAGCCCATCCGGCTGCGGCTCTTCCGGGACCGCGCGCTCACCCTCGAAGTGGCCGACACCGGCCGCCAGACGCCCCGGCTCCGCCCCGCCGGCTCCGAGGACGAGGGCGGCCGCGGTATGTACCTGATCAACGAACTGGCCCACCGCTGGGGCAGCCGGCCCACCAAGGAGGGCAAGGTCGTCTGGGCCGAGCTGGAACTGCCGCTGGGGAGTTGACGGCTGCTCAACCAGCGTGACGGCCGGTCAGCCGGTCGGTCGGTCGGTCGGCCCGTCAGCAGGTCAGCAGGTCAGCCCGTCGCCCGGCTCGGCCGCAGCAGGCGCCAGGCCAGCAGAGCGCCCACCGCCACCAGAGCGGCGGCCAGCACCGAGGCGAGGCCCAGGCCGCGGACGAAGGCGGCCCTGGCGGCTTCGGCCAGAGCGGCGCCGGTTTCGCCGGGGAGGGTGCGGGCGGCTTCGACGGCGCCGCCCAGCGACTCGCCGGCCTTGGCGGCGACGGCGGGGTCGAGGCCGGCGGGGGCGGTGAGCGTGCTGGCGTAGACAGCGGTCAGGACGGAGCCGAAGAGGGCTATGCCGAGCGCGGTGCCCAGTTCGTAGGCGGTTTCGGAGACGGCGGAGGCGGCACCGGACTTCTCGGCGGGGGCGGCGGTGAGCACCAGGTCCGAGGAGAGCGTGTAGACCAGGCCCTCGGCCGCGCCGACGCCGACGAAGACGGTGGCGAGCACCAGGTACGAGGTGTCCTGGCGGATCCAGCCGAGCACGCCGAGCGCCAGGCCGAGCACGGCCAGCCCGCCGACCAGCGCGCCACGGGCCCCGATCGCCCGGCCGAGGCGGGCGGTGAGCATCGAGGCCGCCATGGCGGCGACGAAGCCGGGCAGCTCGGCGAGACCGGCGGTCAGCGGCGAGTAGCCGCGCACCAGCTGCAGGTACTGCGAGCTGAAGAAGACCACGCCGCCCATCCCGAAGATGGCGATCAGCGCGCCGAGCACGGCCGCCGTGAACCGGCGGTCGGTGAAGAGCCGGACGTCCAGCAGCGGCGCGGTCAGCCGCAGTTGCCGCCGGACGAAGCGCCAGAGCGCGAGCGCGCCCAGCACGGCGGTCGCCGGCACCTGCCAGTGCGCGGGGCCGTGTGCGGCGGCCTCCTTGATCGCGTAGACCAGCGCGATCAGGCCGGTCATCGAGAGCAGCACGCTGGGCAGGTCGAAGCTGCCCGGCTCGGGGTCGCGGGACTCCGGCAGCAGCCAGCGGCCCAGCACCAGCAGCAGCACCAGGATCGGCAGGTTGAGCAGGAAGACCGAGCCCCACCAGAAGTGCTCGAGCAGCAGCCCGCCGAGCAGCGGGCCACCGGCGGCGCCGGCGGTCGCGGCGGCGCCCCAGATGCCGATCGCCCTGGCCCGCTCGCGCGCGTCGGGGAAGAGCGCGCGGATCAGCGAGAGGGTGGAGGGCATGATGGTCGCGCCGGCCACCCCGAGCAGCGCCCGGGCGGCGATCAGCCAGCCTGCCGAGGGGGCGTAGGCGGCCAGTAGCGAGGCCGCGCCGAAGGCGGTGGCGCCGACCAGCAGCAGCCGCCGGCGACCGATCCGGTCGCTGAGCGCGCCCATGCCGACCAGCAGGCCGGCCAGCACGAAGGAGTAGCTGTCGCCGATCCAGAGCAGCTGGGTGGCGCTGGGTGCCAGGGTCTCGGTGATCGACGGGATGGCCAGCACCAGCACGGTCGCGTCGACGGCGACCAGCAGCACGGCGAGGACCAGGACGGCGAGCCCGGCCCAGCGGCGCTGCGGCGCAACGGGGAGAACCGGGGCGGCGGGGGTAGTAGGGACGGCAGGGGTGGCGGGGCCGGCAGAGGTGACGGGGGAGTGCAGGGTGGTGCGGGTGGTGCTCACGAGGGTCTCCGGATGGCTCCTCCGAGGAAGAGCTCGATAAGGGCGAAGGCGCTGTCACGCGGCGCGAGCCGTCCGTCCTGGACGGCCCAGCCGACGCCGGCCAGCAGGTCGAAGAAGGCCTCGGCCAGCCAGCCGGCCGGCAGCTCGATGCGGAACACGCCCTGCTGCTGCCCGCGCAGGAAGAACGCGCGGACCCGCTCGCCCTGCTCCTCCCAGAGCGCGAGCAGCTCGGCATCGTCGAAGAGCTGGTTCTCGCCAGCCAGGAACGCGCAGAGTGCGGCGTCGGGGACCAGTAGCTCGACCAGGCGGCGCAGGGTCGCCTCGGTGTCGCCGGTCTCCAGGGCGGCGGCGTCCAGCGCGCTGTGGTAGCGGCGCAGGGCGAGCAGGCCGACCTCGCGGATCAGCGCCTCGCGGCCGGGGAAGACCCGGTGCAGCGAGGCCCGGCTGATGCCGGCGGCGCGCGCGATCTCGTCCAGGTGCGCGGTGGGGTTGCGCGAGAGCACGTCCACGGCTGCCTTGAGTACCGTGTCACGATCGATGGCCATGAGAAGAGGATAGCTCACTTGAGACATGGATGTCTCAGATGAGGCGCAGAAGACTGCAACGTAACGAAAAACGCAAAGAGAAACGCAAGAAGAGCGCAAAGAGAAACCGGAGGCGGCGTAGGCCACCTCCGGCGGGAGCGTGCGTGCGGAGCGAGTGAGGCTCAGCTCTGATTGTAGAAGCCGCTGTCGTCCAGCGGTCGGTCGATCACCATGACCTCGACCTCCGGCGGCGTGAGCAGGAAGACCCGGCGGGCGATCCGCTCGATCCCGCCCTGGGTGCCGAAGATCAGCCCGGAGGCGAAGTCCACCATCCGCTTGGCCTCGGCGTCGTCCATCTCGGTCACGTCCATCACCACCGGCGTACCCGAGCGAACGTGCTCGCCGACGGTGCGGGCGGACTCGAAGCCGGTCGGCTTCACCGAGACGATCCGGGCCGGGTTCGGCAGCACGGGAATGGTGTCGGCGGTTCCCCAGTCGTCCTCGTACACCGCGGCCTGGTAGCCACCGGACGGCATCAGCCACCCGTTGTGGTGCTCGTCGCGAAGTGCTCCCATGCCGCGCCTCCCTGTCCTGTCCCGGTCGGTTCCGTCTCTCGGGCGGTCAACTGACGCGTCATCCACTCGCCGGAACTGTCCGAGTATCGCACTGATCACCGCTTCGGCGCCCGCCCTGGCGCGCCGTTCGGGTTGTGGCGTGTGCCGGTGGCACACGCCGCTCTCCTCCTTGGCGGACGCCGCAGGTCGGCGGATGGTTGCGCGCATAGCGCGAGCGTCACCCGATCGCTCGGTCGGCAATGCGAAATTGACGTCGGGTCAGTCTCCGGTGACGCCGTCCACCGCCTCCCGCAGCAGGTCCGCGTGCCCGTTGTGGCGGGCGTACTCCTCGATCATGTGGACCTGGATCCAACGCAGCGTCACGTCCGTGCCGCGCCGCTGCCGCTTGGCCACCGTGTCCAGCGGCAGACCGCTCACCGCCTGCTCGGCCAGCTCGATCTGGCGCCGCCAGGTCTGGAAGGCCTCGGCCGCGGAGGCGGAGTCCACGCCGTTGAAGTCGTAGTCCGCGTCCTCCTCGGTGGAGTAGAGACTGACGGGCTCCCCGCCGAGCAGCACCACCTGGTACCAGTAGTGCTCCACCTCGGCCAGGTGCCGCACCAGCCCGAGCAGGGTCAGCGAGGACGGCGTGACCGACCGCTGCTTCAGCTGCTCGTCGGTCAGGTCCGCGCACTTCAGAGCCAGGGTCTTGCGATGGAAGTCGAGCCAACTGGCGAGCATGGCGGGCTCGCCGGCGGCCATCGGCGGATCGATCCGGACGTCGCTGTCGGTCATGGGCGCAATCCTGACAGGGCCGGGGCCGTCGGGCGACCGAATTCCGCGGGGGTAGGGTCGAGGAACAGTCTGCCTGAGGAGCAACGGATGTCACGCCCCGTCACTTTGGTCACCGGCGGCGGTCGCGGGATCGGCGCCGCGGTCTGCCTGCGTCTGGCAGCCGACGGCCACGACCTCGCGATCGGCTACCGCAGCGACGCGCAAGCCGCCGAGCAGGTGGCCGAGCAGGCCAGGGCGGCCGGCGCCAAGGCCGTCGCGCTGCAGCTGGACACCGCCGTGGAGGCCGAGGTCGAGCGGTTCTTCGACCAGGCCGCCGAGCAACTCGGCCCGGCGACCGGGCTGGTCAACAACGCGGGCGTGACCAGTCGGCAGGGCCCGCTGGCCGAGCTGCGCACCGAGGACCTGCGCCGGGTGGTGGACGTCAACCTGGTCGGCTACCTGCTCTGCGCCCGCCGCGCGGCGCAGGACTTCGACAGGGGCGGCGCCATCGTCAACGTCTCCTCGGCGGCGGCCACCCTGGGCAGCCCCGGCGAGTACGTGCACTACGCGGCCACCAAGGCCGCCACCGACGCGCTCACCATCGGCCTGGCCAAGGAGCTCGGCCCGGCCGGGATCCGGGTCAACACCGTCTCGCCCGGCACCATCGAGACCGAGTTCCACCAACTCGGCGGCGAGCCGGGTCGCCCGGACCGGGTCGCCCCGACCGTCCCGCTGCGCCGGGCCGGTCAGCCGGCGGAGATCGCCGGCGCGGTCGCCTGGCTGCTCTCGCCGGACGCCTCGTACACCACGGGCGCGATCCTGCGGGTGGCCGGCGGGATGTGAGTCGGGCGGGACGTGAGGTGGGTGGGACGTGAGGCGGGGGAGGCTCAGGCCGTCGCGGGGCTGCGGCGGCGGCCGCGCCGGAAGGCGGCCAGGCTGAGCACCCCGAGCAGCACGATCACGGCGCTCGAGGCCAGGAAGGCGGGCGAGCCGGGGGTGCCCGCCGAGGCGCCGGCGACCACGTAGGCGGCGGTTCCCGGGAGCACGCCGAGCAGCGTCGCCGCCAGGTACGGGCCGAGCCGCACACCGGAGAGCGCGGCGCCCAGGTTCACCGCCTGGAACGGGACGCCCGGGACCAGGCGCATCAGTAGCACACTGCGGAAGCCGCGCTCGGTCAGCTGCCGGTCCAGCGCCGTCAGGGCCCGCCCGCGCAGCAGCGGCCGCAGCGCCTGCCGGCCGAGCCCGCGTCCCAGTCCGAAGGCCAGCGCCGCGCCGGCCGTGGTGCCGAGCACCGCCACCGGCACGCCCCAGCGGGCGCCGAAGAGCAGTCCGGCGGCGACGCTGAGGGCGGGCTTGGGCAGGAAGGCCAGCGTGCCGAGCGCGAACAGGGCGACGAACACCGGCGCCCGCCAGATCCCGGGGACACCCGTGGCCAGCGCGCGCGGGTCCCAGAACGCGACCGAGCCGGCCGCCGCCGCGAGCAGCAGCACCAGCAGCGCGGGCCGGGTCCAACGGGAGCGCGCCAAGCGTCGCAACAGGTCGGGTACGGGCACCCGCCGAGCGTAATGCACCTGCCGTCCGGACCCGCCCCCTGCTCAGACCCCCGCGCGGTCGCCGGCGGCCTCTCGAGCGGCTTGCTCCGCCCGCAGCGGGGCCGCCGAGCGCAGTGCCCCGGCGATCAACACCAGGGCCGCCACCAGGGCGGTGACCACGGCGAACGAGACCCGCAGTGAGCTGCCCTGGGCGATCGTCCCGATGATCGCCGGTGCCACCAGCCCCGAGGTGTAGGTGATGGTGGCGACGCCCGCGATCGCCTGGCTCGGGTTCGGGCCGGCGTGACCGGCTGCCGCGAAGGCCAGCGGCACCGCCACCGCGATCCCGATGCCGAGCAGCCCGAAGCCGGCGATCGCCAGCGCGGGGCTGCGCGCGAGCACCACCAGGACGCCGCCGAGCGTGGCCACCGCGCCGCTGAGCCGTACGGTCGGGACCGGGCCGAGTCGGCGCACCACCGCGTCCCCGGCCAGCCGGGCCGCGGTCATGGTGAAGGCGAAGGCCGCGTAGGCGGCGGCGGCCGTCCCGGCGGCGGCGCCGGTCAGGTCCCGCAGGTAGACTCCCGACCAGTCGGCTCCCGCGCCCTCCGCGAAGACCGCGCAGAAGCCCACCAGGCCGATCAGCAGCGCCGAGCGCGGCGGCAGCGAGAACCGCGGCGGAGCCTCGGCCTCGGGCTCCGGGCGTACGTCCAGCAGCCCGGCGCAGGCCAGTTGGCCGCAGGCCAGCAGCACACCGGCCGCGAGCGTCAGGTGCAGCCGCGGGTCCAGGTGCTGACGTGCCGCCAGCGCGCCGAAGCCGGAGGCGACCAGGCCGCCGCAGCTCCACATGCCGTGCAGCCCGGACATGATCGAGCGGCCCATCCGCTGCTCGACCTCGACTCCCTCGGCGTTCATCGCCACGTCGGCCATCCCCGCGGTGGCGCCGAAGGCGGCCATCGCCAGGCAGAGCCACGGCAGGCCGGGGGCCAGCGCGGGCAGCGCCAGCGCCAGGCACCACAGGGCCAGCAGCAGCCGGATCGCGGCCCGGGTGCCGAGCCGGTGGGTGACCCGGCCGGCCAGCGGCATCGCCAAGGAGGCGGCCAGTGCGGGCATCACCAGGGCCAGTCCGAGCTGTCCGGCGCTCAGGTGCAGGTGGTCCTTGATGGCCGGGATCCGGGTGGCGAAGCTGCCGGCGACGGCGCCGTGGACGGCGAAGACCAGGGCGACGCTAAGCCGGGCGCGGCGGAGCGGGTGAGCTGGTTTCGGCATGGCGGATCCCTCCCGTGGCGACGCCCCGGCCTGCAAGTGGCGGGGCGGCTGCTAAATTATCAGGAAGGGACCCTGATAGATAGATCTGGAAAGATACCTTCCTATGACCACAGCGCGCACGGCCACGCCCAGCACCGCCCGTGCGATCAACGACCGGCTGGCCCTCGACCTGCTGCTCAGCCACGGCCCGCTGACCGCCACCGAGCTGCGCACCCTCACCGGGCTCTCCCGTCCCACCGTCGCCGACCTGCTGGAACGCCTCCAGCACGGCGGCCTGGTGAGCATCGTGGGGGAGCGCGGTGAACAGCGCCGCGGGCCCAACGCCCGGGTCTACGGCCTGCGCGCGGACCGCGCCCACCTGGCCGGCATCGACGTGCGCAACGTGGGTGTCACCTTCACCGTCGCCGATCTGACCGGCCGCACCCTGGCCACCGCCGCGCTGCCGGTCGACCCCGAGGACCCCAGCGGCCCGCCCGCCGACTTCCCCGAGCAGGTCCTTCGCACCCTGCTGGAGACCGCCCGCCAGGCCGGCGCCGATGAGCTGCACACGGTGGCGATCGGCGCACCAGGACTGGTCGAGCCGGCCACCGGCCAGCTGCACTCCACCGACTCGCTGCTCAGCTGGCACGCCGAGCTGGTCGCCGCCCTGCGGACCGGGCTGACCGGCGAGGTGATCCTGGAGAACGAGGTCAACCTGGCCGGGATAGCCGAGCACCGCCTCGGCGCGGCCACCGACCGCGACACCTTCGTGCTGCTCTGGCTCGGCCACGGCGCCGGCGCCGCCGTGATGCTGGACGGCCGGCTGCGCCGCGGCTCCTCCGGCGGCGCCGGGGAGATCGGCTTCCTGCCGGTGCCGGGCACCGACTGGCTGCCCAGCAAGGACGACTGCGACCGCGGCTTCCACGGCCTGGTCGGCAGCCGCGCGGTCTGCGAGCTGGCCCGCAGGCACCGACTGCCGGTGCCCGGTGACGCCGACGACGCCGCCGCGGCCGAGGCGGCCGTGCTGGCGGCGATCGCGGCCGGCCCCACGGGCGAAGCCTTCCTGGACGAGCTCGCCGGACGGGTGGCGCTCGGCGCGACGGCGGTGTGCGTGATCCTCGACCCGGGCTGTGTGGTGCTCGGCGGCGAGATCGGCCGGGCCGGTGGCGCCGCCCTCGCCGACCGGGTCGCCGAGCGGCTGGCCGCCCTGTCGCCGTTCCAGACCGAGGTCCGGGCCAGCAGCACCGGCGGCGGCGCGATTCTCAGCGGCGCGGTGCTGACCGCCTCCGACGCCGTCTGCCGGGACCTCTTCGGTGGTGGCTGAGCCCGGTGTCGAGTCCGGGCGGTGCGGCGAATTGCGGTCCGCGGATGAGGCAGGATGGGAACACCGTAGATCACCCGACCTCCGAGACCTCAGGGAGCGCCATGGGCCAGCCGGGCCGGTCCGTCAACCACTACCGCATCGGTGAGGCCGCAGCCATGCTCGGCGTCAGCTCCGACACCATGCGCCGCTGGGTCGACGCCGGTCGGGTGGCGGCCGAGCGCGACGAGCACGGGCATCGGATCATCCCCGGCGAGCAGCTGGCGGCCTTCGCCCGCGAGCTGGCCAAGCCGGGCGCGGCCGAGGCCGAGGGGCGCCCGTCCTCGGCGCGCAACCGGTTCCCCGGCATCGTCACGCAGGTGGTGCTCGGCGATGTGGCCGCCCAGGTGGAGATCCAGGCCGGGCCGTTCCGGGTGGTCTCGTTGATCAGCCGGGACTCCGCCGAGGAGCTGGGCCTGGTGCCAGGAGCCCCCGCGATCGCGGTCATCAAGTCCACCAATGTGATGATCGAGCGCAGCTGATCCCCTGTCGGACCCTGATGACCCCTGGACCTGACGGCCCGTTGTCGGCCCTGATGGCCCCCTGGCTCTGGAGTGTCGCCCGATGACCCGCACCCTGGCTGTCGCGCACCGCGGCGACCCGTACCGGTTCCGCGAGAACACCCTCCCCTCGATCGCCGCCGCCTTCGCCGCCGGCGCCGACGCCGTCGAGGTGGACGTCCAGCTGACCCGCGACCGGGTCCCGGTGCTGCTGCACGACCCCACCCTGAAGCGCCTGTGGGGCCTGGACCGCCCGGTCGGCGCGCTGACCAGCGCTCAACTGGCCGACCAGCGCTTCGAGGCCGGCCAGAGCGTGCCGACCCTGACCGAGGCGCTCAAGCTCACCGCCGAGTCCCCGGCCGGCCGACTGCTCATCGACCTGGACGAGCCGGGCCCCGCCGCAGCCGCCTGGCAGGCCGTCACCGAGCTCGGCGCCGAGGAGCAGGTGCTCTTCTGCGGCCCCGCCACCGCAATGCTCGCGGTCCGCGAACTGGCCGCCGAGGTGCCGATCGCGCTCACCTGGAAGCAGCCCACCCTGCCGGCCCCGACGCTGCTCGCCGACCTGCGCCCGCGCTACCTCAACCCGCCGTTCGGCCTGGTGGACCGGGCCCTGGTGGAGCGGGCCGGCGCCGCGGGCCTGCTGGTCAGCACCTGGACGGTGGACCTGCGGCGCACCATGCGCCGGATGTGCGAGCTCGGCGCCGCCTCGGTGACCTCCAACCGGATCGGCGTGCTGCGCTCCGAACTCGACCGGTCCGCCCGCCGCGCGGGCCAGGCCGGGCGCGGATGACCGAGCCGCCCGTCCTCGGCCCGCGGGCGCTGAACCGGGCGCTGCTGGCCCGTCAACACCTGCTCACCCCGGTCGACCTGACGCCCGAACAGCTGACCCCCGAACAGTTGACGGAGCACCTGATCGGGCTGCAGGCACAGGCCACCGACCCGCCGTACTACGGCCTCTGGTCCCGGCTGCGCGAGTTCCGCCCCGAGCAGCTGAGCGCGCTGATCGAGAACCGCGGCCTGGTCCGGCTCGGACTGCAGCGCGGCACCATCCACCTGGTCACCGCCGCGGACTGCCTGCGGCTGCGCCCGCTCTTCCAGCCCGTCCTCGACCAGGCCCTGCGCGGAAACTTCGGCGCTCGGCTGACCGGCCTGGACCTGGACGCGCTGACCGAACGCGGCCGGGCCCTGGTCGAGGCCGAGCCGCGCACCTTCCAGGAACTCGGCGCCCTGCTCGCCGCCGACCACCCCGGGCGCGACCCCGCGGCGCTGGCCCAGGTGCTGCGCGCCCGGCTCGCGCTGGTCCAGGTCCCGCCGCGCGGCCTCTGGCAGACCAGCGGCGCCGCCGCGCACACCACCGCCGAACAGTGGCTCGGCCGCCCGCTCACGGCGCCGGCGGACCAGCAGGCCGCGCTCGACCGGCTGGTCTCGCGCTATCTGGCCGCCTTCGGCCCGGCGACCGTCGCGGACATCCAGAAGTGGTCCGGACTGACCGGGCTCACGGCGGTGCTCAAGCGGCTGCGCCCGGGGCTGCTGGAGTTCCGCGACGAGCGGGGCCGGGCGCTGTACGACCTGCCGGACGCGCCCCGTCCGGACCCGGCGACCGAGGCGCCCGTCCGGCTGGCGGCCCCCTTCGACAACCTGCTGCTCTCGCACGCCGACCGCACCCGCGTGCTCCCCGAGCCCTACCGCCCGCTGGTGATGAGCCGGAACGGCATCGTGCAGGGCACCGTCCTGGTGGACGGCTTCGTCGCCGGCTGCTGGCAGCTCACCCGGGAACCCGGGCGGACGGCGGCGGTACTGAAACCGTTCACCGCGCTGAGCCGCACCGCGCAGCGCCAGGCCCAGGCCGAGGCCGAGCGCCTGCTCGCCTTCGCGGCGCCGCAGGCCGCGGCGCACGAGGTGCGGTTCGTTTCCTGAGCCGTTGCTGAGCCGTTTCCTGGGCGGGGCCGCCGGGTATCCAGCGACGGACGGGGCCGGCACCGCCGAGGAGCGTGGATCCGTGACAGATCCGGCAGCCGTGATCGAAGTCGGCGCGCTGACCAAACGCTACGGCCGCACCGTCGGAGTCGAGCGGCTCGACATCACCGTCGACCCCGGCGAGGTGTTCGGCTTCCTCGGACCGAACGGCGCGGGCAAGACCACCACGCTGCGCTGCCTGGTCGGCCTGCTGCGCCCGACCGAGGGGCGGGTGCGGGTGCTCGGCCTGGACCCGGTCGCCGAGCACCGCCGGCTGGCGCCCGCCCTCGGCTACCTGCCCGGCGAGCTGCGGCTCTACCCCGAGCTGACCGGACGTCAGACCCTGCGGCTGCTGGCCGACCTGCAGGGGGCGCCGACGCCCCGTCAGGCCGAGCTGTGCCGCCGCCTGGCCCTGTCCGAGTCGGCGCTGGACCGGGCGGTGCGGGAGTACTCGCGGGGCATGAAACAGAAGCTCGGACTGGTCCAGGCGTTCCAGCACGATCCGGAGCTGGTGGTGCTCGACGAGCCGACCGAGGGCCTGGATCCCCTGGTGCAGGAGACCTTCTTCGAGCTGCTGGCCGAGGCCGAGGCGGCCGGACGCACCGTGCTGCTCTCCAGCCATGTGCTGCCCGAGGTGCAGCGGACCTGCCGGCGGGTGGCGATCATCCGGGACGGGCGGCTGGTCACCGTGCAGAGCGTCGCCGGGCTGCGCGAGGCGCGGGCCCGCAAGGTGCGGCTGGTCTTCGCCGACGGGCTGGGCCGGCGGCCGCTCGGCGTCGCGGACCGGTGGTCGCCGCGCTGGCAGGGCGACCGGGTGGAGCTGCTGGTGCCGCCGCACGAGCTGGTGGCGGCGCTGCGCGGGCTGCTGGCGCTGCCGGTGACGGACCTGACGGTGGAGGAGGCCGGGTTGGACGAGGCGTTCCTCGACCTGTACCGCAGCGAGCAGCGGGACGAGCAGCGGGACGAGCAAGGGGAGGAGCGATGAGAAGCCGGTTCCCGCTGCTCTGGCTGGCCCTGTACCGGCGGCGGCGGATGCTGCTGGCCCTGGTCCTGGGCATGGTCGTGTTCGAGACGCTGATCGTGGTCATCTCCGACACCATCACCCCCGGCCAGCTCTTCGCCGGCGGCGGCCGCAACCCGCCGGGCGCCTTCAAGGCGTTCAGCGGCTCGACCGGCGCGGTCTCGATCGCCAGCTACCCCGGACTGCTGGGCGCCGGTCTGGTGCACCCGTTCTGGATCGCGATGCAGCTCACCGCGATCGGCTCGCTGGCCGCCGCCGCGGTGGCCGCCGACGTCGAGTCGGGCACCGTCGAGCTGCTGATGGTCCGTCCGGTCTCGCGGAACCGGCTGCTGGCCGAACGGACGGCGGCCCTGGCCCTGGTCGTGGTGCTGCTCAACGCGGCCGCGACGCTGACGGTGGCGGCCGGCGTGGCGCTATCGCCGCAGCTGCACCGGGCGGTGCCGCTCAGCGGGGTCTTCGCGGCGGGACTGCTGGGCTGCGGCTTCGCGCTGAGCCTGACCGGCCCCGCACTCGCCGTATCCGCAGCCGGCCGCAGCCGGGCCATGGTGGTCGGCGCCGTGATCGGCCTCGGCGCGGTGGGCTTCGCGGTCAACTTCGTGGCGCTCGCCTGGTCCAAGGCCGCGCCGCTGCGCTACCTGAACCCGTTCCACTACTACGCCCCGGGCGACGCGCTGGCCCGGGGCAGCGTGGCCTGGGGCTCGCTGGGTGTGCTGGCCGCCGTGGGCGTGGCCGGGATCGGCGCGGCGTTCGCGCTGCTGGCCCGCCGGGACCTGGCACCCTGACGCGGCACTAGATCTCCGAGGCCGCTAAATTTCCAATAAGATGACCAGAGGTGTGCCGGGAAGCCTGGTCGGCGTGGGGGACGGACTGCGATTCAGCGCAGCGACCCCGTCTCTCGTGATCAGGGGATTCGCAGATGCGCGCAGTGGCGACTGTTCTGTTCCTGGTGGTGCTGGCCACCGCGGTGGCCACCTTCGCCCGGCGCTGGCGCATCCCCGCCCCCTCACTGCTGGTGCTCGCCGGCATCGCCGTGGCACTGATACCCGGGACGCCGGCGCTGCGCATTCCACCGCAGACCATCGCCCTGGTGGTGCTGCCGCCGCTGCTGTACGCCTCCGCCGAGGAACTGTCGCTGCGGGACCTGCGCGCGGTCTGGAAGCCGGTCACGATCCTCGCCTTCGGCCTGGTCCTCGCCTCCGCCGCCGCGGTGGGCTATGTCGCGGTCGCGGTGACCGGCCTGCCGCCGGCGATGGCCTTCGTGCTGGGCGCCGTGCTGGCGAGCACCGACCCGGTGGCCGTCACCGCGCTCGGCCGCCGGCTCGCCCTGCCCGGTCGCGTCCAGGTGCTGGTGCAGGCGGAGAGCCTGTTCAACGACGCCACCTCGCTGGTGCTGTTCAAGGTCGCCGTCGGCATCGCGGTGGCGGCGGGCGCGGTCGGCTGGCCCGCGGCCGGCGGCGAGTTCGTGCTGCTCGCGGGCGGCGGCAGCCTGATCGGTGCCGCTGTCGCGGGAGCCGTCGGGCTGATCCGCCGACGCACCACCGACCCGGTGCTGGAGACCGTGATCGCGCTGGTCACCCCGTACAGCGCCTATGTGCTGGCGGAGTCCGCGCACACCTCCGGCATCACCTCGGTGGTGGTCGCGGGCGTGCTGCTCGGGCGGTCCGGCCACCGGCTCAGCGACGCCCGGATCCGGCTGCAACTGCACGCCGTCTACGCGGTGGTGGTGTTCCTGCTGGAGAGCGTGGTGTTCAGCATCGTCGGCCTCGAACTGCCCACGCTGGTCCGGGACCTGCCCAGCGGGACGGGCTGGTGGCCGCTCCAGGCACTGGTGCTGGCCGCCGTGCTGATCGCCATCCGGGTGCTCTGGATGCTGCCGCTGTCCGCCGCCGCCAAGCCCAGCAGCGGCCGGCCCTCCTGGCGGGTGGCGGCGGTGGTGACCTGGGCCGGGACCCGCGGTGTGATGCCGCTGGCCGCCGCGCTGTCCATCCCGCTCACCGCCTCCAGCGGCGCCCTGCTGCCCGGACGGCCACTGGTCCTGGTGCTCACCACTGCCGTCGTGGTCTTCACGCTGGTCGTCCAGGGGCTCAGCCTGGCCCCGATCGTCAACCGCTCCGGCCTGGCCCTGGAACCCGAGCACACCGCCCGCGAGGAAGCCGCCGCCCGCGACACCCTCAACCGCGCCGCCCTCGCCCACGTCGACCAACTCGCCGAACTCGAGACCCAGTCCGAGCCGGCCGTCGACCGCGTCCGGCGCGGCCTCAACGCCCGCCTCGACCACACCGTCGACACGCCCGACGGCAGCACCGTCGACGCCGCCTACCGCGAGCTGCGCCGCGAGGTCATCGCCGTCCAGAACGCCGAACTGCGCCGCCTCTACGACGAACACCGGATCAGCGACACCACCCGGCGCAGCCTGCAGCACGACCTCGACCGCGAGGAGACCGCACTCGGCAACCGGTGACCCTGATCCACCCACTGCCGTCAAGAACGCGTCAAGATCACCCCTCGGGCCGTCAGGGGCCTGTACGGAGCGCGGGCTGGGCCGGGTGGCTCGCCCGACGATCGGACCACCAGCCGTCCTACGGAGGTCCGTCGATGACCCGCTCCACCGAACCGCTCCCCGCCGCCGTCCAGCCGACCGCCCCGGTGGAGCCCCCTGATCCGGACGCGGCGAACGAGCGACACCGCCTCTCCGCGCTCGGCGGCCTGGCCGCCCTCTCGCTGGACGCGATGGCCTCCGTCGCCTACGGGCCGGAGGCCATCGTGCTGGTCCTCGCGGCGGCCGGCAGCCGGTCGAGGGCGTGACGGTGCTGGCCCAGCTCGCCGACGCCTCGCTCGGCCACGGCTTCGGCTTCTACCTGGTCCAGTTCGCCACCGTGGTGCTGCTCGCGCTGGCCGCCAACACCTCGTTCGGCGGTCTGCCGGTGCTGATGCACCTGCTGGCCCGCGACAACTACCTGCCGCACGTCTTCGCGCTGCGCGCCGACCACCAGGTGCACCGGCACGGCGTGCTCTTCCTGGCCGCCGTCTCGGCCGGGCTGCTGGTGGCCTCGGGCGGCGACGTGAACAGCCTGGTGCCGCTCTTCGCGATCGGCGTCTTCGTCGGCTTCACCATCTGCCAGGTCGGCATGGTCCGGCACTGGCTCCGGGTGCGGGGCCCGCGCTGGCGGGGGCGGGCGGCGCTGAACGGCTTCGGCGCGCTGCTGACCGGGGTGGCGCTGCTGGTGGTCGCCGGGACCAAGTTCACCGAGGGCGCCTGGGGCATCGCGCTGGCGCTGCCGCTGCTGGTGCTGTCCTTCGAGGCGGTGCACCGCGCCTACGGGCGGATCGGCGAGCGGCTGGAACTGGGCCGGATCCCCGGTCCGCTCACCCCGCAGCGCTCCCTGGTGGTCGTCCCGGTCACCTCGATCACCCGGCTGACCAGGGACGCCCTGTCCGCCGCGCTCTCGCTGGGCGACCAGGTCATGGCCGTCACCGTGGTGCACACCGCGCCCGACGCCGAGGACCGGCAGGCCGCCGAGGCGCTGCGCCGGGACTGGGAACTGTGGCAGCCGGGCGTGCCGCTGGTCGAGGTGCCGGACGCCCACCGCAGGCTGGGCCGCCCACTGGTCGCCTTCGTCAACGAGCTCGGCGCCGAGCGCGTGTACGACCGGATCACCGTCCTGATCCCCGAGGTCGAGCCGACCCGGCTGTGGCAGCGGGCGCTGCAGAACCAGCGCGGCGCGCTGATCGACCGGGCGCTGCGCCGCGGGACCGACGCGGTGGTCTGCCGGCTGCGGTTGCGCATGTAGGGCGGGACTGCGGCTGTAGGGCGGGCCGGCTGCGCGTTCCGGCCAGGTCGCGGGCTCGGGTGCATGGCGCCGGCATCAAAGCCGCGTCAAGGATCCTCAGCCACCCGTATGGAGGGTGTCAGGGCCCGCTGGAACGGCCGATGCGGCTGATTTGCTGCTCAGGCCGGTCAAGCCGCCGGTGCCGTGTTGGGGCGTCTGGACGAGTCCCGTGGCTGATCCCTGAACCAGTTGGTGGAGCCCATGCTGGACCTCGTCTTCGTCGGCGTCACGGTTGCCGTGTTCGCCGTCCTCGCCCTGATCGCGCGAGGGGTGGAGAAGCTGTGACCGCAGAGAACATCGCAGGTCTCATCGTCGCCATTGCGCTGATCGGCTACCTGGTCGTCGCGCTGATCTACCCGGAGAAGTTCTGACATGAGTTCCACTCTCGCTGGGTGGCTGCAGGCGCTCGCCCTGGTGGGCGCGTTGGCGCTGTGCTACCGCCCGCTCGGCGACTACATCGCCAAGCTCCTCACCTCCGCCAAGCACCTCAGAGTCGAGCGCGGCCTGTACAAGGTGATCGGCGTCGATGGCGATGCCGATCAGCGTTGGCCGGCGTACCTGCGCTCGGTGCTGGCGTTCTCCGCCGTCTCCGTCCTCTTCCTCTACGGCCTGATCCGGCTGCAGAACCACCTGCTGCTCGGCCTGGGCGTGCCGCAGATGTCGCCGCACCAGTCCTGGAACACCGCGATCTCCTTCGTCACCAACACCAACTGGCAGTCGTACTCGGGTGAGTCGGCGATGGGCCACGTGGTGCAGATGGCCGGTCTGGCGGTGCAGAACTTCGTCTCCGCCGCCGTCGGCATCGCGATCGTCGCCGCGCTGATCCGGGGCTTCACCCGCAACCGCACGGACCGGGTCGGCAACTTCTGGGTCGACCTGACCCGGATCGTGCTGCGCCTGCTGCTGCCGATCTCGATCGTCTTCGCGTTCGTGCTGGTGGCCAACGGCGTGGTGCAGAACTTCCACGGCTTCCACGATCTGGCGACCCTCACCGGCGACACCCAGTCGATCCCGGGCGGTCCGGTGGCCTCGCAGGAGGTCATCAAGGAGCTGGGCACCAACGGCGGCGGCTTCTTCAACGCCAACTCCGCGCACCCGTTCGAGAACCCTACCGGGTTCACCAACTGGCTGGAGATCTTCCTGCTGCTGGTGATCTCCTTCTCGCTGCCGCGCACCTTCGGCAAGATGGTCGGCGACAACCGGCAGGGCTACGCGATCGTCTCCGTGATGGCGATCTTCTGGGTGGCCTCGGCCGCGCTGATCACGCTGGCGGAGTCGCACCACGGCGGCAGCGCGCTGCAGGCGGCCGGCGGGGCGATGGAGGGCAAGGAGCAGCGCTTCGGCGTCGCCGCCAGCTCGCTCTTCGCGGCCTCGACCACACTGACCTCGACCGGTGCGGTGAACGCCTTCCACGACTCGTTCACGCCGTTCGGCGGCGGCATCACGATCTTCAACATGATGCTCGGTGAGATCGCGCCCGGCGGTACCGGATCGGGCCTGTACGGGATGCTGGTCCTGGCGATCGTGGCGGTCTTCGTGGCCGGTCTGATGGTCGGGCGCACCCCCGAGTACCTGGGCAAGAAGCTCGGCGGGCGGGAGATGAAGTTCGCCTCGCTGTACATCCTGACCACGCCGGCGATCGTGCTGATCGGCACCGGTGTCGCGATGGCGCTGCCCGGCGAGCGGGCCGGGATGCTCAACTCCGGTGCGCACGGCTTCTCCGAGGTGCTGTACGCGTTCACCTCGGCCGCCAACAACAACGGGTCGGCGTTCGCGGGCATCACGGTGAACACCCCGTGGTACGACACCGCGCTCGGCCTGGCGATGGTCTTCGGACGCTTCCTGCCGATGGTGTTCGTGCTGGCGCTGGCCGGATCGCTGGCCCAGCAGCAGCCGGTTCCCGCCTCCGCGGGCACGCTGCCTACTCACAAGCCGCTCTTCGTGGGCCTGCTGTCGGGCGTCGTCCTGATCGTGGTGGGCCTCACCTACTTCCCGGCTCTCGCTCTCGGGCCGATCGCGGAAGGTCTGCACTGATGTCCACCACCCTTACTCCCGTACCCGTTGAGCAGCCGCAGGCTCCGCACAGAGTCTCCGGCGGCCTGCTCGACCCCAAGCTGATCGTCTCCTCGCTGCCCGACGCGGTGAAGAAGCTCGACCCCCGGGTGATGGTCAAGAACCCGGTCATGTTCGTGGTCGAGGTCGGCTCCGTGGTGACCACGGTCTCCGCGATCGCCCACCCGTCGGTGTTCGCCTGGGCGATCACCGTCTGGCTCTGGCTGACCACGGTCTTCGCCAACCTGGCGGAGGCGGTGGCCGAGGGCCGTGGCAAGGCGCAGGCCGACACGCTGCGCAAGACCAAGACCGACACCATGGCCCGACGCCTCGTCAACTGGCCCACCAGCCAGGCCGAGGAGGAGGTGCCCGGCGCCGCGCTGCGGCTGGGCGACCACGTGGTGGTCGAGGCCGGGCAGATCATCCCCGGTGACGGCGACGTGGTCGAGGGTGTCGCGTCGGTGGACGAGTCGGCCATCACCGGTGAGTCCGCGCCGGTGATCCGCGAGTCGGGCGGTGACCGCAGCGCGGTGACCGGTGGCACGAAGGTGCTCTCCGACCGGATCGTGGTGAAGATCGCCACCGAGCCGGGGAAGTCCTTCATCGACCGGATGATCGCGCTGGTCGAGGGCGCGGCCCGGCAGAAGACGCCGAACGAGATCGCGCTGAACATCCTGCTGGCGTCCCTGACGATCGTCTTCCTGGTCGCCGTGGTGACCTTGCAGCCGATGGCCACCTTCGCGGGTGCGCCGCAGACGATGATCGTGCTGGTAGCGCTGATCGTGGCGCTGATCCCGACCACCATCGGTGCGCTGCTGTCGGCGATCGGCATCGCCGGTATGGACCGGTTGGTGCAGCGCAATGTGCTGGCCATGTCGGGCCGTGCGGTCGAGGCCGCCGGCGACGTCAACACCCTGCTGCTGGACAAGACCGGCACCATCACCCTGGGCAACCGCCAGGCCGCCGAGTTCCAGCCCGCCACCGGCGTGGGCACCGAGGAGCTGGCGGATGCCGCGCAGCTGTCCAGCCTCGCCGACGAGACGCCCGAGGGCCGCTCGATCGTGGTGCTCGCCAAGACCGAGTACGGTCTGCGGGCGCGTGCCCAGGGCGAGTTGAGCCACGCGACCTGGGTGCCGTTCACCGCCCAGACCCGGATGTCGGGTGTGGACCTGGCGGAGGCCGACGGCGTCCACCAGGTGCGCAAGGGCGCGGCCGGTTCTGTCTCCAACTGGGTGACCCAGAACGGTGGTTCGGTCGGATCGGACGTCGCGCAGCTGGTCGACGGGATCTCGGCGGCCGGCGGTACCCCGCTGGTCGTCGCCACGAAGATCGCGGACGCGCCGGCCCGGGTCCTCGGGGTGATCTACCTCAAGGACGTGGTCAAGGAGGGCATGCGGGAGCGGTTCGACGAGCTGCGCCGGATGGGCATCAAGACCATCATGATCACGGGCGACAACCCGCTGACCGCCAAGGCGATCGCGGACGAGGCCGGCGTGGACGACTTCCTCGCCGAGGCCACTCCCGAGGACAAGATGGCCCTGATCAAGAAGGAGCAGGCGGGCGGCAAGCTGGTCGCGATGACCGGCGACGGCACCAACGACGCCCCCGCCCTCGCCCAGGCCGACGTGGGCGTGGCCATGAACACCGGCACCATGGCGGCCAAGGAGGCCGGCAACATGGTGGACCTGGACTCCAACCCCACCAAGCTGATCGAGATCGTCGAGATCGGCAAGCAACTGCTGATCACCCGTGGCGCGTTGACCACCTTCTCGATCGCCAACGACGTCGCGAAGTACTTCGCGATCATCCCCGCGATGTTCGCCAGCGTCTACCCCGGCCTCAGGCACCTCAACATCATGGGGCTGCACAGCCCGACCTCGGCGATCACCTCGGCGATCATCTTCAACGCCCTGGTCATCATCGGCCTCATCCCGCTCGCCCTGCGCGGCGTCAAGTACCGCCCGTCCGACGCGAGTTCGCTGCTCACCCGGAACATCCTGGTGTACGGCGTCGGCGGCCTGATCGTGCCGTTCATCGGCATCAAGGCGATCGACCTGATCATCCAGTTCATTCCCGGCCTGCGCTGAGAAACGGAGGAAGCCCATCATGCCCAAGCCCCTGCCCACCTCCGTCCGCACCCACTTCACCGCGCTGCGGATGCTCCTGGTGCTGACCGTGATCTGCGGTCTCGCCTACCCGCTGCTGGTCACCGGGATCAGCCAGGTCGCCTTCACCGAGAAGGCGAACGGCTCGATCGTGACGTCCGACGGCAAGGAGATCGGCTCCAGCCTGCTCGGTCAGAACTACAACCTGCCGAAGAAGACACCTTCTGACTCAACAACGGGCAACGACCCGAAGGAGCAGGCGCAGCCGGACCCGAAGTGGTTCCAGCCGCGTCCCTCGGCCGCAAACTACGACCCGCACGGCTCCACGGCCAGCAACCTCGGCCCGAACAGCGACGACCTGCTCAAGGCCGTCAACGACCGCCGCGCGGCCGCCGCAGCCTTCGACGGCGTCGACCCGGCCGCCGTCCCGGTCGACGCGCTGACCGCGTCCGGCTCCGGCCTCGACCCGCACATCTCGGTGGCCTACGCCAAGGAGCAGGTGGCCCGGGTCGCCAAGGCCCGCAACATCAGCGTCGACACCCTGAACGGTCTCGTCGCCAAGTACACCGAGGGCCGCTCGCTCGGCTTCCTCGGCGAGGCCGGCGTCAACGTCGTGCTGCTCAACAAGGCTGTCAGCGAGACCAAGTGACGTCGCATCAGAGTGAATGACCCACTGGCCGGCCCGGGCGCGCACCCGGGCCGGCCAGGCACGTTCCGTCCAGCAGACCTCTTCTCCTGAAAGAGATTCAGCCCATGGCTCGCGATCTCACCCTCGGCACCGCGCACCGGCGCGGACGCCTGCGGGTGTACCTCGGATCGGCCCCCGGGGTCGGCAAGACCTACCGGATGCTGGACGAGGCCCGGCGCAGACAGGAACGCGGCGCGGATGTGGTGGTGGGCTACATCGAGTGCCACGGGCGCCGGCACACCGAGAACATGGTCCAGGGGCTGGAGGTGGTGCCGAGGCTGGTCCGCACCTACCGGGACACCGAGTTCGCCGAGATGGACCTGGACGCCGTCCTCGAGCGCAGGCCCGCCGTCGCGCTGGTGGACGAACTCGCGCACACCAACATCCCCGGCGGGCGCAACACCAAGCGCTGGCAGGACGTCGAGGAGCTGCTGGCGGCCGGGATCGACGTGATCACCACGGTCAACATCCAGCACCTGGAGTCGCTCAACGACGTGGTCCAGAAGATCACCGGCACCCCGCAGCGCGAGACCGTCCCCGACGAGGTGGTCCGCCGGGCCGACCAGATCGAGCTGGTCGACATGGCGCCGCAGGCGCTGCGCCGCCGCATGGTGCACGGCAACGTCTACAAGGCCGAGAAGGTGGACGCCGCGCTCACCAACTACTTCCGGGTCGGAAACCTCACCGCGCTGCGCGAGTTGGCGCTGCTCTGGGTGGCCGGCCGGGTGGACGAGGGCCTGCGCGACTACCGCGCGCAGCACAACATCGACCGGGTCTGGGAGACCCGCGAACGCGTGGTGGTCGCGCTCACCGGCGGGCCCGAGGGCGAGACGCTGATCCGTCGGGCCGCCAGGATCGCCGACCGTACCGCCGGCGGCGAACTGCTGGCCGTGCACGTCACCCGGTCGGACGGCCTGGCCGGCGCCTCACCCGGCGCGCTCGCCCAGCAGCGCCAGCTGGTCGAAACCCTCGGCGGCAGCTACGACGTGGTGATCGGCGACGACATCCCCACCGCGCTGCTCTCCTTCGCCCGGGCCCGCCACGCGACCCAGCTGGTGCTCGGCACCAGCCGGCGCGGGCGGATCACCCGGTTCCTGACCGGCCCGGGCATCGGCGAGACCACCGTGGACGCCTCCGAGGACATCGACGTCCACATGGTCACCCACGAGTTCACCGGCCGCGGGCGGCTGCCCTCGCTCGGGCGTCGCCACTCGCCGCGACGCACCGTCGCCGGCTTCACCTCGGGCCTGGTCCTGCCGGTCGCGCTGACCGCCCTGCTCTCCCTGTCGCACCACTCGCTGAACCTGACCACCGTCGCGCTGATCTTCCAACTCGGCGTGGTGGCCGTCGCGTTGCTGGGCGGTGTGGCATCCGCACTGGTCGCCTCGCTGATCGCCTCACTGCTGCTCAACTACTACTTCATCCCGCCGGTCCACACCTTCACCATCGACGAGCCCAACAACATGATCGCGCTCGCGGTCTTCGCGGCCGTGGCGCTGATCGTCGCCAGCGTGGTCGACCGGGCCGGCGGGCAGACCATCCGCGCGGCCAGGGCCACCGCCGAGGCCGAGACGCTCAGCACCCTCGCGGGGAGCGTGCTGCGCGGCGCCGACGCGCTGCCGGAGCTGGTGGAACGCGCCCGCACCGTGTTCGCCATGGACTCGGCCGCGCTACTCGACCGGACCAGCGGCGAGGTACTGGCCCGCGCCGACACCAACGGTGACGGCACCGCCGCCCGGGAGGTCACCGAGATCACGGTCGACACCGACACCGTGCTGATCCTGACCGGTCGCCGGCTCCCGGCCGCCGACCAGAGGGTGTTGAGCGCCTTCGCCGCACACATCGCCGTCGCCCGGGAGCGCGACCACCTCGCGGCAGCCGCCGCCGAGGTCGAGCCGATCAAGGCCGCCGACAAGATGCGCACGGCCCTGCTCGCCGCCGTCAGCCATGACCTGCGCACCCCGCTCGCGGCAGCGCTGGCCTCGGTCGGCTCGCTGCGCAGCCCCGACGTCGAGTTCTCGCACGAGGACCAGACCGAACTCCTCGACCTGGCCGACGCCTCGCTGGTCAAGCTGACCCGCCTGGTGGACAACCTGCTCGACATGAGCCGTCTGCAGGCCGGCGCCCTCACCCTGCACCTGGCACCCGTGCGGCTGACCGAGGTGCTGCCCCGGGCGATGGACTCGCTACCGCGCCCGGACGCGCCCGTCCAGCCCCTCGACCTGGACTCCGTCCCGCCGGTGCTCGCCGATCCGCCGCTGCTGGAACGGGTGTTGGCCAACGTCATCACCAACGCGCTGCGCTACAACGCCCCCGGCGCGCCGGTCCTGGTCACCGCCAGCGGTCACCAGGACCGGGTGGAGGTACGGGTGATCGACCGCGGCCCCGGCATCGCCCCCGAGGACCGCGACACCGTCTTCCTCCCCTTCCAGCGCCTCGGCGACAACGACAACACCACCGGCGTCGGCCTGGGCCTCGCGCTCTCCCGGGGCCTCGCCGAGGCCATGGGCGGCACCCTGGAGGTCGAGGACACCCCGGGCGGCGGCACCACGATGCTGCTCACCCTGCCCGCCGCGGCCGTGCCGGAGGACGCATGAGCCTTATCCTGCTGGTGGAGGACGAACCCCAGATCCTGCGCGCCCTGCGGATCAACCTGCGCGCCCGCCGCTACTCCGTGCTGACGGCCAGCACCGGCCAACAGGCGCTGGACTCGGTCAGCACCGAGACGCCCGACGCCGTACTGCTGGACCTGGGCCTGCCCGACTTCGACGGCGTCGACGTCCTGCGCGGCATCCGGGCCTCGCTCAGCGCACCGATCATCGTGCTGTCGGGCCGCAGCGAACTGGAGGAGAAGATCCGGGCCCTGGACGCGGGCGCCGACGACTACCTCACCAAACCCTTCGAGATCGACGAACTCTTCGCCCGACTGCGCGCGGTACTGCGCCGCACGCCCGCCGAGCCGCCGCCGCCCGACCCGGTGATCGGCGAACTCACCGTCAACATCACGCGCGGCACCGTCACCGGCCCGCACGGCGCCGTCCGGCTCACCCCGACCGAATGGCGGATCCTCAAGCTGCTGCTGGCCGCGCCGGGGCAGCTGGTGCCCCGGCTGGAGATCCTGCGCGAGGTCTGGGGCCCCGAGCACGAGCACCACGGGAACTACCTGCGGGTCTACTTCGCCGGTCTGCGCCGCAAGTTGGAAGCCGATCCGGCCCACCCCCGGCACCTGATCACCGAGCCCGGCATCGGCTACCGCTACCAGCCCTGAGACCGGGCGCTGTAGGGGCGAGCGCGGCAGGCGGCAGCCGCAGCGGTCCGAGTGGCCGTCAGGAGCGCCCGCGCGGCTGGCCGGCGGGCCGGGCGGCGCGCCCGGGCCGGCCCCGGGTGGACTGCAGGCCGGCCTGGTGCGCGTCCTGGCCCACCAGGGCGCCGGCCCGGCCGACCGGCAGCGGCTGGGCGAACAGGTAGCCCTGGCCCAGCGGGCAGCCCATCGAGGTCAGCAGGTCGCGCTGCACGCTGTTCTCGATGCCTTCGGCGATCACCTGGACGTCCAGCGTGTCGGCGATCCGCGCGATGCCCTCGACCAGCGCGTACTGCTGCTGGGAGTGGCCGAGCCCGTCGATGAAGGACTTGTCGATCTTCAGGATCGAGATCGGGAACTCGCGCAGATAGCTCAGCGAGGAGTAGCCGGTGCCGAAGTCGTCGATGGCGATGCCGACGCCGAGTTCGCCCAGCGCCTGCATGTCGGCCCGGACCCGCTCGTCACGGCGCATCAGCACGCTCTCGGTCAGCTCCAGGATCAGCGAGCCGGGGGCGATCCCGGAGTTGCGGACGGTGTCGCGCACCACGTCGACGAAGCCGGCGTCGCGGAACTGCCGGGCCGAGACGTTCACGTTCACGTGCAGCGGCGGACGACGGCCGGCCTGGCGGTCGGCAGTGCTCATCCGCTGCCAGCGGGCGGTGTCCTCGGCGGCCCGCTCCAGCACCCAGGCGCCGAGCTGGACGATCTGCCCGCTCTCCTCCGCCACCGGGATGAACTCGTCGGGCAGCACCATGCCGCGCTGGTCGTGCGGCCAGCGGACCAGTGCCTCGAAGGCCACCAGGTCACCGGTGGCGAGGTCGACGATCGGCTGGTAGTGCAGGGCGAACGCCGAGTCGGCGATCGCGATGGCCGAGTCCAGGTGCTCGCCCAGTTCATGACGTTCGATCAGGCCGGCCTGCAGAGCCGGCTGGTACTGCCGCCACTGCCGTTTCCCGGCCGCCTTGGCCGCGTACAGCGCCAGGTCGGCGTGGGTGAGCAGCTCCGCCGCGTGGACGCTGTCCTCGGTGGTCGCGACGCCGAGGCTGGCGGCCACCCGGACCGCGCCCGAGCTGAGCCGGAACGGCTCGGCGAAGGTGCCCAGCACGATGTCGGCGATCTCGCCGACGTCGGCGGCCGTCAGCGCGTCCTCGACCAGCACCGCGAACTCGTCGCCGCCCAGGCGCGCCGCGGTGTCCGAGGTGCGCAGCGCGGTCGACACCCGCAGCGAGACCGCCACCAGCAGCTCGTCACCGACCGCGTGGCCCTGGGTGTCGTTGACCACCTTGAAGTCGTCCAGGTCGAGGAAGAGCACCCCGGTCACGGTGCCGCTGCGCGAACTGCGGGAGAGCGCGTGGCCGACCCGGTCCTGGAACAGCACCCGGTTGGCCAGGCCGGTCAGCGAGTCGTGGAAGGCCCGGTGGGTGAGTTCGCGTTCCATCTGGCGCTGCTCGGTGACGTCCCGCAGGGTGAGCACCAGCCCGCCGACGGTGGGGTCCTCGCGCAGGTCGTTGCAGCGCACCTCGGCCTCGATCGGGGTGCCGTCGTTGCGCAGCAGCCGCCAGTGCTCGCGCTGTTCGCCGTAGTCGTTGTGGCCGCCGTGCTCGCCGCTGTCGTGCCGGCCGTGCTGCTCGCGCGAACGCATCCGGGCCACCGCCCGGCCCACCGCCCGGCTGTCCTCGGTGGGCACCAGATCGATCAGCCGGGTGCCGTCCAGCTGTGGGTAGCCGAGCACCCGCTCGGCCGAGGAACTCGCGTACCGGATCCGGTCGTCGCCGGCGAGGATCAGGATCACGTCCGAGGAGTTCTGCACCAGGGTGCGGAAGTACGCCTCACTGTTGCGCCGGTTGACCTCCTGGCTGAGCATCACCCGTTCGAGAGCCAGCGCCGACTGGGCCGCGACGATCTCCAGCGAGCCCCATAAGGCGGTGAGTTCCTGCTCGGTGCCGGTGACGATCAGCACCCCGATCAGCGGATCGCCGGACGGCCGCTGCGCCAGCACCAGGGGTGACACCAGCGCGGTCGGCATCCCGTTCAGGAAGGCGGCGAACTCGGGCCCGAGCTCCTCGACGCGCAGCAGCGTGGTCTGCCGGACCGAGGCCAGCGTGAGGATCTGGTCGGAGTACTCGGCCACCTGTCGCTGCCCGTCCTGCTGCCGCAGCTCGACAGCCTTCCGGTGCCCTGCTACCTGCCGCTGCTCGATCGCCTGCGGCCGCTCGATGTCCTGCCGCTGTTCGATGGCCTGCCGCTGCTCGATGTCCTGGCGCTGCTCGGGGTCGCGCCGGCCCTGCCGGACCCGCAGCACCCCGTCCTCCCGTACCGCCAGCACCGCCCGGTGGCCGTCCTCCCGGGGCATCAGCCGGGTCGCCACGGCCTGCACGGTGTCCGCGACCTGTTCCAGCGCCACCGCGGCGGTCAGTGAGGCGCCGGCCTCGCGCAGTGCCCGTTCGCGGGCCAGCGCCTGACGGTGCACCAGCACCACCCCGGCCAGTCGGGAGAGCACCAGCAGGAAGAGCACGGCGGAGAAGGCGCCGATCACGGCGGCGTGCGAGGTGATGCCGTGCGCGGCCTCGATCAGCAGGATTCCCGGCGCGATCAGCGAGGCGAGGGTGAGCAGGGCCAGCCGGCCCGCGGTGATGTCGGTCTGCTGGGTGGGGATCGGCCTGGTCAGCTCGACCATCGACGGGTGCAGCGCGGCGGCGCCCCAGGCGCAGTAGAAGGCGGCCCAGCCGAGGTCCACCGGGGTCCCGATCCGCCAGGTGCCGTGCAGCTGGATGAGGCCGTACAGGACGTCGGAGACCAGCAGGCCGATACTGCCGACGGTGAGCAGCAGCAGGGCGGGGCTCTTGCCGCCGCGCGGGACCAGCAGCCGCAGCAGCATCGCCAGGATCAGGACGTCGCCCAGCGGGTAGGCGATCGAGATCGCCTTCTGAATCCAGGTCAGTTCGGGTGTGTGGACGTACGGCAGGATCAGGTAGATCCAGGCGAGCAGCCCGAGGCCGACGGTCAGGGTGAGTGCGTCGATCAGGCTGGCCCGGTCCTGATGGGCCGTTCGCCAGCGGATGAACCCCCAGACGCCCAGCGCGTAGAGCACGTACTCGGCGAGGTAGAAGCCGTCGGCCACCGAGGGGAACGGGTTGTTGAGGTTCAGGAACTGGGTCTGCACCACCTGGACGACCTCGCCGCAGGTGAAGCTGAAGTTCGCCAGCGCGAGCAGCAGCCAGGGCAGCGCGCGGGACGGCCGGTTGAGCCTGACGCCCACCACGATGGCGGCGACGCCACCGAGGCCGATGCCGGTCCACCAGATGATCCGTTGGTTTGGATACGCGTAGTAAATACCGGTGAAGGTCGCCATCCAGACCAGGTAGCCGACCATGAGTTGCTGTCGTCGACGAGTCAAGAGTGCTACCTCCTCCGTGAGATCACGGGGTTGCAGCGGTTGGACGGAAAAGGCCCTCTTCGGCGATCGGTGGGATCGATCGGTGGGGCCGTGTTCGGCGATCTATGGTGAGTATAGTTGGCATGGACAGCAGTGCGCCCGATGTCCCGGAGCAGCCGCCAGATTCCCCCAATTCCCGGTGCCCACCCCGAGGTCCGAGCCGTGGATGATTCTCCCGACGCGATACCGCACAGCACTAGGCGCCACACCGCTCTGCGCAACGGAGCCGGCCAGTTCGCACTCTGGACCGGTGACGTTCCGATTCCGTCCGGTTGGCAGTCCGTATTCGAATCGCATTCCCGGCAGGCCGCGCTGGCGGAGATCGAGAAACGCTGGACCGACCCGATCCGGGCCGATCGCCGGACCGCCGACGGAAACACCGTGCACAAACTGTTTCGGGATCAGGCTGCGCGAAGTCCGCAGGCCGTCGCGGTGGTCGGGGAGGAGGGCGAACTCAGCTACCGGGAACTCGACCGGCGCGCCGACCGGCTGGCCGGACAACTGCGCGGCCTGGGCGTCCGGCCCGGCAGCGTGGTGCCGGTCTGCCTGCCCCGCAGCACCGATCTGGTGGTGGCCCTGCTCGCGGTGCTCAAGGCCGGCGGCGCCTTCCTGCCGCTCGACCCGACCCACCCCGACCGCCGGCTGCAGCGGCTGGTGGCGGACTGCGCGGCCGAGCTGCTGATCACCAGCCGCGGTCACCGCGGACGCTTCGGTGCCGGCCCGGCCGAACCGGTGCTGATCGAGGAGTACCGCACCGGCGCCCGCTCGCGGGGCCCGGGCGCGCCGCCGCCCGACGCCGCCCTGCCGTCCGACCCCGCCTACCTGATCTACACCGCCGGCACCACCGGGACCCCCAAGGGCGTCCTGGTCACCCACCGCTCACTGGTGTTCACCCTGAACCGGGTCACCGCGGCCTACGGGCTGTCACCGGCCGACCGGGTGCTGCAGCTCGCGGCCCTCGGCTTCGACACCTCGCTGGAGCAGATCTTCGCGACCCTGGTCAGCGGGGCGACCCTGGTGCTCGGCGGCGTCACCACCTGGGCCCCCACCGAACTGCTGGACCGGATGCCCGGGCTCGGCCTGACCGTCGCCGACCTGACACCCGCGTACTGGCACCACCTGCTCAACCTGCTCTCCGACCACGACCCGGCGCCGCCGGGCCTGCGGTTACTGATCGTCGGCGGGGACACCGTGCACGCCGAGGACTGCCGCACCTGCCTGCGCCGACTGCCCGGCACCCGGTTGCTCAACGCCTACGGAGTGACCGAGGCCGCCGTCACCTCCACGCTCTGGGAGGTGACCGCCGACCAGCTCCGCGCGGCACCCTCCGCACCCGTGCCGATCGGCAAGCCGCTCCCCGGCACCCGGGTGCACCTGCTGGACCCCGAGCTGCGCCCGGTGCGCCCCGGCGAGAAGGGCGAGATCCACCTCGGCGGCCCCGGACTGGCCCTCGGCTACTGGCAGCGCCCCGGGCTCACCGCCGAACGCTTCCTCCCCGACCCGTACGCGGACCTGCCCGGCGAGCGGATGTACCACACCGGGGACGCCGGCCGGTGGCGCTCGGACGGGCACCTGGAGCTGCTCGGCCGACTCGACGACCAGGTGAAGGTGCGCGGCTTCCGGGTGGACCCGGTCGAGATCGAGTCTGTCCTCGCCACCCACCGGTCGGTGCGGCTGGCCCGGGTCTGCGCCGACGACAACGGCGACACCGAACGCAGCCTGACCGCCTACTACACCCTGGCCGACCGCGACGAGTCCGACGCCGGCGCCCGCCGGGCGGCCCTGCGACGTTTCCTGATCGAGCGGCTGCCCGAGTTCATGGTGCCCGCCGAGTTCGTGCTGCTCGAGCGGATGCCGCTGACCGCGGCCGGGAAGATCGACCGCCGCCGGCTGCCACGCACCGAACCGCAGGTCAACCGCCGCAACGAGGAAGGCCAGGACTCGGCCGGCGCGCCCGCCCGGGAGGCCGCCGGCCGGGCCGGCGGGTCCGGCCGCCCGGCCGGCTCGCGGGCCGCCCGCGCCGCAGTGACGCGGCTCTGGTCGGAGGTGCTGCAGGTCGAGACTGTCCGGGACGACGACGACTTCTTCGAGCTCGGCGGCAACTCGCTGCTGCTGATGGAGATGCTGGCCCGGGCGCGGATCATGTTCGGCATCGAGGTGACCTGGATCCGCTTCCTGACCCGCTCACTGCTGCGCGACTCCGGCCTCGACGCGTTCGCCGCCGCGATCGACACCGCGCGGGCCGGCCCGAACACCGCCAACGGGCAGTCGGTCGACCTCGTCGCCGAAGCCGCCCTGGGCGAGGTCCCGGTGCGCACCACCGGGCGGCCGCTGCCCCGCCGGGACCGCCCCGGGCAGCTGCTGCTCACCGGCGCGACCGGGTTCTGCGGGACGCACCTGCTGGCCACCCTGCTGGCCACCACCGAGGCCCGGATCCTCTGCCTGGTCCGCTCGCCCGACGAGGAACACGCGCTGGAGCGGATCCGGGCCGCCCACCAGCACTTCCTCTGCCGGGACCCGGCCGCCACCGGCGGCCGCGGGATCGACGGCTGGGACCGGGTGGTCCCGCTGGTCGGGGACCTCGGCTCGCCCCGGCTCGGCCTGTCCGAGCGCCGCTTCGAGGAGCTGGCGGACTCCCTGGACGCGATCCACCACCTCGGCGGCGAGGTCAACTTCATCTACCCGTACCACCAGCTGCGGGCGGCCAACGTGTCGGCGACCCGCGAGGTGGTGCGGCTCGCCGGGCACTCCCGGGGCATTCCGGTGCACTACCTGTCCACCCTCGCGGTGCTGGCCGGCTTCGGCGCGGTCGGCGTCCCGGAGGTCACCGAGGAGACGCCACTGGACCACCCGCAACGGCTGGGCGTCGGCTATGTGGAGAGCAAGTGGGTGGCCGAGGAGCTGCTGCACCACGCGGCCGCCGCCGGTCTGCCGGTCACCGTCGTGCGGACCAACGACGTCACCGGTGACCTGACCAACGGCGTGCTGAACACCCGTACCGAGCTCGCCGCCATCGTCAAGTACCTGGTAGACAGCGGAAGTTGTCCGGACGTTCGGCTGATGCTGGACTTCGTGCCGGCCGACCGGTTCAGCCGGGCGTTCGCCTACCTGGCCGCGCACGCCCGCGCCACCGGCGATGTCTACCACCTGGCCAGCCCGCGCCCGGTGCCGCTCGGCGCGCTCGCCGAACGGCTGCGGGTCCGCGGCCACCCGGTGCGGGAAATCCCGTACCCGGCCTGGGTGGAGGAGCTGGTGCGGTTCGCCGCCCGGCACCCGACGCATCCGATGACCCCGTTCGTGCCGCTCTTCGTCGACCGCTGCCCGGGCACCGAACTGTCGATCAGTGAGATGTACTTCCGGCCGACCTTCCCGCTGTTCGACCACGCGAAGGCGGACCGGGCGCTGCGCGGCAGCGGCATCGAGCTACCGCCGGTGGACGACGCGCTGCTCGACCTGTACCTCGGCCAGCTGTTCTCCAGCGGCTGGTTGGGGGCGGGGGCGGCTGCCGCCGAGGGGGCGCGGTGACGGCCCGGCTGCCGAGCTGGGACGCGCTGGAACTGGCCGGCGCGCCGGGCGACGCGCCGGCCGCCTTCTGCGCCGACCTGACGCCGGGGAGCCTGCTCGCGGCCTACCGCCGGGGGCTCTTCCCGATGCCCGCACCCGACGAGTACACGCGGTGCCTCAACGAGGCGCTCTTCGAGGACCTGGTCGCGGCCGGTGTGGTCGCGGTGCTGGGGGTGGGGGAGGGGGCCGGTCCGGGGGCGGGGGGCGGCGGGGCCGGTGATGTGCCGTACGAGGTGCCGTACGAGGTGGCCTGGTGGTCACCCGACCCGCGGCCGGTGATCGGGCCGGGCCGGGTGCACCTCGGGCGCCGACTGGCCCGTCGGCTGCGCAACCGGCTGGACTGGTGGACCAGCGTGGACCAGGACTTCGCCCGGGTCGTGGCCGGCTGCGCGGCCGGCCGCGAGCAGCACTGGCTGACCGCCGAGCTGGGCGGCAGCCTCGACCGGCTGCACGAGGAGGGCTGGGCGCACAGCGTGGAGGTCTGGGAGCGCGGGGAGGGCCGACCGGGCCGGCCGGGCTCGGCGGACGGGGACGGCGGCGAGGGTGGCGAGGGTGGGGAGGCCGGGGAGCTGATCGGCGGTGCGTTCGGGGTGCAGGTGGGGCCGGTGCTCAGCCTGGACTCGATGTTCCACCGCCGCCCGGACGCCTCGCGGGTCGCGCTGGCCGACCTCTCGGACCGGTTCGCCGAGGCCGGCGGTCTGCTGCTGGACGCGCAGTGGGACAGCCCGCACGTACGCAGCCTGGGCGCGGCCACCATCACCCGCGACCAGTACCTGTCGATTCTCGGGTGCGGCGACGGGCCCGCCGCACTGCCCACCGCACTGCGTCCGGCCCGACGGCTGGCGTCGATGCTCTCCGGGTCGGCGGACGCCCCGGTCTGGTCAGGTGACTAAGCGCTTGCTCTGGTCAGGTGACTAAGCGCTTGCTTAGACTGCTGTCGCGGCCTCGAAAGTGGCCGGTCGGGCCGCCGGCCAACGCGGTCAGGTAGCAGGAGAGTGAGCCATGTCCCAGATGAACCGCCAGATCCGCCTCGCCGCCCGCCCGGTGGGCGCCCTCAAGCCGGAGGACTGGAGCCATGTCTCCGAGCCGGTCGCGGCGCCGGGAGAGGGCCAGTTCGCGGGAGTCACCCGGTTCATCTCGCTGGACCCGGCGATGCGCGGCTGGCTCGACGACCGCCCCTCCTACCTGCCGCCGGTCGGCCTCGGCGAGGTCATGCGGGCCGCCTCGGTCGTCGAGGTCACCGAGTCCAGCCACCCCGGCTTCGCCCCCGGTGACCTGGTCGTCGGCAGCTTCGGAGTACAGGAGCAGGTGGTCTCCGACGGCCGCGGCGCATTGAAGATCGAACCGTCGCTCGCCCCGCCCGCCACCTTCCTCGGCGCCCTGGGCATGTCCGGCATGACCGCGTACTTCGGCCTGCTGGACGTCGGCGCGCTCAAGGAGGGCGAGACGGTGGTGGTCTCCGGCGCGGCCGGCGCCGTGGGCAGCCTGGTCGGCCAGATCGCCAAACTGAAGGGCTGCCGCGTCATCGGGATCGCCGGCGGCGCCGCCAAGTGCGCCCTGCTGACCGAGGAACTCGGCTTCGACGCGGCGATCGACTACCGCACCCAGGACGTCCGGAAGGCACTGCGCGAGCACGCCCCGGACGGCGTGGACGTCTACTTCGACAACGTCGGCGGCGAGATCCTGGACGCCGTGCTCACCCGCCTGGCGATGCACGCCCGGGTGGTGATCTGTGGTGCGATCAGCCAGTACAACAACGAGACCGCCGTCCAGGGCCCGTCGAACTACCTGACCCTGCTGGTGCGGCGCGCCCGGATGGAGGGCTTCGTGGTGTTCGACTACGCCCCCCGCTTCAAGGAGGCCGCCCGCGAGATCGCCGGCTGGATCGCCGCGGGCCGACTCACCGTCAAGGAGCACGTGGTCAAGGGCAGTGTCGACGACTTCCCGGCGGTGCTGCAGATGCTCTTCGCCGGCGAGAACACCGGAAAGCTGGTCCTCGAACTCGAGTAGGGCTGATCCGGCCCGGCGCACCGGGGCACCGACGCACCTGGAGTGCTACCGGCCGGTATCGTCGGTGCTCCCGAGAAGGTCACGGCAGCGATGGAACGCGGGAGCGGACGTGGAGTTTCGAGAAGACATCCTGGGTGCCCCGTACGAGGCGGCCGAGCTGGCGCTGGCCGCCGACGAGGAAGGCGCGGTCAGCGCAACCCTGGTCAGGCGGCTCGTCCCCGGCTCCACGAAAGCCGTGCTGTACCTGCACGGCTACACCGACTACTTCTTCCAGACCAACCTCGCCGACCACTTCGCCGCGCTCGGCTACTCCTTCTACGCGCTGGACCTGCGCAAGTACGGCCGTTCCCTGAGGTCCCATCAGTCGCCCAACTTCGTCCGCGACCTGGCCGCCTACGACGAGGAGCTCGACGAGGCGGTCCGGATCGTCCGTGAGCAGGACGGCCACACCCAGCTGCTGGTCAACGGTCACTCGACGGGCGGCCTGGTGGCGGCGCTCTGGGCCTCCCGCCGGGCCGGGCGCGGTCTGGTGGACGGGCTGTTCCTGAACAGCCCGTTCCTCGCGATGCCGACCAGTCCGGCGCTGCGTACCCTGGGCGCGCCAGCGGTCGGCGCGCTGGGCAGGCTCGCGGCCACCCGCAAGCTGCCCGCCCCGCTCAACCCGCACTACGTGCACAGCCTGCACCGGGACCACCGGGGCAGCTGGGACTTCGACCTGTCGCTGAAGCCCGCCGAGGGCTTCCCGCTCTACGCCGGCTGGTTGGCGGCCATCCAGCGCGGCCACCGCGAGGTCCGTCGTGGGCTGCGGATCGACTGCCCGGTGCTGCTGATGGCGTCCACCGCCTCGACCGTCACCAGCAAGTGGGACCCGGCGCTGCACCACACCGACGCCGTGCTGCGTGCCGACGACATCGCCGCCCTCGGTCCGCGGCTGGGACGGCATGTCACCGTGGTCCGGATCGAGGGCGGTATGCACGACCTGGTGCTCTCCGGCGAGCAGGCCCGCGCCCAGGTCTTCAGCGAGCTCGACCGCTGGATCGGCACCTACGTCCCGGCACCCGTCGCCGGAGCCGCCAGGACGGGGAGCGGTTCCTGAGCAGGACCGGGAACGGTTCCTGAGCAAGCCGCGGCCCGAGCGCTACAGGTTGGAGTACATGCGCGCGATCATCGCTGCACTCAACGCACTCAACGCACTCAACGCACTCACCGCCTCGGTGCCGCAGGCCTGCCGGCAGCGGGCCTGCCACTGCCCGACGAGCGGACAACGGCCGCGCTGATCGAGGCCCAGCAGCGGGCCGTCGCGGTGCTCCGCACGATCAACCGGGGCATCCGGACCGGCTGGTCATTCTCCAACCAGGTCTCCAAGGCCCTGCCCGGCGAGTAGCCGGCGGCAGCGGCGCGCCCCGGCCACCAGGTCCGGGGTTTAACGGTGAGGGTGCCGGGCAGGCGAGTCCGGCTCGGGCTGCCGGGCCTGCTGACCTGTCGTCAGCCGTCACCGAGAAGGAGTTGAGACACCTGTGTGGACCCTGATCAGGCCACTCGCACTGGCCGTCGCGGTGGCGCTGGCCGTCCTCGCGGCGGACCGCCTGGTGCTGCTGCTGTCCCGTCGGACGGACGTCCCGCTGCCCGGTCCGCAGCTGCGCGGGCTGCTGCGCAGCTGCCGGATACCCACGCTGCTGACACTCGGGTCGCTGCTCCTGCTGGCCGTCGAGCCCGGCGCGGGCCTGCCGACCGAGGCGCGCGGGCCGTTGCGGCACGCACTGCTGCTCGCCGCGCTGGCCGCCGGCGCCTGGCTGGCCGCGCGGCTGGTGGCGCTGCTGATCGACACCTCGCTGACCCGGTACGCGAGCGAGGGGCGCGACCCCGCCCGGATCCGCCGGGTGCGGACGCAGACCGGGATGCTGGGCAGACTGGCCGGCGCGGCCATCGCCGTGCTCGCCCTGGCAGGCGCGCTGCTGACCTTCCCCGCGGTCCGGGCGATCGGCGCCAGCCTGCTGGCCTCGGCGGGCATCGTCGGCCTGGTGGTCGGGGTCGCGGCGCAGAGCACCCTGGCCAACGTCTTCGCGGGCATCCAGCTGGCCTTCGGGGACATGGTCCGGCTCGGCGACGAGGTGCTGGTCGCGGGCGACTGGGGGACCGTCGAGGAGATCACCCTGACCTACGTGGTGATCGTCACCTGGGACCAGCGGCGGATCGTCATGCCGGTGTCGTACTTCGTCGGCAAGCCGTTCGAGAACTGGTCCCGACGCGACCCGGCGATCACCGGGACCGCGCTGCTCCACCTGGACCACCGCACGCCGATGAAGGAACTGCGGGCGGAGTTCGAGCGGTTGCTCAAGGAGAGCCCCTGGTGGGACGGGGTCGGCAGCGCGCTCCAACTCGTCGACACCACGCCCAGCACCATCGTGGTCCGGGCCTTGATGACCGCCCGCAACGCCGGTGACGCCTTCGAGCTGCGCTGCTGGATCCGTGAACGGCTGCTCGCCTACCTGTGCGAGCACGCTCCCGAGGCGCTGCCCCGGATCGGGGTCGCCCAGCGGGGGGACTGACGGGGGTCGGGGCGGGCGCGGCGGAGTCCCGCCGCTCGTGGAAGCAGGGTGAAGTTAGGGTGCCCATTCGGTACATCCACGGCTGATCCGGCGTAAACCGGGCAGCTGAGCTCCGTTGCCTCGAGCGAGTGACCACCAGCAGAGGAGAGAGCATGCCGACCGTCGCGTCCCGTCCCTCGACAGCTGCCAGGGCCAACGGCTCCGAGCTGACCGGCTCGGCCGATCTCGCCAGGATCGCCGCGGGCCTGGGAATCGAGCTGGGCGAATCCGCGGACACCGCCCCCGCCGACGCGCGGGAGCTGTCCAGGGTGCTGTTCCTGCGGCTGAGGGCCGCGGCGGAGGGCACCGCCGAGTACTGCTACGTGCGGGACACCCTGATCGAGCTCAACATGGCGCTGGTGAAGTTCGCGGCGAGCCGGTTCGCCCACCGCAAGGAGCCGATGGACGACATCGTCCAGGTCGGCACGATCGGCCTGATCAAGGCGATCGACCGGTTCGACCCGTGCTACGAGGTCGAGTTCTCGACCTTCGCGCTGCCCACCATCAGCGGTGAGATCAAGCGGTTCTTCCGCGACACCGGCTGGATGGTGCACGTCCCCCGGCGGCTGCAGGAGTTGCGGCTCACCCTGGCGAAGGCCTCGGACGCGATGGAGCAGCAGCTGGACCGGGAGCCGACCCCCGCCGAGCTGGCCGCGCATCTCGACCTGACCGAGGCCGACGTGGTGGAAGGTCTGACGGCGTCCCAGGCGCAGAGCGCCAGCTCCCTCGACGCGTCGGCCCCCAACGCCGGTCCCGGTGAGGGCGGCGAGGCCTTCGCCGACCGGGTCGCCGAGGAGGAGCGGGCGTTCGAGACGGTGCTCTGCCTGGAGACCCTCAAGCCGCTGATCGCCGCACTGCCGGAGCGCGAGCGCACCATCCTCTCGCTCCGGTTCGGCGCCGAACTGACGCAGGCCCAGATCGGCCGGCGGCTCGGGATATCGCAGATGCACGTCTCCCGGCTGCTCAAGCGGACGCTGACCGGCTTGCGAGTCGCGCTGCTGGCCGAGAGCTGAGGGCCGACAGCTGCCGACCGATGGCTGCCGACCGAGGCCCGTCGGGGCCCGTCGGGGTTCGACTTCCCGTCAGACGCCCGCGCGGTGGGCCCGCCCGGGGCGCAGGAGTTCGGCTCGCTCCTCCTCGTTGAGGCCGCCCCAGACGCCGTACGGTTCCCGCACCCGCAGGGCGTGCGAGAGGCAGGCATCGCGTACCGGGCAGCGCGCGCAGACCTGCTTGGCGGCCTGCTCCCGATTGTCGTGGGCCTCGCCGCGTTCCCCGAGGGGGTGGAAGAACAGGCTGCTGTCGCTGCTGCGGCAGGCCGCCCGCAACTGCCAGTCCCAGTAGTGGTCGACGGCGCAGCTCAGGCGCGAGGTGTTGGTCATCAGGTGTTCCCTCCTCGGTCACGAGTTCGTGTCCTTCGAGGCGTCTGACCCGTGTCGCCGCCGCAAAACCTGGCAGTCGTGGGCGGCGCGCCGACGGGCGCGGGCGGAGATGCGCGCCCGCGCCCGTTCCAGCCACACCAGTAGTCGGCGTTCCTCCTGCGCGCCGGCATCCGGCCGACTCCACGCCCTGGCCTGCCGCACCAGGGCCTTGACCTCCTCGCCCGTAGTCGGCCTCTTCCCGATCCGGAAGGTCCAGCCCATCGGAGGTCACCGGCGTCCGGCTGGCAGCGGCAGCTCCCGGACGCGATCTTCGTCGCCGGCTGGTACCGGCGACTCGATCGCGGGCCTGGCCGCGTCCACCTCGCTCGGGCCGCCCGGGCCCGCTGGTCGGCTTGTCATAGGTCGCCCAACGAGCGAACCCGCCCATGGATACGGCCCTCGCACGGCCCGCGGCTGCGGGGTGCGACGCGTCGGCGCCCACGGCGGGGCCCTATGCTGCGGACATGCTGAGAAACCGCCGCCCGAAGGAGTGTCAGTGACCCCGGACAGGTCCGACACCGAGCCGGTGCCGGTCCTGCGCGAGACCGCGTTCGGCACCGCCAAGCTGATGCCCGACCTGGACTGCGAGGGCGGCTGGCTGCTCACCCTGGACGGCACCCCGCAGTCCTACGTCGACCTCGCCGACCCCACCCACCTCGAATTCGAGTACACCCACCGGCTCGGCCACCTCGCCGATGTGCTGACCCCCGAGGGTGCGCCGCTGGACGTGCTGCACCTGGGCGGCGGCGCACTCACCCTGCCCCGCTACCTCGCTGCCACCCGCCCCGGCTCCCGCCAGCAGGTCGCCGAGGCCGACGGACCGCTGGTCGACCTGGTCACCGAGGTCCTGCCCTGGCACGGCCAGGGCATCGAGGTCAGCATCGGCGACGCCCGCGAGGTGCTGGCCGCCGCCGCGCCCGCCTCGCTGGACCTGGTGGTCGCCGACGTCTTCCAGGGCTCGCGCACCCCCGCCCACCTGACCTCCGTCGAGTTCGTCCGGCTGGCCGCCGCCGCGCTGCGCCCCGGCGGCGTCTACGCGGCCAACCTCGCCGACAGCGCACCGCTGGACTTCGCCCGCGCGCAGGCCGCCACCGTCCGGGCGGTCTTCCCGCAGACCTGCCTGGTCGCCGAACCCTCGGTGCTGCGCGGACGCCGGTTCGGCAACCTGCTGCTGGTCGGCTCGGACCAGGACCTGCCCGCCGAGGCGCTGGCCCGACGGCTGGCCGGCGACCCGTTCCCGGCCCGGCTGGTCGACGGCCCCGAGCTGCGCCGCCTGGTCGGCTCCGCCGAAGCGGTGACGGACGCCGAGGCCGCGCCCTCCCCGGTGCCGCCCAAGGGGGCGTTCAGCATCGGCTGACGTACTGTCAGCTCGACCAGCTCGACCAGCTCGACCCGTCTTCCGGACCCGTTTTCCCGACCCCGTCAGCCGATCCGCCAAGTCCGTCAGAGGAAGCGACCCCATGCCGACCGACACAGAGCCGACCGACACAGAGCCGACCTCGACCCCGGGCCGAGTCGAGCTGACCGACGTCCCCGAGACCGCGCTCTGGACCCTGTACCAGCGCGCCGCCGAAGCCCGCCGACCGGATGCGCTGCTGCACGATCCCAAGGCCGTCGAGCTGGTCGATCGGATCGACTACCCGTTCGCCGAGCGGTTCGGCACCAGCCCCCTCCAGGCGCAGCTGCAGGCCCTGCGGGTCGCCTGCTTCGACCGTGAGGTGGCCGACTTCCTGGCCCGGGAGCCGCGCGGCACGGTGGTCTGCCTGGGGGAGGGGCTGGAGACCCAGTACTGGCGGGTCGACAACGGGCGGGCCCAGTGGCTCAGCGTGGACCTGCCCGAGTCGGTGGCGCTGCGCGAGCGGCTGCTGCCGCCCGGTCCGCGCCAGCGCTATCTGGCCGCCGACGTCACCGAGCTCGGCTGGACCGAGGAGGTCGACCGCAACCGCGGGGTACTGCTCACCGCGCAGGGGCTGTTGATGTACCTGCAGCCGGCGCAGGTGCGCGCCCTGATCGCGGGCTGTGCCGAGCGGTTCCCGGGCGGCTCGCTGGTGCTGGACGCCGTGCCGCGCTGGTTCGGCCGGATGACCCGCAACGGCAGCATGCGTACCCACGGCTATCAGGCGCCGCCGATGCCCTGGTCGATGGACGCGGGTGAACGGGCCAGGCTGCGCACCGCCAGTCCGGCGGTGGCCGCCGTGCGGGACGTCCGACCGAGCGGCGGGCGCGGGCTCGTCGGTGCGCTGCTGCCGCTCGCGCTCACCGTGCCGCCGCTGTCCACCCGGCGCCCCTCGGTCACCGTCCTGGAGTTCGCCGAGCAGCCGGAGCAGCCGGAGCAGCCGGAGCAGGCGTAGGCGGTGGTGCGGTCGGCCTGGCGGGAGCGGATCGATCCCGATGTGCGGTCGGCCGGGATGCCCGGCCGACCGCAGGAGTCGGAAGCGGTGGAAGCCGCGCCGCGTGATCCGTCCGGTTCAGGCGAGCCGGGTGAACTCCACCCGTACCTGGGGCAGTTCGCCCGGCGCGCCGCGGTAGACGCCCTTGTGCGGGGGCACGTCGCCGTACTCGCGCCCCCGCGCGACGATGACGTGGGACTCGCCGGGATAGGTGCCGTTGGTCGGGTCGTGGCCGATCCACTCGCCCGCCCAGTACTCCACCCAGGCATGGCTCTCACCGGCCACCGGCTGGTCGAGCTCGGCGTCTGGCGAGGGGTGCAGGTAGCCGGACACGTACCGGGCGGGTAGACCGGCCGCGCGGAGCAGGGCCGCGGTGAGGTGGGCGAAGTCCTGGCAGACGCCTGCCTGTTGGTCCCAGGCGTCCTGCGCGCCGCTGTGCACCCCGGTGCTTCCCTGAGTGTAGGCGACGCGCTCCCTGACCAGGTCGGTGAGTGCCGCCGCGGCCTGGTGGGCGTCCAGGCCCTCGGCGGCCGAACGCGCCTGGGCGGCGAGGTCCGGGCTCACCGTGGTGCGCGATGTCGCGGCGAGGTACTCCGTCAGTCGGGAGTCGGTCGACCGCGCGGCGATCTCGGCACGGTCGAGCGGTGGGGGCAGCGGGGTCGGCGGGGCGGTCTCGACCAGGCTGGTCGCCCTCAGCGAGAGGCTGGTGTGCGAGTCGGTCAGGTCGAACACGGTGACCTGGGTGCCCCAGTAGTCCCAGTAGGTCCACAGCGAGGCGGCAGGGGTGACGGCCACCCGCGAGTCGAGGACGGTCTGGGTGGGCAGGGTGAGCGGGCTCATCCGTACCTCGTTGTACGAGGAGCCGGCCGGGCTCGGGTAGGCCACCCGGGTCTCGTGGCAAATCCGCAGTCTGCTGGCCATCCCGATCACACTGCCTCTCGCGTCACGGACTGGTGGGACCACTCGATCGGTCCGTCGTAGGGGAAATAGCGTTCGGCCACGGCCCGGGTGGCCTCGCCGCAGGCCTGCTGGAGTTCGCTCAGCAGCTCGGGCAGGTGGTCCAACTCGGCGGAATCGAGGTACTCCAGTCTGGTGCGCATCCGGCCCACGGCCAGCCGCGCGGGTTCGGGCCGTCGCAAGGTGTGCGTGCCGCCGCCGAGTTCGGCGAGGCACTCCTCGGCGGCGCTCAGCGCGTGCAGGACGGAGCGGGGGAATCCCCGGTCGAGCAGCAGGAAGGCCGCCACCTCGCCCGGGTCGCTGCCGGCACCACGGGCGCGGACGAAGGCCTCCTCGGCGCCGCTCGCGCTGAGCAGCGTGGGCCAGTCGGGTGCGTGGACGGCTGCGAGCACTCGGACGGCGAGCAGTCGGGCGATCATGTCGACCCGCTCCAGGCTCCGCCCGAGGACGACGAAGCGCCAGCCGTCGTCCCGGCTCATGGTCGAGTCGGCGAGCCCGAAGAACAGGGCGGCGCGGCGGCGGACCAGCCCGAGGTAGGCGTGCGGTCCGGTGCGGCGCGCGGCGCGGCGGTGCTCGGCGAGCTGGTGCCAGGTGGAGTTGAGGGTCTCCCACATCTCGGTGGAGACCACGTCGCGCGCGGTCAGCGCGTTCTGGCGGGCCGCCCTGAGCGCGCCGTCGATGGAGCCGGGGCTGACCGCGTCGAAGGCGAGCCTGGCCAGGACCGAATCCATGTCACAGCGTTGCTCGCTCGGGACGGCCACGCCGAGGATGGCGTGCAGCGAGCGGCAGGCGGCGTCCTCGTCGCTCCACGGGTCCTCCAGCAGCCGGTGCAGATAGGCGTCGAGGATGCGGGCGGTGTCGTCGGCACGCTCGACGTAGCGGCCGACCCAGAACAGGGACTCGGCGATTCGGGAGAGCATGGTGTCGGTGGTGATCACTGCTGCTGTGCCTCCTCCTGGGTCGGACCGGCGGGCGTGCTTGCGACGCCGGGGCCGAACTGGCGCGGGATCACTTCACTCACCGCGGCGGACTGCTCGTCGGCGGACCGGCTCGGCGCAGCGCTGGGCGTCAGTACCCAGGTGTCCTTGGACCCGCCGCCCTGACTGGAGTTGACGATCAGGTTGCCCTCTCCCAGGGCCACCCGGGTCAGCCCGCCGGGGACCAGCCACACGTCGCTGCCGTCGTGGACGGCGAACGGCCGAAGGTCGATGTGGCGGGGTGCGAGGCCGTCCTGGCCGTCGGTGTGCCGGCTCAGCGTCGGAGAGGTGGACAGCGCCACCGGGCGCTGGGCGATCCAGCCGCGCGGGTCCGCCGCCACCTCCTTGGCCAGGCGGTCGAGCACCTTCCGCTCTGCTCGTGGGCCGATCACGATGCCCTTGCCCCCGGCGCCGTCGACCGGCTTGAGCACCAGCCGGTCCAACTGGTCGAGTACCTCCTCCAGCCGGCCCGGTTCCTCCGGTCGGATGGTCTCCACGTTCGGCAGCAGCGGTTCCTCCGCCAGGTAGTAGCGGATCAGGTCGGGGACGTAGGTGTAGAGCAGCTTGTCGTCGGCGATGCCGTTGCCGACGGCGTTGGCGAGGGTGACGTTTCCGGCGTGCGCGGCGGACATGATGCCCGGGACGCCGATCAGCGAGTCCGGGCGGAAGTGCAGCGGGTCGAGGAAGTCGTCGTCGAGTCGCCGGTAGATCACGTGGACCGGGGTTTCCCCCCGGGTGGTGCGCATTCGCACCCGGTTGCCGGAGCAGACCAGGTCGCGGCCCTCGACCAGCTGAACGCCCATCAGTCGTGCCAGCAGGGCGTGTTCGAAGTAGGCGGCGTTGGCCACTCCCGGAGTGAGGACGACCACGACCGGATCGGTCGCGCCCTCGGGAGCGCAGGCCTTGAGAGCGGCCAGGAGGCGCTGCGGGTACTCGTCCACCGGGCGTACGGGCTGTTCGGCGAAGAGCGCCGGGAAGGTCCGGGTCATCACCCGGCGGTTCTCGATCACGTACGACACGCCGGACGGCACCCGGACGTTGTCCTCCAGCACCCGGAACCGGCCCTCCTCGTCGCGGACCAGGTCGATCCCGGAGACGTGGATGCGGACCCCGTTCGGCGGTTCTATGCCGTGCGCCGCCCGGTGGAAGTGTGGTGAGGAGTACAGCAGTCGATAGGGCACCACACCGTCCTTGAAGACCCGCTGCCTGCCGTAGGCGTCGGCGAGGAAGGCCTCCAGGGCGAGGACCCGTTGCCGCACGCCCCGGCTCAGCCGGTCCCACTCGACGGCGTCGAGCAGGCGTGGCACCAGGTCGAGCGGGAAGGGGCGTTCCTCGCCGCCGTAGGAGTAGGTCACGCCGCGGTCCGTGAAGGACCGGGCCATCTGGTCGGTGCGGTACCGGAGTTCGAGGGAGTCCAGCGGGTTCAGGGCGGCGAACACGGCTTCGTAGGCCGGTCGCACTACCCCGGGACGCTCGAACATCTCGTCCCACGCGTCCGCTGTCGTGTACGAGTCGAAAATGTCGGCCATGACGAGACGTTAGAACTGATCGATTTCGGCCGTGTCACGGCCGGACTACCGAAAGGCACTCGTCCCAGCTCAGGCGCGCCGTGGCCGTTCGTCCAAGAATACTCCGTTAACGTTAACAGAACCTTTGGCCAGCACTTGGCATGGCATCATAAACTCGCAGGTCAAAGGCGGTTGAGCTGGTCATCGACAGTGTTGACGTGCACATATTTCGCTCATACGCTCCGGGGCACCGGATCCCCGTGGTCGTACTCCGATCGGAGCACCGATGTCCAAGCCCCGCCTGCGCCACCCCTTCGTCCGCTCGGTCCTCGTGGGCGTGCTCGGCGCGGCCGCCGCGCTGGGCGGCCTGATCACGGCGCCGACCGCGCAAGCCGCTGCCGGGGGCGGGTCGTTCTCGGTTCTGACGTACAACGTCGCCGGCCTTCCGCAGGTGCTGTCCAGCGCCTCGACCGACCGGCAGAGCAGCACCACCGCCATCGGGAGCCGGCTGGCGCCGTACGACATCGTGAACGTCCAGGAGGACTTCAACTACCACGCCGCGCTGTACGCCGCCGACTCCCACCCGAACCGCACGGCGACCAGTGGTGGGGCGGGCATCGGCAGCGGCCTCAACACCGTGTCCGATCTCGCGTACGACACCGACGACTTCGAGCGGGTCAAGTGGAAGGACTGCCAGCTGGACTCCGGTGACTGCCTCACTCCCAAGGGGTTCACCTTCATGCGGACCCGGCTCGCCGAGGGCGCGTACGTGGACTTCTACAACCTCCATGCGAACGCGGGCACGGCCGCCGGCGACGAGGCTGCCCGCGCCGCCAACCTGGCGCAGCTCACCGGCTACATCAGGACCCACTCGGCCGGGAACGCCGTCGTCGTGATGGGTGACACCAACACGCGCTACACGCGTGCCGACGACACCATCGCCGGGTTCGCCGCCGACAACCGGCTGACCGACGCGTGGGTGCAGTTGGAGCGCGGCGGCGTGGCGCCGACCCGTGGCTCCGACCCGCTGCTGTGCGACCAGAACGCGCCCACCGACACCTGCGAGATCGTCGACAAGGTCCTGTACCGCAGCAGCGCGCTGGTCTCGCTGACCGCGACCTCGTACGCCAACAAGCACGCCGACTTCCTGGACGGCGCGGGCAAGATGCTCTCCGACCACGACCCGGTCGCCGTGGGCTTCACCTGGAGCCAGAACCCGGCGTACCTGGCGAGTGACCAGTTCGGCGGCCCGCACGGCGACTTCTACAACGACATCGACCGCGTGCCGGCCGGTGCGCAGGCCGCCGCGCTCAGCCTGCGGGCCGGCGCCCGGGTCGACCAGGTCGGACTGACCCTCGCCGACGGCACCGCCCTCACCCACGGAGGCTCCGGCGGCACCGCCTCCTCGCTCACCCTGGGCAGCGGCGAGTACCTGAGCTCGGCCACCCTCTGCCAGGGCTCGTACAGCGGGCACACCCGCATCTTCTACGCCTCGTTCACCACCAACCTGGGCCGGTCCCTGGCCGGCGGCACCACCACCGCCGACTGCGTGACCCGCACCGCGCCGGCCGGCTGGCAGATCGCCGGGTTCCACGGACGCTCCGGCGACGGGGTCGACAAGCTCGGCTTCATGTTCACGCGCCGCTGAGCGCCCCTCATCTCCTGACCACCCCTCACCTCCCCGGCCCGGGCCGCCACCCGGGCCGGGGAACTCCCTGTCCGCCCGGACACCGCTGCGCCCACCAGGCCGCCCACCGCAGGAAGACCAGAATGAACGATCAGCCCACCCTGAACCGCCGCCGTTTCCTGCGGAACTCCGCAGGCACCTCGGTCGGTCTGCTCGCCGCGCCCACCGCCCTGAGCCTGCTGGCCGCCCCGCAGCAGGCCGCCGCAGCGCCCGCAGGCCCCGCCCAGGGCGCCGCCTTCGTGGACTCCTACGCGACCAACACGATGGCCGACCTCACCCCGGAGGGGAACGCGGCCGTGCGGATCCTCACCGGAATGAACCGGATCTGGAAGACCGGCGGGTCCTGGAACGACGGCTCGCCGCTGATGGCCGACGCGCTGCGCGCCAACGTGCGCTACTGCGTGCGGGTCACCACGCAGCGCTCGGCGGCGCAGGCCAAGGAAGCCTTCATCTACGACCGCCAGCACCAGAGTTACGCCGTCATCGCCGGCCTCGGCCCGCTCGCCGACCTGTACCGGACGGGCGCCCGGGCCGTCACCTCGATCACCACGGCGCCCGACTCCACCCCGCCCGCGAAGGTCGACGACGCGGTCCCCGCCGGCGCGCCCGCCGGGTCCCAGATCGGCCCCGGGGCCGTCGACTCGGAGCTGGGGCAGGTGGTCGCCCTGGTCAACACGCTGCGCGGACCGTACGCCTCCGGCAACCCGTCCAAGTACGCCTACCGGTACCCGCGGCCCTGGCGCCTGAACGAGGACAGCGCGGTGGTCGACACCGGCGCCACCGACGCCCTCGGCTACCCGGTCTACGCCTCGGAGGTCGTCGTCGCCCCGCAGCTGCTGCGCCAGCGCAGCACCTCCCCGGCCGACGACGGCGGCTTCGTGAGCGGGCACACCAACGCCTTCCACCTGGCCGCGCTGGCCCTCGCGTACGCGGTGCCCGAGCGCTTCCAGGAGCTGATCGCCCGGGCCTTCGAGCTCAGCCACACCCGGATCACCGCGGGCATGCACTCCCCGCTCGACGTCATCGGCGGTCGCACGCTCGCCACCGCGCTCGCCGCCGCCACCCTCGCCGACCCGCGCAACGCCGCGCTCAAGGCCGCCGCCCGGAGCCAGGCGGCCGCGTACTTCCAGTCGAAGACCGGCACCACGGCCGACACCCTGTACGCCTTCGCCCACCGGGCCACCCCGGCCGAGGACCCGTACGCCGACCGCGCGGCCAACGCCGAGCAGGTCACCCCGAGACTGACGTACGTCCTGCGCCGCAGCGGCCGGGACGTGCCGATGACCGTGCCCAAGGGCGCCGAAGTCCTGCTCGAGACGCGTCTGCCCTACCTCGACGCAGCCCAGCGCCGCGAGGTGCTGCGCAGCACCGCCCTGCCCTCCGGCTACGTCCTGCTGGACGGCCCGGAGATGTGGGGCCGGCTCAACCTGTTCGCCGCCGCCGACGGGTACGGCTCGTTCGAGCGGGACGTGACCGTGGAGCTGAACGCCGCCGACGGCGGGTTCTGCGCGGCCGACTCCTGGCGCAACGACATCGGCGGCCGAGGCGGCCTCACCAAGCGCGGCACCGGGACGCTCACCCTGCTCGGTACCAACCACTACACGGGCACCACCGTGGTGGCGGCCGGAGTCCTCGCGGCCGGCTCCCGCGACGCCTTCGGGCGCGGCGACGTCCAGGTTCGCGGCGGCACCCTGCGCGTGGACGCCGAGCGGGGCGCCGTCCGGGTGCATGGCGACTACCTGCAGTCGGCGGCCGGGACGCGCCTGGAGCTGACGCTCCACCACTGCCACGCACCGGCCCTGACGGTCGCGGGCCGGGTGACGCTCGGCGACGGCGCGCAGCTCGCCCTGCGGCTGCCGGACACCCGCGCGCTGGGCGAGGACGTGGTGCTGCCGGTGATCAGCGGAGGTACGCTGCAGGGCGGGTTCGGAAGCGTCACCGTCGACGCACAGGGATACCGGGCGACGCCGCTGTACACCCACGATGGTCTCGCCGTGCGGCTGACCCGCTGCTGAACGCGGCGGCGCGCTCCCGAGACCGAGGAGGCAACCTTTCATGACCGTGGCCGCGACCAACTGGGCCGGGAACATCACGTTCAGCGCCGAGGGGTTCCATCAGCCCTGCTCCGTGGCCGAGTTGCGGCGGATCGTCGCCGGCAGCCGGTCCCTGCGGGTCCTCGGGACCGGGCACTCGTTCAACGCCATCGCCGACACCACGGGCGACTTGGTGTCCGTCGCGGGCCTGCCCCGGGCGGTCGAGCTGGACGAACGGGCCGGCACGGTCACGGTGAGCGCCGGGATGCGGTACGGCGAGCTGGTCGAGGTGCTGGACCGGGCGGGGTTCGCGCTGCCCAACCTCGGGTCGCTGCCGCACATCTCGGTCGCCGGCGCGTGCGCCACCGGGACGCACGGCTCGGGGGTCGCCAATGGCAGCCTCGCGACGGCGGTGCGAGCCGTCGAGCTGGTCACGGCGGACGGCGACCTGGTGACGATCGACCGGGGGGCGGCGGAGTTCCCCGGTTCGGTCGTGGCCCTGGGCGCCCTCGGCGTGGTCACCCGGCTGACCCTGGACACGGTGCCGGCGTTCGAGCTCCGCCAGTGGGTCTACGAGGGCCTGCCGACGGCCGCGCTGCGCGAACGGTTCGAGGAGATCCTGGCGGCGGGGTACAGCGTCAGCCTCTTCACCAGCTGGCGGACCGACCGGATCGACCAGGTCTGGGTCAAGCGGCAGGGCGGCCCCGACGCCCCCGCGAGCTGGCACGGCGCGGTGCTCGCCGACGGCCCGCGCCACCCGGTGCCGGGGCAGCCGCCCGAGTCCTGCACCCAGCAGCTGGGCGTGCCGGGCCGGTGGTACGCCCGGCTCCCGCACTTCCGACTGGACTTCACGCCGAGCAGCGGCGACGAGCTGCAGTCCGAGTACTTCGTCGCCCGCACCGACGCCGTCCGCGCGTTCGACGCGCTGGACGCCGTCCGGGAGCGGATCTCACCGGTCCTGCAGATCGGTGAGATCCGCACGGTGGCGGCGGACGGGTTGTGGCTCAGCCCCGCGTACGAACGCGACTGTGTCGCCTTCCACTTCACCTGGCACCCCGATGCGGTGGCCGTGGCGGAGGCGGTCCGTACGGTCGAGGAGGCACTGTCGCCCTTCGACGCCCGGCCGCACTGGGGCAAGGTCTTCAGTACGGCGCCCGAGGTGGTCCGGGAGTCGTACCCGCGCTGGGACGACTTCCGCAGGCTGCTGGGGGAGTTCGACCCGGCGGGCAAGTTCCGCAACGAGTTCGTCGCCCGGCACTTCCGGGCCGGGCAGCGCTGAGCGCTGCCCGGCTCCGCGTCAGCTCCAGGGAGATGCGGTGAGCCAACTGGTGTCCTGGGCCCAGGACGACGTGGAGTCCCAGGAGTTGGAGCCACCGTTGCCGGCTATGTAGACCGTGTAGTTGTAGTGGCGGAGGTACTTCGTCGGGTAGTTGACGGACTGGAAGGAGTGGCCGACCCCGCTGTTGCCCGAGGTGGGGCAGAAGGTGGCGTCCTGGGCGAAGGCGCTGCCGCCGTCGTCGGCGCTCAGGTAGAGCTCGAAGTTGTAGTGGCGCAGGAAGCGGCCGGGGTCATTGGCGGACTCGAAGGTCAGGCAGGAGCTGTTGGCCAGGCCGGCGCGGACGATCCAGCTGGCGTCGGCCTTGTCGGTGGCCGAGCTGGAGGAGTTGATGGCGGAGATGACGACCTTGTTGTCCGCGTCGTCGTGGCGGAGGTAGTCGGAGGTGCAGCAGGTGGTGGTGGCCTGCAGGGAGATCCGGGAGCCTGGTGTGAGGGCTCCGGTGCTGGTGGAGGCGGAACTGTAGCCGGCGGCGGTGATGTTGGCCTGGACGGCGTTCTCGGTGGCGTCGCTCGGGTAGCCGGAGGTCATGACGCCCTCGTAGAAGGTGCCCGCGGAGGCGTTGCTGTTGTCGCCGCCGATGCCGAGGATGATCGAGCCTTCCTTGTGCATCGGGTTGTAGCCGGAGGCGTTGGGGCGTACGCCGCTGTAGTCGGTGGCCAGGCCGCCGGACTGGGCGTTTCCGGAGCGGATGGCCCACTGGTTCGGGCCGCCCTTGACGATGGCGGTCAGGAACCGGTCGTTGACGGAGGGATCGTTGGTGTTGAGGCGGGTGTTGACGCCGGAGAACAGGCCGTTCTCCTGGTCGGCCATGACCCAGGGGCCGTTGCCGCTGCCGTAGCCCCAGGTCTTGCTGTTCCCGAAGTAGATGGCCTCCATGTGGCCGTTTCCGGTGTCGGTGCCGTCGGTCTCGGCGTTGCCGTAGTCGAAGCAGCAGCCGCTGTTGAAGTGGGTGCCGTCGAAGATCGCGTACATGCCCTCGGGCTGGTCGCCGGTGGCGATGCCGTTGGTGTGGTTGTTCCGGTAGCCGGTGCCGGGGGCGACGTAGACGCCGTACGCCTTGTGGCCGCTGACGGTCACCGGCGCCTCGAAGGCGTTGGCCAGGTTGTCGTTCCCACCCGCGGCCGGACCGGACCAGGCGCCCTTGAGCGCCTGGGTGAGGGTGTTGCCCTTGCCGGACTGGTCGTAGATGACGCTGATGACGCAGCTGGTGGAGGCGCAGAACGCGTCCTGCGTGGCGGCGTTGGCGTAGCCGCCGGTGCTCAGCAGGCCGATGTCCTTGGTCGCCCCGTCCGAGGCGCGCTTGACCTGGTACAGCGCGCCGGAGTAACCGCCGTACAGCGCACGGGTGGTGGAGTGCGCGGCGACGCAGGGGGTACCGCCGGCCGCGTAGATGTCGCACGGCCCCTGGGTGGCGGCCTGCGAGGCGGTGGCTGTGGCGGTGAGCAGGCCGGCGGCGAGCACGGCGGTGGTACCGGCAGCGAGGAGCGCGCGCCCGGCGCGGCGGATCCACGGTGGCTTGATCACGGAGAACTCCTTCACAGGGTGGGTGTGAGGTCGGCGTCGACGAACGCCCGGTGCCCGGCTGGGCCGGCTGCCCGTCAGCTCCAGGGGGCGGCGGCGAGCCAGCTGGTGTCCTGGCGCCACATCGAGGTGCTGTCCCAGGCGTTGGCGCCGCCGTTGCTTGCGAGGTAGGCGGTGAAGGCGTAGTGGCGGAGGTACTTGCTCGGGAAGTTGACGGACTGGAGGGAGTAGCCGGTGCCGCTGTTTCCCGGCTGCGGGCAGAAGGTGGCGTCGGCCGCGAACTGGGTCGTCCCGTCAGTGGGCTCGAGGAAGAGCTCGAAGGCGTAGTGCCTGAGGTAGCGGCCGGATGCGTTGGCCGACTCCAGGGAGATGCAGTTGCTGTTGGCCAGGCCGGGCCTGACGATCCAGGTGCTGTCGGCCTTGGCGGTGGGGGAACTGCTGGAGGTCACCGGCGCGATCACGACCTTGTCGTCGCTCGTGTCGTGCTGCAGGTAGTCGGTGGTGCAGCAGGAGGTGGTGGCCTGCAGCGAGACCCGCGCGCCCGGGGTGAAGGGGCTGGTGGTGCCGGTGGTGTAGCCGGCCGCGGCGATGTTGGCCTGGACGGCGGCGTCGGTGGCGTCGGAGGGGTAGCCCTTGACCATGGCGCCCTCGTAGAAGGTGCCCGCGCTCGCGTTGTGGTTGGTCTGGCAGCAGTCGCCGCCGCTGCCGAGGATGATGGCGCCCTGCTTGTGCATCGGGTTGTATCCGCCGGGCAGCGAGCCGCTGTAGAGCCTGGTCAGGCTCCCGGACTGGGCGTTGGCGCCCTGCAGCGCCATCTGGGTGGTGCCGTTGTTCTTGAGCATCGCGGTGACGAAGTGGCTGGTCTCGGAGACCTGGTTGGGGTTCCACGCCGAGCTGCCGCCGGCGAACAGACCGTTCTCCAGGTCCGCCTGCACCCACGGCCCGGTTCCGCCGCAGCCGCCGAACCAGCACTCCGTGCTGAAGTTGATCGCGTCCATGGCGCCGTTGCCGTCGGCCTTGTGGTTGGTCTCGGTGTTGCCGTAGTCGAAGCAGCAGCCGTTGTTGGCGTGGGCGCCGCTGGTGACCAGGTACTCGCCCTCGGGTGAGCTGCCGGTCGGCACGCCCGAGGCGGAACCGTCGACGAAGTAGCTGTTGCCGGGGTTGATGTAGAGCGCGTAAGCCTTCTGGCCGCCGACGGTCACCGTTTCGGTGGTCGCGGTGGCCGCCACGTCGGCGCCGCCGGTCCCGCCAGGTCCCTGGTAGACCAGGGTGTTGCCGTGGCCGGACTGGTCGTAGACGCGGGTGATGGTGCACACGGTTCCCGCGCAGAACGCGTCCTGCGCCGCGGCGTTGGCGACGCCGCCGGCGGACCGCACCCCGACGTTCTGCAAGGTGCCGTCCGACAACCGCTGCACCTGGTAGAGCGGGCCGCTGTAGGAGGCGAACAGCGCACGGGTGGTGCTGTGCGCCGCGACGCACGGCGTGCCGCCCGCAGCGTAGATGTCACAGGGTTCCTGCGCGGCTGCCTGCGACGGGCCGGCAAGGGCGAGGATGCCGGTCAGGGCGAGTGCGACCGTGGCGAGGGAGGCGAGCAGCCCCCTCAGCAGGCGGCGATGAGCGCGCAGGGCGGGCGACATGCATGAACTCCCTTGTTCGATGCGGTACCTGAAGCCATGTCACGACCGAGCACATTGTTAGCGCTCACATTGCTCGCAGCAGTGTCCATGGCAAGTCCGGACGAGTCAATAGCCCGGGATGAATCGGTTCGCTGAACAGGGACCGCCCAGGACATCCCATGTCTTGACGGTCGGTCAGGCGACCAAGTCCCTATCTGCCTCCCAATCTTCGGAGGTTTTGATAGAAACCTGGACAGTCGCGCGGAGGGGCCCTATACATACGTCCTATGTCTCTGGTTGTTGCGGCAGGGGACATGTCTTCGCACCTTCATCGGCGTCCAACTGCTCTGCCTGGTCACTACGGGCTGGATCCGGCGTGTCCTGGCACGCGGTCGGCGGCCGCGATCACACCCACCCACCGGTCAGGGGAGACCTCGCGTGATCCACATGAACAGGCGCCGATTTCTGACGGCTGCCACAGGTGTCGTGGCGGCCTCGGTCGCAGGCGGTGCGTTCGGCGCGACAAGCGCCCGGGCAGCGACCGCGTACACGCCGAACTGGAGCTCGGTGGACCAACACCCGGCGGCCCCGGAGTGGTTCCGGGACGCCAAGTTCGGCATCTACCACCACTGGGGGGCGTTCAGCGTCCCCGCCTACGACAGCGAGTGGTACCCGCGCAACATGTACGTCGGCGGGAGCAACGCCAACAACCACCACGTCGCCACGTTCGGCGACCCGTCGGTGTGGCCGTTCCACAACTTCATCAACGGCGCCAACGACCGGAACGGCAACTTCACCAAGTTCATGCCGAAGCTGAAGTCCGCCGGCGGGAACTTCGACCCCGACGAGTGGGCGCAGCTCTTCGTCGACGCCGGCGCCAGGTTCGCCGGCCCGGTCGCCGAGCACCACGACGGCTTCTCGATGTGGAACAGCGCGGCCAACGAGTGGAACTCGGCCGCCAAGGGCCCGCAGCTCAACCTGCTGCAGCTGTTCAGCAACGCCATCCGGGCCAAGGGCCTCAAGCTGCTGGTGGCCATGCACCACGCGTACCACTTCAACGGCTACTACGACCACGTGCCGGCGCAGTCCGACCCGAGCCTGAAGAAGCTGTACGGGCAGCTGGGCCGCACGGCCGAGAACCAGCTGTGGTACGACAAGCTCAAGGAGGTCATCGACCTCGCCCAGCCCGACATCCTCTGGCAGGACTTCAAGCTTGACGCGGTCGACGAGACCCAGCGGTTGAACTTCCTCTCGTACTACTACAACCAGGCCCAATCCTGGGGTCGCGAGGTCGTCGCCACCTACAAGGACGGCATGGACGGCCACGGCGAGGTCTTCGACTTCGAACGCGGCGGCCCGGCCGACATCACCGCCCCCTACTGGCTCACCGACGACAGCATCTCCAGCTCCAGCTGGTGCTACACCACCGGCATCGGCTACTACAGCACCCAGCAGATGCTGCACTCGCTGATCGACCGGGTCAGCAAGAACGGCAACATGCTGCTCAACATCGCGCCGATGGCCGACGGAACCATTCCCCAGGCCCAGAAGGACGTCCTGCTCGGGATCGGCGACTACCTGGGTCGCTTCGGGGAGTCGATCTACTCCACCCGGGCCTGGACCGCGTACGGCGAGGGCCCGACGAAGATGGGCGGCGGCTCGTTCACCACGCCGAAGGCCGGTACCGCCCAGGACGTCCGGTTCACCCGGAGCAAGGACGGCACCGTCCTGTACGCGACCGTGCTCGGCTGGCCGGGCAGCGGTCTGACCATCTCGACGCTCAACTCCGCCCGGATCAACGTCGGTTCGCTGGCCTCGGCGCAGCTGCTCGGCTCGACCGCCGGCAGCTACGTCAACCTGCCCACGCCGAGCCAGGACTCCGCCGGCCTGCACCTGACCCTGCCGTCGTCGGCGCCGTTCTCCGCCCTGGCGTACGTGGTGAAGCTGACCTTCTCCGGCCAGATCCCCCCGCTGCAGCCCGTGGCCGGCGCCGTGGTCCACCAGGACGTCGCCTACTCCGCCGGCAGTGCGGTGCTCGCCCTCGGCACCTACACCGCCGACCAGCTGTCGCTGGCCGGCCTGGCGAGCCGGACCATCTCCTCGCTGCGGCTCGCGCCCGGGTACCAGATCATCGGCTACTCCGGCGACAACTTCAGCGGCACCGCGTGGACCTTCACCGCCGACAACCCCGATCTGCGGGTGACCGGCAACAACGACGCGATCGTCTCGCTGAAGGTGCAGTTCAATCCGGGGGCATGGCTCCGGCTCACCAACGTCACCGACGGACTGGTGCTGGACAGCGGCGGCGGCGTCCCCAGCGGATCCAACCTCAAGCAGTGGACCTGGAACGGCAGCAACAACCTGCAGTGGCAGGCCGTGGAGCTCGGCAACGGCTACTACAAGCTGGTCAACCGCACCAACGGCATGGTCGCCGACGGGTGGGGCGCGACCGCCAACGGCGCCGCCGCCCAGCAGGCCGCCTGGAACGGCGGCACCAACCAGCAGTGGCTGATCACCCACCGCGGTGACGGCAGGTACACGATCGCCAACCGCACCACCGGCCTCGCCCTCGACGGTGGCGGAAATGTCGCCTCCGGCTCCGTCACCAAGCAGTGGGCCGTGAACGGCAGCACCAACATGCAGTGGACCTTCACCGCGGTCTGATACGAACGGGACCGACCGGGCGGCGCGCGCCCGGTCAGTCCTGTCGATCTGTCAGCTGACTGTCAGTCTCCGAGGGCGCCGCCCACGTCCTTCCGCTCGGTGCCCAGCTTCCTCAGCACGGCGGCGACATGCTTCTCGACGGTCCGCTGGGAGAGGAACAGGGCTTCGGCGATGTCGTGGTTGGTGGCGCCGCCCGCCAGCAGCCGGGCGACTTCCAGCTCGCGTGGCGACAGCTCGTTCCCGTAGCCGCGGCGGCCCCGTTGCGGCGACGGATCGGCGCCGAGCCGGTGCAGCTCGTGCTGGCACCGGGCGGCGTCACCCGTGGCACCGAGACGGGTGTAGCTGTCGTGGGCTTCGGTGAGGTGGCCGATCGCGTCGGTGGAGCCGGCGCGGGCGAGCGCCAGTGCCTGGCGCTCGGCGGCCTGGGTGCGGTGGTAGGGGCGGCCGATCTGCTGCCACATGCTCGCTGCCTGCCCGAACCGGGTTGCGGCGACAAGTGGTTCGCCGTCCGGCACCAGCATGCCCCGAGCGGTCTCGAGTTCGGCGACGGCACCTGGTGCGTCACGGTGCTGGAGCTCCCGGTCGGTCTCCTCGACCAGCGCCTCGGCGGCGCTCCGCTCACCGCAGGCCAGGGCTGCCTCGACGGCGACCGGGGTCAGGCCCGTTGCCCTGGCCCAGGCCGGCGCGGTGCGAAGGGTGACGAGGGCGGGGGAGACGATCGCCCAGGCGTCCCGTGGGTCGCCCTGGGCGAGGCGGACGGCGGCCAGCCCCGCCGCGGCCCGCAGGCTGAGCGTCGCCGTGAAGTCCCGCGCCCCGAACTCCGCCGCGGTGGAGAAGTGTTGAAGGGCTGTCGAGTGCACTCCGCGGGCGGCCGCCAGCTGGCCGAGGAACATCGATTCCTCGATGCCGACCATCGCCATGTCGGGGTTCTCCCTGCCGATGGCGGCGAAGCGCTCCTCGAGGCCGGCCCAGTGGCCCCGCACCGCGTCCAGGCGCAGCAGTTCGAGGTCACAGGCAAAGGCCACGCGCGGCGCTCCGGCTCGGACCGCGAGTTCCCGGGTCTCCGTCAGCAGCGCCTCGGCCCGCTGGTCGTGGCCGACGTCGATGGCGGCTTCGCCCAGATTGAAGACGGAGCGGACGATCTGGTACAGGGTCTCGGGGTGGTCCGTCTGGCGGGGGAGCCGGTCCACCAGCGGCCAGAGAGCCGGATCACCGGCGAGGCCCATCAGCGTGAGCCGGGTGCCGTGCACGGTCATCCGGATCGCGTCGCCGGCGTTCGGTCCGAGCGTCTGCTCGGCACGTTCCAGCCAGCGCCACCCGTGCTCGGGGTCGCCACTGCGTTCGTCGACCGCGAGCGCCACCATGGCGCGGGCCGCCTGTTCGGGCCGGGTGGCCAGCTCGCCGACGGCCCGCTCGATCTCCTGGAGCCCGGCTCGGTCGGCGCCGAGTGAACTCACGAGCAGCCCCAGGCCGAGGCGGATCTCGCCGCGCGTCGCCTCCGGCAGTCGGGGGTCGGCGAGGATGCGGCGAAGGACGGCCGCGCTGGCGGTCAGGTCCACGCCGAAGCGAGCGATCTGGGCGAGTGAGAGGGCGGCTCGTGACCGCGGGCCGCTCGCCAGATCCGGCTGGCCCAGGAGCTGGTTGAGCAGCGTGGCGGCGGTTCCGGTGTCCGCGAGGGCGATGGCCTGGTCGGCGGCGGCTTCCACGCGCTGCAGCCAGGCCGCACGGTCCCCCGCGGCAAGGGTGTGGTGGGCGATCTGAACGAGCGGGACCGGGTGCTGGTTCTGCAGTGCCTCGATCGCGCGCCGATGCAGCCGGGCCCGCTTCGGCCCGGGGATGTGCTGGTAGGCGACCTGCAGCCCGAGCACGTGGTGGAAGGCGTACAGGCCCGAGTCCGTCTGGCGCAGGAGCGAGGCCTGGAGGGCGTCGATCAGGCCGTCGGCACCCGCTTCGGAGTCGAGTCCGGCCACCTTGGTGAGCAGCTCCTCCGTGGCCGGGACCGCGAGCACCGCCGCCGCGTCGACGACGGCGGCGCCCGGCTCGGACAGCGCCGTCAGCCGCTCGGTGATCGCCTCGCGAAGCCCGCTGGGCACCCCGGAGTGCTCGAGCTCCCTGACGTCGTGGCGGCCGTGCTGGTCGCCCTGCTCGCGCAGGGTGATGAGGTCCTCCTCCGCGACCAGCGGCAGGCCCTCGCTGCGGCGGTACAGCGCGGAGCAGAGCTCGGGCGTGGCGCGGGGGCCGAGCGCGGCGCTCGCCAGATCCTCGATGTCGCTGCTGGACAGCGCGGGCAGATGGATCACCGCGCCGGTGGTGTTGGGCGGATGACGGTAGGCCGTGCCGAGCACCGGCGTGCCGGGCGGCAGGTCCTGGGCCCGGTAGGTCAGGACCAGGGCGAGGTGTTCCGGCAGGTCGCGGGCGAGCAGCAGGAGCAGCTCACGGGTGGCCTGGTCGGCCCAGTGCAGATCCTCGATGACCAGGACCGCCGGGCCGATCGCGCCCAGCAGGGACCGCACCGCCTGGATCAGCCGGTGGCGCACGGTGCCCGGATCGTCCGGCCCGGGCGGCGCGGGGGGAAGGCGGTCGGCCAGGTCGGGCAGCAGGGGGGCCAGTGCACCGGCCGTCGGCGGGATGCCGGTGGCGGGCAGCAGCGGACCCGTTCTGCGCAGTGCGTCCATCACCGGACCGTAGGGCTGGGGCTCGCGCAGCGGGTGGCAGAAGCCGGTCACCACGCGGTGGCCCTCCGTGCCGAGAATCCGCGCTGCCTCCCGCACCAGCCGGGACTTGCCGATGCCGGCCTCGCCCTCGAGCATCACGACGGCCGGCGGATGGCGTGCCGCGGCAAGCAGCAGGCCGAGCTCCCGCCGACGGCCCACGAAGGTGAAGCCCCGGCCCAAGGCCGTAGCGCTCTGCTGGTCGACCGTCCCGGCCACAGGATCACCGTCCCTCCCAGCCACGCTAGACCCGTGCCTGGCCACCAACAAGATCAGACGTGCGGGGCCGGATGGGTATACCCACTCAAATCGTCTCCCATTGCTCCGGCCCGCCACGGAGGCGCACGGTCGAATCAGCCACAAGTACTGTCCGTTCCGTCCAGGAGTCGAGCATGGTCACCGATGAGGCCACCCGCAGCACGGCACCCGTTCTGCCCGGGGTCGTCTGCTCTCCGGCCTCCCAGTTCCGGGCCGCGTGCGCCATGTCGGTCTCGGTCGCGGCCGTGCCGGCCCTGCGCCGGTTCGCCCGTGACAGCGCCAAGCGGTGGTCGCTGCCGACCGGTGTCGTCGACCAGTTGTGTCTCGTGGTCAGTGAACTGGTCACCAACGTCGTCCTGCACAGCGGCAGCCCCGACGTCACCGTGCTGATCAGCGTCGAGAACGGCTCCCTGACCCTCGAGGTCAGGGACACCGGCCGGTGGCGTCCCCGTCCCACCCGCCGCCGGGTGGCGGAGGACGCGGACGCCGCCTACGGACGCGGGCTGGATCTCGTGCGCCTGTGCTCCAGCTGGACCCGGGCCGGCATCACGCCCGCGGGCACCCGCATGGTGGCCTGCCTGCCCTTGGCCGCTCCGGTCCGTTGAGGGCCCGGCGCCACACCTCACCCCCCGGCGGGGGCAGGACCGGTGCTGGCGCGCAGCGAGATGGGCGGGGTGAGCAGGATGTGACGCGGCGCCGTGTCGGGCGCGGCGATGCGTTCGACGAGCAGTTCCACGGCTTGGGTGCCCATCTGCCGGGCGGGGACGTCGGCGGAGGTGAGCGGTGGACGGAAGTCCTCGGCCCACTGGCGCGCGGCGACTCCGGCGATGGACACGTCGCGGGGCACCTGCAGCCCGGCGTCCTCGAGGGCGTGCCAAACCCCGGACAGCGCGGCCTCGTTGAGGGTGGCGATGCCGGTCACCTCCGGGTGCTCGGCGCGGATGCGCTCGATGACGCCGTGCCCGGAGGCGGTGTCGTCGCCGCACGGGTACGCGTAGCCGGTGATGCCCCGCTCCGCCACCGCGGCCGCGAAGCCCTCGGCGGCCCGCAGGCCGGGGCCGTAGCCGGTGGCCACCAGCTCGGGGGAGCGGTTGATCAGGGCGACGGCCCGGTGGCCGAGGTCGGCGAGGTGGTGGACGCAGCGGGCGATCAACGACGCGTAGTCGACGTCGATCCAGCACATGTCGTCGTCCCGGGCGGTGTGGCCGATCCCGACGAACGGCAGACCCGCCTTGCGCAGCCGGGCGACCCGGGCGTCCTCCATCCGGATCTCCATGAGGATCACCCCGTCCACCCGGCTGCCGGAGACCAGGCGCTCGAACGAGCGGTCGTGGTCGCCGCCGGAGGGGGAGAGCAGCACGTCGAGGTCGACCCGGGCGGCGGCTTCCACCACGCTGGCCACGAAGTCGAGTTGCATGTGCGTGAGGCGGGTGCCGGCCGGGGGGACGACGAGCCCGAGGGTGCGGGTGCGGCCTTCTTTGAGGGCTCGGGCGGCGGCGTTGGGCCGGTAGTCGAGCTCGTCTATGACGTCCTGGATGCGCCTGCGGGTCGCCTCCGACACGGTGCGCTTGCCGCTCAGCGCGTAGGAGACCGTACTGCGCGACACGCCTGCTCGACGGGCGATCTCCCCGATGTTCATCGCTCTCCTGAATGCGCACAAGACCGTTCGCGCGGTCGAATCGATTCGGTCGACGTTAGTGCGGCGGGAGTGGCCGGTCAAGCCGGGCTGCGCCGCTTCACACGGCGGAAATGTGTTCGTTCCGGAGTATTGACGACCCCGTTTCGCAGGCCTATGTTCATCGAACCGATTCGCGTATCGATTCGACAGCCATCGGCAGAGCCTCAAGTCCCTTGGCCGATACCCGTTTCGGGGAGCAGCCCGCCAGGCGCTCCCACCCACTGCCGCCAGGCACACCAGCTCGAAAGGGACAACGTCATGCCCAGATCCAGTGGACGGCGTCTGACCGCCGCAGTCCTGACCGTGGCCGCCCTCGCCGTCACCACCGCCGGTTGCTCCTCCAGCGGCGGCGCCACCACCGCCGGTGCGGCGGGCTCCGGCAGCTACACCCTCTGGGACCCGTACCCGCAGTTCGACGGCGCGTCCCCGTGGGCGACGCTGCTGAACACCTGCGCCGGCCAGGCCGGCGTGACGGTGAAGCGCACCGCGTTCGACACCAGCGACCTGACCAACAAGACGCTGCTCGCGGCCCAGCAGGGCGCCGCTCCCGACGTGCTCATCGTCGACAACCCGGTGGTCTCCACCCTCGCGGAGGCGGGGGTGCTCACCAGCACCGACGTCAACAAGATCGACACCTCCGCGGCAGCGCCGAACCTGCTGGCGGCCGGGCAGTCGGGCGGCAAGACCTACGGCACTCCCATCGGCGCGAACACCCTGGCGCTGTACTACAACAAGGACCTCCTCACGGCCGCCGGGGTGGACGTCTCCTCGGTCAAGGACTGGGCCTCCCTCACCGCCGCGCTGGCCAAGGTCAAGGCGGCCGGCAAGAAGGGCATCACCTTCTCGGCGATCGGCACGGAGGAGGGCAGCTTCCAGTTCCTGCCGTGGTTCTGGGGCTCCGGCGCGCAGCTCACCAAGCTGAACTCGCCCGAGGCGGCCTCCGCACTGTCGCTGTGGACGGGCTGGCTGAAGAACGGCTACGCCCCCAACTCGGTGCTGCAGAACACCCAGACCACCAGCTGGCAGGAGTTCGCCACCGGGCAGTTCGCCTTCGCGGAGAACGGCACCTGGCAGCTGGCCAATGCCAAGAAGGCGGGCTTCGCCTACGGCGTCATCCCGGTCCCGGCGAGCAACGGCGGCAACGCCGCCGCCCCCACCGGCGGGGAGTTCGTCACCGTCCCGGTGCAGGCCAAGACCGACCGCTACGCCGTCTCGCAGAAGATCGTCACCTGTCTGACCAACGCCGAGAACTCCTTCGCCACCGACCAGACGCTCTCCTACATCGCGCCGACCGAGGCCGTCCAGGCCAAGCAGGTGGCCGACGACGCCGATCTGAAGTCCTGGGTGGACGCGGTCAAGGCCGCGAAGGGACGCACGAGCGACAACCTCGGGACGAAGTACCCCAAGATCTCCGAGCCGCTGTGGGGCGCCGTCCAGTCCGCACTGAGCGGATCGAAGTCCCCGCAGGACGCGCTCTCGGCAGCGCAGTCCGCCGTCCACTAGGGCCGGACAGGCTCTGGCTCACGGGCTCTACGAGCAAAAGGATCACAGGCTCTGCCATGAATGACACGACACAGCTGCCGGTCGGTCCCCGGCCTGTGCGCGACCGGCGCGGGGCGGCCACCGCCGCCCCGCCCCAGCCGCCGCCGGCGGCGCGCCGCCGACCCCGCTCCGAGCAGTGGGCGGCCTGGGGCTTCCTGACACCGGTGATCATCTACCTGGTCGTCTTCTACGCCTACCCGCTCTACCGCAACATCGACCTGAGCCTGCGGAACTACACGGTGCGCTCCTTCGTGCAGGGCGACGCGCCGTTCACCGGCCTGGCGAACTACCAGAAGGTCCTGGACGACCCCACCTTCGTCCCCGCGCTGCTGCACACCGTGGTCTTCACCACCGTCTCGCTCGTCTTCCAGTACTCGATCGGCCTGGCCCTGGCGGTGTTCTTCATCCGCCACTTCCCGCTGTCGGCCACCCTGCGGGCGCTGTTCCTGGTGCCCTGGCTGCTGCCGCTGATCGTGTCCGGCTCCACCTGGTCGTGGATGCTCAACAGCGACTCGGGGGTGGTCAACGCCGCACTGCACGCGGTCGGCATCGGCCAGGTGGACTGGCTCACCTCGCCCGCCTGGTCGCTGGCGTCGGTGACGGTCGCCAACATCTGGATCGGCGTCCCGTTCAACCTGGTGGTCCTCTACAGCGGGCTGCAGTCCATCCCCGAAAGCCTCTACGAGGCGGCGTCCCTCGACGGAGCCGGCGCCTGGCAGCGGTTCAGGCACGTCACCTTCCCGCTGCTGCGGCCGGTGTCCGCGATCACCCTGCTGCTCGGCCTGATCTACACCCTCAAGGTCTTCGACATCATCTGGATCATGACCAAGGGCGGACCGAACGACTCCTCCACCACCTTGGCCACCTGGTCGTACCACCTGGGCTTCGGCAGTCTGCTGCCCGCCTTCGGCCCGGGCGCCGCGGTCGGAAACCTGCTGGTCCTCACCGCGCTGGGCTTCGGCCTGATCTACATCCGCCTCCAGCGAAGGCAGGACAGCGCATGACGGCACAACGACCCACCGGGTCCGCCTGGTGGAAGACGGCGATCGGGGTGCTGCTGACCGCGGTGATGCTCTTCCCGGTCTACTGGATGGTGAACGTCTCGTTCACCCGCGACAAGGACATGCGCAAGAGCCCGCCGAACCTGTTCCCCACGCACGGCACGCTGGAGGGCTACCGCGCCGTCCTGGACCAGCAACTGCCCTACCTCGGTACCAGCCTGGTCATCGGGCTCGGCACCGTCGCACTCACCGTGCTGCTCGCCGCACCCGCCGGGTACGCCCTGGCCAAACTGCGGCCGCGCGGCGGTGGGCTGCTCAACTTCGTACTGCTGGCCGCGCAGATGGTGCCGGGGATCATCATGGCGATGGGCTTCTACGCCATCTACCTCAACCTGGGCATGCTGCAGTCCGTGCTGGGCCTGATCGTGGCGGACTCCACGCTCGCCGTCCCCTTCGCGGTCCTGATCTTCACCGCCTTCATGTCGGGCATCCCCGGCGAACTCCTCCAGGCGGCTAAGACCGACGGCGCCGGCCAGCTGCGGACCTTCTGGTCCATCGTGCTGCCGATGAGCCGCAACGCGGTGGTCACGGTCTCGTTGTTCGCCTTCCTGTGGGCCTGGTCGGACTTCGTCTTCGCCAGCACCCTCGACGGCGGCGGCGGGCAGCAGCCGATCACCCTCGGCATCTACCACTACATCGGCAACAACAACCAGCAGTGGAACGCGATCATGGCCACCGCCGTGGTCGCCTCGTTGCCCGCCGCGCTCGTCCTGGTACTCGCCCAGCGGTATGTCGCCGCAGGAGTGACCACCGGAGCCGTCAAGGACTGACGACCCGGCCCCTCGCAGACATCCCGCCCCTGTCACAGAAACGAGTCCCCTGTCCATGACCGAAACCCGTACCGGCCCGGCCTTCCCGGTCGACGAGATCCCGTTCAGCACGTACGGGTCCTGGTTCTGCTTCTCACGCGTCGTCGCGCAGCACGCCCGTGCGCAGGACCTGCACCTGATCTCCCATCAGACCGGTCTCCATCCGGTCCTGTGCCTGGTGCCGGTCGACTCGGCGACCGGCACCAGGCTCGGTGCCACCGTGCTGGCGACTCCCGGCATGCTCAGCTGGGAGCACCCCGCCGGCCGGATCGACCTGGCCTACCAGTCGCCCGACACCGTGCGGCTTCGCGGCACCGGGACGGCACTGCGGATCGAATCGGCCGCACCGCAGCTCACCCCGTTCGGGGGCACCTACTTCTACCGCGACCCGGTCGACGGCTCGTACGTCTTCACCAGCTACGAGACCGGCCGCCGGTACCGGGTCACCCTGCTGCGCGGCCGAGTGGAGGAGGTCCTCGGCGCCCAGGCCCTGGGCGGCGCCGACCGCCAGCTCGTGCTGGCGGGCGAAGCCGGTACCGAGGAGGATTGGGAGGCGGCGATCGAGGAACTCGACAACACCCGCGCGCCGTTCACGGCAGCCTCGGAGTTCGACGCGGTCGTGGCCGCTGTGCGGGAGTCCTTCGCCGCCTTCGTCGACGAGGTCGCGCCCTGGCGCTTGCCGGACACCCCGGCCGCCGAACTGGCCGCGTACGTGCTCTGGTCGGCGACCGTCCGCCCGGCCGGGTTCCTCGCCCGACCCGGGGTCCTGATGTCCAAGCACTGGATGGACAAGGTCTGGAGCTGGGACCACTGCTTCAACGCCCTCGCCCTGGCCGGGGGCCGCCCCCTGCTGGCCCTGGACCAGTTCTCGCTGCCCTTCGACCACCAGGACGAGACCGGCGCGCTCCCGGACTCCGTCACCCACTCCGAGGTGCTGTACAACTTCGTCAAACCGCCGATCCACGGCTGGACCGTGCACAACCTGCGCCGGCGCGTCGCCGAGCCGCTGTCGCACGAGGAACTGGCCGAGCTCCACGACAAGTTGGCGCGCTGGACCGCCTTTTGGCTGGAGCACCGACGCGCCCCCGGCAGCCGGCTGCCGCACTACCAGCACGGCAACGACAGCGGCTGGGACAACGCCACCATCTTCGATCCCGCGCGGGTGGTCGTCACCGCCGACCTGGCCGCCTTCCTCGTCCTGCAGCTGCACGAACTCGCCGACCTGGCAACTGAACTGGGGCGCCACGAGCAGGCCGCGGCCTGGCGCGGCACCGCCGCCGAGACCCAGACCGCGATGATCGAGGAGCTGTGGAACGGCGAGGGCTTCCTCGCCCGAGCCGCCGATGCCGACGCCGACGCCGACACTGACGCCGACGACACCTGGACCAGCCGCAGCCTGCTGCAGCTGATGCCCATCGTGCTGGGCGACCACCTCCCCGAGGAGGTCAGCACCGTCCTCGCCCGCCGCATCGAGGAGCACCTCACCGCGTACGGGCTGGCGACCGAAGCCCCGGACTCCCCGCACTACCAGGACGACGGCTACTGGCGCGGCCCGATCTGGGCCCCCTCCACCGTCCTGATCGAGGACGGCCTGCGCCGCGCCGGTCAGGTGGAACTGGCCGACGAGATCAGCGCGCGCTTCCGGGCACTGTGCGAGACCTCCGGGTTCGCCGAGAACTTCGACGCCCGCACCGGCGCCGGACTGCGCGACCGCGCCTACACCTGGACCGCGGCCGCCTACCTCCTGCTGGCGGAAGCCCACGCCGGTCGCCGTGAGCTCGCCCTGCTCACCGACCTCGGTGGCACCCTGCCCCGCTGAGCCGTCCACCCCCGTCCCGGCGAGCCGTCACCCGCGCCGGGACATCCCAGACTTCCCGGGCCACCCCGGCCCGGGAGCCCCCACCCACCACGGGAGAGCACCTTGCGCATGACCCCCCTCGCGCGCGTCCGCTCCGGAGCCGCCCGCAAAACAGCCACACTGGCGGCAGCCCTGCTCGCAGCCCTGGGCAGCGTGGCGCTGCCCGCCACCTCGGCCCACGCCGCCGACACCTCCGTCACCGTCGACTTCGCCAACGCCGGCGGGGCCCCCACGTACCACGCGTCCGGCACCCTCTACGGGATGACCCCGGACGGGACGTTACCGCAGGACCACTTCTACACGGACCTCAAGTGGCACTTCGAGCGGGCCGGCGGTGCCCAGCTCAACAGCGGCGGCTACTCCACCAGCCTCGCCGGCTACCAGACCCGCTGGAACGCCACCCTGGCCCAGGCCAAGCGCACCGCCGCCCTCGGCGGCACCTTCATCCTCCTGCCGCACGACCTGTGGGGCGCCGACGGCACCACCAACGTGACGGCCTTCCCCGGCGACAACGGCGACTGGACGCTCTTCGACAACTTCGTCAACCAGCTCTTCTCCGACGTCAAGGCCAACCACCTGACGGTCCAGTGGGACCTGTGGAACGAGCCGGACGGCAGCGGCTTCTGGGCCCGCAGCCAGACCCAGTACCTGCAGATGTGGTCCCGCTTCTACGCCGATGTCCGGTCCAACTTCCCCGGCCAGCTCATCGTCGGACCCAGCATGGCGGGCCAGCCCACCGCCGGCACCACCTGGTGGACCAATTACCTGAACTACGTCAAGGCGAACAACGTCGCCCCGGACATCTACAGCTGGCACTCAGAGCCGGCCGACCCCGTCTCCGGAGCCTCGAGCGCCAACTCCACCCTCGCCGCGCACGGCCTGACCAACACCCGCCCGTACCAGATCAACGAGTACGCGGGGCTCTCCCAGCAGAACCCGGGCGGGGGAGGCTGGTACATCGGCCGCCTGGAGCGGGCCGGCGCCGACGGTCTGCGCGGCAACTGGGCCTCCGGCGGTGCCCTGCACGACTACGAGGCGAACCTGCTCACCAAGAACAGCTCCGGCCAGTACCTGCCGCGCGGTGAGTGGTTCATGTACCGCTACTACGGCTCGCAGACCGGAAACATCGTCAACCTGGTGCCCGGCAACGGCATCGACGGCCTCGCCACCAAGGACAACACCGCGGGCAACGCCAAGATCCTGCTCGGCTCCAACGGGAACACCGGCAACGTCACCGTCAACCTGACCGGCCTGAACACCACCTCCGTGGTGCAGAACGGCCGGGTCCGCGCCGTCGTGCAGCGGATCCCCGACGGCAACGCGGTCGCCGGACCCGTCACCGTCTCCGACACCACCCTGACCACCGCCAACAACACCGCCGCGGTGACCATCCCGTACACCAACGCCAAGGACGGCTACACCGTCACCCTGCTCCCGCCGTCCAACACCACGATCTCCACCGTCGCCGTCAGCGAGAACAGCGGCCAGTGCCTGGACGACACCAACATCTCCAAGAGCCCCGGCACCCAGTACCAGCAGTACTACTGCGAGGGCGGCTACCAGCAGCTGCTCGACCTCAAGCCGGTGGCTGGAAAGGCCAACACCTACACCGTCGTCAACGAGCTCAGCGGCCTCTGCCTGGACGTCAGCGGCGCCTCCACCACCGACGGCGCCGCCGTCGAGCAGTGGACCTGCAACGGGCAGACCAACCAGCAGTTCACCCTCAACCCCGTCACCGCACTCGGCAACAGCCAGGACTACCAGCTCGTCGCCGCCCACAGCGGCAAGTGCGTCGACGTCACCGGAGTCTCCACCGCCCCCGGTGCCCTGATCGACCAGTGGACCTGCGACACCGGCAGCGTCCTCAGCACCAAGAAGAACCAGATCTGGCGGCTGCAGGGCAAGGCCTGACCACCACCCGCATGAGCAGAGCGGGCCACCCACCGGGCGGCCCGCTCCATGCGCACAGTCGGAGTGAGAGCATCGAACTGGTACCCGCAATTTGACGATTCTGCTGTGCAGACAGGCGCTGGTCGGGCTTGAGCTCGAGTGCTCTTCCGGCTGAGCAGGCCCATCAGATGCTCTTGCGTCGTGGCGGGCATGGCGATCAGTGATTCAGCCATCGCGGACGTCCTTGCCGCCTACCTTGCGCGACACCCGGACGAAGTGGAGCAGCTGTCCGAGCCATTGCGGCTCCTCGCCGAAGGGCGGGACTTCGCCTCACGGCGGAGCTTCCCCATGCACGTGACCGTTGGCGCGCTCCTTGTTCGCGCCGACGCTGAGGTCCTGCTCATCGAGCACTTGGCGTACGGGATCACACTGCAGCCTGGGGGCCACCTTGAGCCCACCGACGACGATCTGTGCGCCGCAGCACTGCGCGAACTGACGGAGGAGACCGGGCTGAACCCCGCCGATGTGGTCCCAGCGTCGCAGACACCTGTGTACATCGAGTACGGCCAGGTCCCGGCTCGCCCGGAGAAAGATGAGCCGGCCCACCATCATCTTGACCTTGGAATCGTGTTCAGGACGATTCACGCGAATGTGGATGTGGGTCCTCTCCAGGAGTCCGAGGTGACAGGCGCGGCCTGGTACCGGCTCGCCACGGCTGAGCGTCTGGTCGGGCCCCGCATCGCTCGGGCGGTCAGCGCACCGGCTCTGCTCGGCTGATCCCCCGTCAGACGTTGTGGGCCGGGTAGCCCGCCCGCGCCCGCCCGCTGGCTCCACTCGCTCAGTCGAAGGACGGCTTGCGGTCTCGGCTCCGCTTAAGAGCTCGCGCAGATGGGCGTGCGCTCATGGGCGGCGGTTCGGGCGGTTGTCCCAGCGGTGGGTGGTCCATGCCCGGCGGATCAGGCTACGGATGGTGATGATCGTGTCGGCGAGGTCGAGGAAGGCGTTGATGACCGTGGTGCGGCGTTCGTAGCAGCGGGCGAGTCGGTGGAAGGCGTTCTGCCAGGCGTGGGTGCGCTCGACGTGCCACCGTTGGCTCGCCTGGATCGGCGCCTTCTCGCCCTTGCGCGCGATGCGGCCGTGCAGGTTGCGGGCGCTGAGTTCGGTGCGGGTCTTGTCCGAGTCGTACCCGGCGTCCAAGTGCACGGTGATGTCGTCGGGCAGCGGCCCGAGGTCGTCCAGTAGGTCCAGGGTCGGCGCGAGCAACGGGGAGTCGTGACGGTTCGCTCCGGCCAGGACCCTGCCGAGCGGGATTCCATAACCATCCGTCATGCCCGAGCGTTTCAGGCCCTGTTTGCCCCGATCGACCGGTGAGCGCCCGGCGGCCTCGCCGCCGCCGGGGCCTTGGTGATGGATCAAACCGCACCCGTCCGAGATCACCCTCGGCGCCTGGGTCCGCCGCGGCTGGGCCACCGGCTACCTACATCCTGACGCCCGGCTGCGGATCGTCCGCGCCGACCCCGACGAAGTCCAACGTACGTTCGGCTCGCTCCAGGTGGCCGGGTCGCCGAAGACGAACTCGGCGGTGTGCTTGGCCGGTCGTCCGCCCTTCGAAGGGTGGGCACAGGGCGAGGCTGGGCGGCGGAGCACCCGATCCGAGCGTTTCGCTGTCGGGTGCGGTTCCGTATGCCGCAAATCATCACAATCCGCACCCTAAGGACACCTGCTGTGATAGCTCGACACCCCACTCGGATCGGCCGGCGACGGGCACAGGAACCGGGTGTACCGGGTGTCGTTATCGAGGAAGATCTTGAGCCAGGGGATCAGGACCCGCATCTCGACCGGATTGGGGTGGGTGTAGTAGGCGTGATCGGCCCCGTCGATCTGCATGAAGGCGCTTCGGGTGGACGCCGGGAGCGTCGCGTACAGCGCGTCCACGGCAGCGGGGGTGACCACGGTGTCGTTCTGGCCGTCGATGACCATCGTCGGCACGGTGTCCGTCGACATGTCCTGCGTGGGCGAGTACGGCGCGAGCGCGACCGCCGCCTTGAGCGAGGGCCGGTTCTCGGCGGCGTAGACGACCCCGCCGCCGCCCATGGAGTGCCCGATGACGCCCAGCCGGCGGGGATCGACCCGGTTGCGCACAGGACTCTGTGTCGTGAGGTAGTCCAGCGCGGCCAGCAGCTGGGTGCCGCGCTGACTGTCGTAGTCGGTACGGCTGTCGGTCTCGATGCCGATCACCACGAAGCCGAACGACGCCAGCCGGGGGCCCATCCAGGCCTCCTCGTCGGCGAACAGCGCGGTGTATCCGGGCGAGATGGCGACCGCGGCCCAGGTCCCCCGGCTGGTGTCGGCCGGATAGTAGATCGTCCCGCCGTTGAAGCCGTCGCCGGGCGGAACGCTGACCTGTGCGGTGGTGAACGGCCCGGTCGCGGCAGCCACGCCGGCCAGCGTGGGATCCGGACCGCGCTGGGAGGACTTGGCGTCCGTCGTCGCCGGGCGGATCGCGAGCAGCGCCGCGGTCACGGCCGCGACCAGCGTCAAGGCGACGGCCGCGAGCGGCAGCACCGGCCTGGCCGGGCGCCCGGGGCCGGCCCCGCCGACCGCGGTGCCGGCCTCGGCCGACGGGGGCAGACTTCTGCGCATGGTCGCCCTTCGCTGTGAGCACTTTGAAACGCGATGTGCGTCACCGCGAGTTTGGTGCGTCAGAGTCTGCGGGCCCGGCAACACCAAGTCAATCGTTGTCGATATCGTTCTCTGCGTGTGGACGATCACGTAATTCCCCAGGCCCACGATCACGTTATTCCCCAGGTGCGGCCCTGATCTGATCGTTACTCAGGTTTGGTGGGGGTGCCAGCCGGGCCGGTCTTGGGTCGCTGTTCGGCCGATAGCTGGGGCCGTTCATGAACAGCTGATGGCTGTTGTTGATCATCCGGTCGAGCAGGGACTCGGCGACGACGGGGTTGGGGAACAGCGGATACCAGTCGGTCGGGGCGCGGTTGGAGGTCAGGATGAAGGACTGGCCGGTGCGCTCGCCGATGAGTTCGTACAGATCGTCGGCCTGGGCGGGGGTGAGCTCGCGCATGGCGAAGTCGCCCAGGATGAGGACGGCGGGGCGGGCGAGTTCGCGCAGGCGCTTGGTCCAGGTGCCGTCCGCGCGTCCGCCGACCCTGGACCTGCTGGACGACGTCGGGCCGCTGCCCGACGACATCACCGTGCACTTGGACGTCGGGTACGACTCGGACAAGACCCGCACCGAACTCAGCGCCCGCAACCTGCACGGCCGCATCGCGCGCAAGGGCGAGAAGGCGCCGATCCAGGCGAGCCAACGGTGGCACGTCGAGCGCACCCACGCCTGGCAGAACGCCTTCCACCGACTCGCCCGCTGCTACGAACGCCGCACCACGGACGCGCAGGTACCGTGCCTGCGCCAGGAACGCGACGGTCTGCACCTGGCTGGTCCTGGTGGTGGCGGTGTTGTCGACGAGGGTGGTCCACGCGCTGTTGTCGCTGGAACCCTCGATCCGGTAGTGGTAGTTGGTCTGGTCCAGCTCCGAGGCGAGCCGGGCACCCGTCAGCGGGCGGGCCGAGCCGACAGCACTCGAACTCCGTCCTAAGATCAGACCCGAGGTTTCTGTTATCGCTCACATTCCTGGGCGTCTCCTGATTGGAAGCGTCGAAGATCGGGAGACACCCCAGTGACTCAGCATCACAACACTCAGCAGCCGAGCCGCCGCAGCCTGCTGAAGCTCGCCGGTACGGCCGGACTCGCCGCCGCCGTCGCGGCGAGCGGCACGACCAGCGCCGCGGCGGCCCCCGCACCGGCGTTCGCGCACCCCGGGCTGCTGCACACCCAGGCGGACCTCGACCGGATCGCCGCCAAGGTCACGGCCGGCGCTCAGCCGTACCTGGCCGGCTGGCAGCGGCTGACGGCCAACCGGCATGCGCAGAGCGACTGGAAGGCGAACCCCCAGGCCGTGGTCTACCGGGGAGGCAGCAGTCCGCAGAACTTCCCGACCCTCTACAACGACGTCCACGCCGCCTACCAGAACGCCCTGCGCTGGCGGATCAGTGGCGATCGGGCCCACGGCGACGCCGCCCGGGACATCCTCAACGCCTGGTCGGTGACGCTGAAGCAGGTCACCGGCAGTGCCGACCACTACCTCGCAGCCGGCATCCAGGGCTACCAGTTCGCCAACGCGGCCGAACTGATGCGCGGATACCCCGGGTTCGACCTCGACCGGTTCAAGACCATGATGCTGCAGGTCTTCTACCCGGTCTGCGACAACTTCCTCCGGGAGCACAACGGCGCGTACATCACCAACTACTACGCCAGCTGGGACCTGCTCGCGCTCTGCGGCGTCTTCGCCATCGGCGTCCTGTGCGACGACCGGGCCAAGGTCGACCAGGCCGTCGAGTACTACCGGAACGGGCCGGGCAACGGCTCGCTCCAGCACGCGATCCCGTACGTGCACCCCGGCGGCCTGGCCCAGTTCCAGGAGTCCGGCCGCGACCAGGGGCACACCACGCTCGCCGTCGGCCTGATGGGCGCCCTGTGCGAGATGGCCTGGAACCAGGGCATCGACCTCTACGGGGAGGACGACAACCGCTTCCTCAAGGGGGCCGAGTACGTCGCCAAGTACAACCTCGGCGAGGACGTCCCGTTCACCCGCCTCACGTTCCAGCAGGGCGCGCCCCGTGTCTGGTCGAAGACGGTGGACGACACCAAGCCCTCCGCCGACAGTCGGGGCGATCTGCGCCCGATCTGGGCGGTGATCCAGAACCACTACGTCAACCGCCGCGGCCTTTCCGCACCGTACACCAGCGCCATGGCGGCGAAAGTCGCCCCCGAGGGCGGCGGTGGCGACTACGGTCCGAACAGTGGCGGCTTCGACCAACTGGGCTTCGGCACACTGGCGTTCACCCGTGACAAGGCTGCCGCTCCGGTGCCGCCGCCCACCGCGCAGGGCTCGCCGGCGGGGTCCGCCAGCCCGGTGGCGCAGGGCGGATCGCCGGCGGGCGCCGCAAGCTCCTCCGCGTCGCCTTCGTCGAGCCCGACCGGGGGTTCGGCCAAGGATCTCGCCCTCACCGGCTCCAAGGACCTGCTCCCGGTCACCGGCGTGGGTCTGCTCGCCATCGGCGGCGGCGTGCTGGCGCTGCGCGTCCGGGCCCGCCGCAAGGGCGCGCACCGCGCCTGAATCCGGGTAAGGCCGTTCGCTAGGGCCGGGCCGGGCCGGGTCGGGTGACTGGCCGGCCCGCTGCTCGGCGTGGATGTGGCAGAGCCGGGTCGTGCTGTCCCGCACGACCCGGCTCTGCCATGGGCGTGATCAGCGGGCGCCGAGGAGGTGCTCGAGAGCCAGCTGGTCCAGCTGCTCGAAGGCCATGCCGCGAACGGCCGCCGCCTCGGTGTCGAACTCCTCGAACGCGGTGCGGTCCGCGAGGAGTCCGGCGAGGCCGTCCTCGGCGGTGGGGAGGGCGAGTTCGGGCAGCCGGGAGGCGGCGAGCGCGGCCTGGACCTCCGGGTCGGCCCGGAAGGCGCGGGACCGCTGCGCCAGCAGCAGGTAGTTGCGCATGCAGCCGGCCGCCGAGGCCCAGACGCCGTCGAAGTCCTCGGTGCGCGGCGGCTTGAAGTCGAAGTGGCGGGGCCCGTCGTAGCCGGCCGACTCCAGCAGGTCGACCAGCCAGAAGGCCTGGCGCAGGTCTCCCGCGCCGAAGCGCAGGTCCTGGTCGTACTTGATGCCGGACTGGCCGTTGAGGTCGATGTGGAAGAGCTTGCCGTGCCACAGCGCCTGGGCGATGCCGTGCGGGAAGTTGAGTCCGGCCATCTGCTCGTGGCCGACCTCGGGGTTGACGCCGACCCGATCGGGGCGCTCCAGCTCGTTGATGAAGGCCAGCGCGTGGCCGACGGTGGGCAGCAGGATGTCGCCGCGCGGCTCGTTGGGCTTGGGCTCGATCGCGAAGCGCAGGTCGTAGCCCTGCTGCTCGACGTACTCGCCGAGCAGGTCGAAGGCCTCCTTGAGCCGGTCGAGGGCGGTGCGCACGTCCTTGGCCGCGCCGGACTCGGCGCCCTCGCGCCCGCCCCAGGCGACGTAGACCGAGGCGCCGAGCTCGGCGGCCAGGTCGATGTTGCGGATCGTCTTGCGCAGCGCGTAGCGGCGCACGTCGCGGTCGTTGGCGGTGAAGGCGCCGTCCTTGAAGACCGGGTGGGTGAACAGGTTGGTGGTCGCCATCGGCACCTTCAGCCCGGCGGCGTCCAGAGCGCTGCGGAAGCGCTTGACCGTCTGCTCACGCACGGTGTCGGTGGCGCCGAACGGGATCAGGTCGTCGTCGTGGAAGGTGACGCCGTAGGCGCCGAGCTCGGCCAGGCGCTGGACGGTCTCGACCGGGTCGAGGGCGGGGCGGGTGGCGTCGCCGAAGGGGTCGCGCCCCTGCCAGCCGACGGTCCACAGGCCGAAGGTGAACTTGTGCGCGGGGGTGGGGACGAGGGGGTCGGGGGACATGGAGCGGCTCCGGATCCGTGCGGGGGGTGTTTGTCAGGGCTCTGAACAAATTAGTATGCCTGGACGTCAGAAGGAACCCCCACCGGAGGAAAGCATGGCTGAGCAGCGTGTCGTCATCGGCGTCGACAGCTCGACGCAGTCCACCAAAGCCGTCGCCGTCGACATCGACACCGGCGCCGTCGTGGGCCAGGGGCGCGCCGCGCACACGGTCAGCGAAGGCGCCGGCCGCGAGAGTGACCCCGAGCAGTGGTGGCGGGCGTTCGGCGAGGCCGTGGCGGGGACCGGCTGGGCGGACCGCGCCGCCGCCGTCTCGATCGCCGGCCAGCAGCACGGTCTGGTCACCCTCGACGCGGCAGGCCGGCCGGTCCGCCCCGCGCTGCTCTGGAACGACGTCCGCTCCGCGCCCCAGGCCGCCGAGCTGCGGGCCGCATTCGGTGCGGCGGAGCTGGCCCGTCGCACCGGCAGCATGCCGACGGCCGCCTTCACGGCCCCCAAGTGGGCCTGGCTGCGTGCCAACGAACCCGCCGCCGCCGAGCAGGTCGCCGCCGTCCGGCTTCCCCACGACTTTCTGACCGAGCGCCTGACCGGCGAGGCGGTGACCGACCGCGGCGACGTGTCGGGAACCGGCTGGTGGGGCCCGGACGGCTACGACCAGGACATCCTGGCTCGGATCGGCCTCGACCCGGTGCTGCTGCCGCAGGTCCTCCCGCCGGGCGCGCGGGCCGGGGTCGTCCGCCCCGGGCTGCCGCTGCGCCAGGGAACGCCGGTGGCCACCGGAACCGGCGACAACATGGCCGCCGCCCTCGGACTCGGCCTGATGCCCGGTCAGCCGGTGCTCAGCCTCGGCACCTCCGGGACCGTCTACGCCGTTGGCCGGGACCGGCCCGCCGACCCGAGCGGCACCGTCGCCGGCTTCGCCGACGCCCTCGGCGGCTGGCTGCCACTGGCCTGCACGCTCAACTGCACCCTCGCCGTCGACCGCTTCGCCACCCTCCTCGGCCGCGACCGGGACGAGGTCGAGGACGGCGGCACGGTGGTCGTCCTGCCGTACCTGGACGGCGAGCGCACGCCGGACCTCCCGGGCGCCTCAGGCCTGGTCCACGGGCTGCGCCACGACACCACCCCGGGGCAGCTGCTCCAGGCCGCCTACGACGGCGCCGCCCACGCCCTGCTCACCGCCCTGGACGGCGTGCTGCGCGCCGGGGGCGAGGACCCGGCGGGTGACGAGCCGTTGGTGCTGATCGGTGGCGGCGCGCGCGGGCGGGCCTGGCAGCAGACCGTGCTGCGGCTCTCCGGCCGGGCGGTCCAGGTGCCCGACGCGCAGGAGCTGGTCGCGCTCGGCGCCGCCGCCCAGGCCGCCGCGCTGCTCACCGGTGAGCCGGCCGACGCCGTGGCCCGCCGCTGGCGGACGGCCGAGGGCCCGGTGCTGGAGGCCGTGAAGAAGGACGACGACGCGCTCGAACGGATCGGGGATACCCTGCGTCGGGCCGGCGCCTTGCAGGGTGCTCCGGCCGAGGGCCAGTAGACGGGCCCATCGAAGGGGACGTTCGCTGTGGGTGCGCGTGGGAATCCGCCGCCCAATTCCCAGGGAATGGGTAGAACCACGCATGCTCCCGGTGGCTCTGGCGTCCCATGATCGTGTCCGGCGCAGGGGGTCTCGCCGGGTGTTCGGTGGCGCCGTCCCCGTCGCCGCCGGTGCCCGGTCTCCCCGCGCTGGACCGAGCCGAACCGCTCGGTCCTTCGCTGTGCGGCGCCACCAGGCCCGCCCTCTCGAGGATTGAGAGCACCAAGTGAGACCGAGTACGAACGTGAGGCGCCTCGTCAAGGCCTTCGCGTCAGCCGCGGCGGTCGCGGCCCTGCTCGCGGGGCCCGTTTCCGCCGCCCATGCCGACCCCACCGATTCGCCTGCGGCGACGGCTTCCTCCGCGCCGGCCAGCCCCACCGATTCGCCTACGGCCACGGATTCCGCGTCGCCCACGGCCGGCCCCACCGATGCACCCACGGCCACGGATTCGCCCGCGCCGGCCACGGATGCCCCCACCGACTCCCCGTCGGCCAAGGCCACCTCCGGTACGTCCGATCCCTCCGACCCGCCCCCGCCGGCGCAGGACCAGCCGCAGTGGGGGCCGCAGGTCCAGCAGGTCGCCACGGACCACGCGGCGCTCGGCGTCTTCGGTGACTCCTCCGCTCCCATCGTGGTCATGCCGGCCGGTACCACCAGCGACGAGCAGGCCCAGGTCAGCGCCGCGCTTCCGTCCGACGCGCACGCCACCGTCCAGACCAGCCAGTTCACCAAGGACTCGCTGGCCGCTGTGACGCAGACGGTCACGGACCGGCAGTGGGCCCCCGACGCGGGCACCTACGGCGTCGGGACGCAGTACGACGTCCAGAACGACAAGCTCCAGGTGAAGAGCGACGCTCCGGACTCCGCCCTGCAGCAGCTGAGCGACGCCCACCCCGGGCAGATCGAAACGTCCCAGTCCCGACTGGAGCCGCAGAACACCAGGTTCGCCGACTGGTCGCCGTTCTGGGGCGGGAACGCGCTGATCGGCGCGAACGGCGGCGGCTGCACCGGTGGGTTCATGGTCAACGACCGGGACGGCGGCCACAAGTTCGTGACCGCCGCGCACTGCTACGGCTGGTGGACCAACATCTACAACCGCACGTACAGCGGGGGCGCCGGCAACTACGTGGGCAAGGTGTACAAGCGCGACACGAACATCGACGCCGAGGAGATCGGCGGCGCGGACTACGCTCCGCTGCTCTACACCGGCGGCTACAACGTCAGCGGCGCCAGCATCCGGGTCTTCGGCAACCAGCCGGTGTACTACGGCCTGAGGGTGTGCGTGAGCGGCGCGGTCAGCTTCAACCACTGCGGCCACCCGATCTCCAACGGCCAGTACAACACCTGCTGGCCGGGAACTGACGTCTGCATCAGGAACAATGCCGGGTTCGTCTTCGAACAGGGTGGCACCAACTTCCCCTGGTTCAACAACGGACAGCGGACCCAGCCCGGAGACTCGGGCGCGCCCATCTACATCACCGACCCCAGCGGCATCGCGGCCTACATCGTCGGATCGAACGCGGGAGCCTACTGGGACTGCTGCGGCCACATCCACATGGTCGGGGTGAACCTGGACTACATCCTCGGCTCCTTCGGGTCCCAGCTCGTCACGACGCACTAACTCCGCGCCGCAGGTGCCGGACACCCGTCGTTCGCGGGTGTCCGGCACCCTCCCCGCGCCCTCCCCGCGCCCGCTGCGCGACCGTCGACCCGTACCTCCCCACCACTTCAGGAGTCTCCCCATGCCCCGTCGCAACCGCCCCACGCGGGCGCACCGCAGCCGCCGAAGCGGCCTGTTCGGCCGGCAGTTCGGCACCCGACTGACGTCCTACGCACCCCAGTTGGGGCCGATCGTCGCGATACCCGGCGTCATGGTCGTGATCGCGCTCGCCGTCGCAGGGCCGCACATCTCCGAAACGGCGTCGCAGGCCCTCTTCACCGGCGACTGGAGCCAGTCGCACACCTGGGCGGGGATGCTGCTGAAGACCGGTCTCACCGCTCTCTCCTTCCTCGCCGTGGCGGTTGCCGCAGCCGTCGGGCACAGTGTGGCCGGGCGGTCCGCGGTCATCCCGGCGGCGCTGGGCGGTCTCGCCGCCACGGGTGTCCAGGCCGGCGTCCTCGCGGGTCTGGCCGCCGGGGCGTTCGCCGGCGTCACCACCCTCGCCCTGCAACGCGTCCCGGTTCCTCCCCGGTTGCACGGCCTCAGCTCGACGGTGCTGTTCCCGCTGGTGACGACCGTGGCCACCAGCTTCCTGGTCATCGGGGTCGTCGGAGAGTTTCTCAACTCGCTGAGCGAGTGGCTGCACGGCGAACTGGCCGGCCTGGAGTTCTCGAACGCCGTCGCCGCCGGCGCCGTCCTCGGTGCGATGGCCTGCGCCGACCTCGGCGGGATGGTCACCAGGACGGCCATCGGCTTCGGCTCGGTGGAACTGGGCGGCGACCCGTCGAGGTTCAGCACCCTCAACATGACCCTGATGGCCGCCGTCATCGCGGCGGGCATGGTCCCCGGCCTCGCCCTGCCGCTGGCCACCCTGGTGCGGCGCGGCCTGTTCACCGAGGGGGAGCGCGGCTACGCCAGGACGGGATGGCTGCTCGGGGCGGCCTTCCTCCCCGAGGGCGCGATTCCCTTCGCCCTGGCCGATCCGCTGCGGGTGCTGCCGGCCTCGATGCTGGGTGGTGCCGTGACCGGCGCCCTGGTCATGGACCTGGGTGCGACCAGCAAGACGCCGTACGGTGGCGTCTTCGCCCTCGGCGAGACCGGCCGGCCCCTCCTCTTCCTGCTCGCGGTCGTAGCAGGGGTCCTGACCACCACCGCCCTCACGGTCGGCCTCAAGAGCCTGCCGTTCGCCGCTCCCGCCCGAGCGACGGCGACCAGGCTCGCGACCAGCGGGTAGGGGTCCACGGGGACGACGAACGACGCGACCGCCCGGGAAGGCTCAGCCTTCCCGGGCGCTGCTGTTGCGGCGGAGCGCCGTCACGGCGCAGGCATTGGGGCAGTCGGCGTCCCATGCTCCGACCACCAGGCCGCGATCTGGGCGCGGCGGCCGACCACGAGTTTGACCAGGATGTTCTCGATGTGGCGGTCGGCCGTGCGCGGCGAAACGCCGAGGGTCGAGGCGATCTGACGGTTGGTCATGCCCTGTGCGACCAGTGCGGCCACCTCCGTCTCCCGGCGGCTCAGCGGGTTGCCGTCCGTTGCGGGGGCGGTTCGCCGGGTGGCGCCGTCCGGGTCCGGGTCCGCGTCGGCACGCAGCCGGCCGGGGGCTTCCCGCCGGCCCGGAAGGTGGCACCGCGAGGCCAGACGCTCGGCGAGGCCGAGGTGGAAGTCGTGGTGCCGGCGCAGCACGTGCCGCTCTTCGCCGGAGCTGCGAAGCCGGCACCTGCCGTACTCGAGGAAGGTCCGCAGCAGCCGGTAGCGCGGCATGCCGTCGTGATCGTGGACCAGGACGACCGACTTCGAGATCAGACGGTCGACCAGGTCCAGCACCTCGTGGTCCGCGATGCCGTGGCCGGAGCAGACCTCCTCGGCGGCGTCCAGGTCGAAGCCACCGCGGAAGACCGACAGCCGTCGCCACAGCCGCTGCTCGGCCGGAGTGCACAGCTCGTAGCTCCAGTCGACCATCCCGCGCAGCGATCGCTGCCGAGGTGAGGCGGTGGTGCAGCCGCCGGTGAGCAGCGTGAACGGGTCGTCCAGCCGGTCCGCGGCCTGCTCGACGGTGAGGGTGCGCAACCGGGACGCCGCGAGCTCGATCGCCAGCGGCAGTCCGTCCAGCGCGGCGCAGAGCCGCGTGGCCGGCGCGCACGCGGCCTCGGTGAGCCGGAAGTCCGGCCGGACGGCGGTGGCCCGCTCCCGCAGCAGTTGGAGCGCCTCGTCCGGCACGGACAGCGAGGGCACGGCGAAGACCTGCTCGCCGGTGAGGCCCAACATCTGACGGGAGGTCACGAGCAGCCGCAGCTGCGGGCAGGCGGACAGCAAGGTCTTGGCGAGCTCGGCACACGCGGCGGTCAGGTGCTCGCAGTTGTCCAGCAGGATCAGCGCCCGGCGTCCGCTCAACCGGTCCACGAGCGAGCCGAGGGCCGGCCCGGCGTCGAGGTCGGGCAACTGGAGCAGCCCGGCGACCGTGGTCACCACGGCCGCCGGATCCCGCACGGGCGCGAGGTCGACCAGCCACACGCCGTCCGGGTTCGCCGGGCGTGCCGCCGCTGCGGCCTGGATGGCCAGGCGGGTCTTGCCCACACCGCCGACCCCGGTGAGGGTCAGCAGCCGCCGGACGGCGAGCAGGCGGCCGATCTCGGCCAGCTCGTGGCGCCTGCCCACGAAGCTGGTGAGTGGTGCGGGGAGGTTCCCCGCCACCGAAGTCCTGATGGTCACGCTTCCCCCGAGGCCGTGTGCTCCTGGTACCGGATCCGCCACCGGCCGCTCAGACGAGGACGATGTCCACGGCCGCCAGGGTGCCCGCCCGAGTCCGGAGCACGGTCAGTTTCGAGGCGTAGGCCTCGACCAGCTGCAGTCCCCGGCCGCCGCGGGCCCGCCCCGAACCGGCGACCCCGGCTCGGCGGGACCCGAGCCGCCGCCGGCGACCGCGGTCCGTGACCCGGACCGTCACCGCGCGGTCGTCGACCGTCAGCAGCAGCGTGACCACGGGGTTGCCGCTGTGCCGCACCGCATTGGTGACCAGCTCGGTCACGATGACCGCGAGCGCCTGCTCGACCGCGCCCGGGAGGTTCCACCGGCGTGAGGTCTGACGGGTCAGGCGCCGCAGTATCGGCACCGAGCCGGCTCCAGCGGTCACGGCGAAGACGGCCGCACCGTGGCGCGGCCCCCGGTCACCCTGCTCGTCGTCCCGGGACGGTTGCGGGCCGGGGCTGAGCCGGGATCGCTCGGAGGTGGTCATGATGGCTCCTGTCAGAGCTGCCTGGGTCCCTGCCCCGTCAGGACACACCACCAGGTGGTTCCCAGCGATCCGGGAACAGACGATTCACGTATACGTAATCAATTCCTGAGAGCCTCGGCATCAACTCCTGAGAGTCTCGGGTCAGCCGCGATGATGGACGCGCGCCAGTCGAAGGCCCCCTGGGCACCTGACGAACACGAGGGCACTGCATGGGCTCACGCCTCCAGACCGCGACGGCATTCCCAGCGGGCTTCCGGCTGGTCGGCCGGAGCCGGGAGCTGGAGGTGCTGGTCACCGCGCTGCGGCAGCCGCCCACCGTGGTGCTGGTGGAGGGCGAGGCGGGGATCGGGAAGTCGCGGCTGGTCCGGGAGGCCGCCTCGCTGCTCACCGACCGGCTGGTCCTGACCGGCTACTGCCACCCGCTGCGCGAGCCGCACCCGTTCGGCCCCGTGATCGACGCCCTGCGCGAGGCAGGCCGCGCACTTCCTCCCCGGGGCGTTCTCCCGCCGAGCACCGGAGCGCTCGCCCCGCTGCTGCCCGACCTGGCGAGCCGGCTGCCGCCACCGCCGACCCAGCCGGACGACCCGGGGCTCGCCCGCCAGCAGCTGATCCGCGCCGTGCGCGCCTTCCTGTCCGAGCTCGGCCCCGTCGTCCTGCTGGTCGAGGACCTGCACTGGGTCGACGACGCGACCCGGGACCTGCTGCTCCTGCTCCACCGCGACATGCCCGGACAGCTGGCGCTGGCGCTCACCTACCGCGCCGACGACCTGCCGAGCGGAATGCCTCCGCTCGGCACCGCGATGCGGCAGTCGCCCGGCGCGGGGATCGTCCGGCTCGGTCTGGCTCCGCTGTCCGAGGACGAGGTCGGCGGGCTCGCCCAGGAGGTCCTGGGCACGGGCGCCGACGCGAACCTGGTCCGGGTGTTGTACCAGCGCTGCGAGGGTGTGCCGCTGGTCGCCGAGGAGGACCTGCGGATCCTGGTCGAGCACGGCTGTCGGCACCGCTCCGGTGAGCTCGCCGGTCTGCTCGCTCGTGCCGAGGTCCCCGCGAGCCTGCGGGAAGCCGTGACCGAGCGGTTGAGGGAGCTGGCGGAGCCCGCGGCGGCGATCGCCGCCGCGGCAGCCGTCATCGGCGCACCGACGAGCGAGACGGTGCTCACCGCGGTCGCCGGCCTGCCGGCCGAGCAGGGCGGCGAGGGTCTGGCCGAGGCGCTCGACGCGGCGCTGCTCCAGGAGGTTTGCGATCACCGGTACGCCTACCGGCACGTGCTGGCCCAGCAGGCCGCCTACGAGCACCTGTCGGGCCCGCGGCGCGAGCGCCTGCACCGCCGCGCGGTGGAGGTGTTCCGGGCCCAGTCGCCCCAACCCCTGGTGCAGATCGCGCATCACCTCAGGGTTCTCGGTGAACGCGAGGAGTGGCTCCGGCAGGGCGAAGCGGCGGCCGAGCAGGCCGTGTCCGTCGGAGACGACGGCACCGCCGCGGCACTGCTCCAGCAACTCCTGGAGACCCCGGAGCTCGACATCGGGTCACGCTCGCGCCTCGCGCTCGCCCTGGCCCGGGTCTTCGCGGACGGTGTCGACTCCAAGGCCAGCGCCGCCGCGCTGCGCGGGCTCCTCGCCGACCCGCAGTTGGCTGTGGCCACCCGCGGTGACATCCGGCTCACCCTCGGACTCCTGATGATCAACAATGACGCGGACGTCACCGGGTTCATGGAGCTCGAGAGGGCCGTTCCCGAACTGGACGAGCTGCCCGAGCGCGCGGCTCGGGCCATGATCGCGCTGGCCTTCGACGAGCACGGCGAGGCCGCGGCCCGCCGCTGGACGTGGCTGGACCGCGCCGACGAACTGCTGCGCGAAGGCCCGTACCCGGTCATGCGGGCGGCCGTTCGCGCCACCCGGCTCACGCTGCTCGCCAGGGACGCCGACCCAGGCGTGTGGCCGCTTCTCGACCAGGTCCCGCGCCACTGCGACGATCGCGAGGAACTGCGCCACAACGCCCGGGCCCTCTACAACGTCGGCGAACTCGCCCTCGAACTCGGCCACGACGCCCGCGGCGCCGTACTGCTGGAGCAGGGCAGGATCCTCGGCGCACGCAGCGCAGCGCCCCG